>NZ_LMCG01000045.1:0-1210 GCF_001623065.1 Pseudovibrio sp. Ad46 | reverse complement strand
CATCTGCTCGAGCACTTCCAGTGGAGGTGTTACTCCCTGTCGTATCTGCATAACGGAGAATGCATTGTTTACGCGGTGCCGCTTTACTGAAGTTATTCAGGGTAAATGACGGTAACTCTTTGTACCCATTAATATATAGTGCGAAACATTTGCAAATCAAGAATGGTGGGCAGGGCAAAACCTTAGTATTGCTATCTCTAGCAAGGAGATACCATATGAGCAGCTGTACCAACGAGTTTACTGATCTTGGTCCGACACCAATTCTAGGGTCAAACCGTTTCAGAATTTGGTCTGAGAATGTTAGTGCATATTTCATTATTGACGTCGCGATGCCAAATCCGATGTTTTCTAAAAGTGGTCCTGTACCAGTAATGTTTGTGACCGATGGCAACATATGCTTTGGTGCTGCGTCGACCTTACTGAACTCGTTGGCGATGGAACCAGATGGGCCTCCACCACACTGCATTGTTGGCATCGGGTATGATGTTTCTGGGAGAGGTGAAAAAGCAGAACACCTAGCAATTCGCACACGTGATCTTTCCCCATGTGAGGACAAGCGATTTGAAGCCATGATGCGTCGCGCACCAGCACCGTTTACTTGGCAAGATGAAATTCTGGCAGGTGGCGCAACTTCTTTCTTAGCTTTTATTCTAGAAGAACTATCTCCATGGCTTGCTAGTCGTTTCGATTTAGATCTGACCCAAACCACGCTAACGGGTATTTCCATGGGAGGGCTATTCGTACTCAATACGGCCTTTACTCAGCCAGAAGCATTTCAACGATATGTGGCTATTAGCCCAGCCATCTGGTGGGCTGATAGCTTTCTCATTGCGCTAGAAGAGCAAACGAGTACGAAAAGGCAGAATGTCAAAATGGATATATTCATGGCTGTCGGTGAGTTTGAGGAAGCTGCTGACGCACATGCTAAAATGGTATCCAATCTCGTTAAACTGGCGAACCAGATGGATTCCCGCTCAATTTCTGGGCTAATATTGTACCACAAAATCTTAAAAGGAGAATCTCATATGAGTGTTTTCAGTCCTGCTTTTAGTCGGGCCTGTCGTGCTCTATTTGCAGGCCAAAACCGCAATGAGAGTTGGGCCAACCTTTGAAACTGGTATCAACGATCTAAATTTGCTCCTTCCCTTAGGGAAGTCATTCGGTTAATTGGGGTCGGCTAGCTAGAGAGGAAATTCAACGGAAAAATCTA
>NZ_LMCG01000044.1:0-801 GCF_001623065.1 Pseudovibrio sp. Ad46 | reverse complement strand
GGAATAGCAACTGTGGTGATAGCACCGGCCAGAAGCGCGCCAGCAGCTGCTGCGGCCATGCCAGCCCCAATGGCAACAGCCCCGATCGCCACATCGACAATGATGTTGGCAAACAGTTCGCTGTAAAGCTGCGTATCGCTCATGATGAACTGCATGATATCCAGGGCCACATAGCAGGTGATCATGATGACTGCATTCGCCCGGCCACCTGCCCGAATGGCTTCTGGTCCAATTCCAAAAGCAACAACCTTTGGAGAGGACGACAGATACCGTGTCCCCTTAAGAACCTCGCGCACGGCAGGATAACCTTTGAAGATCACGTAGGTCTTTCCATTGGCTATCTTTGTGTAATAACGCCCCTTAATACCGATCTCTTTCAAAAGCTGATGTCCAGACCGGCTGTCCAGCAATGTACCGGGCAAGGTGGCTAGATCTAAAGCTCCACCGGTCATAAGCGCCATGCCCTGATGGGCATCCACGATCGCCTGAGCAAACGCCTCAAGAGAGACCGCGATTGCCTCATCCTGAACCGGATTTACATCATGAGCTGCACTATGTTGTTGCGCCAGTCTCTGCTCCGCCAGCGGATAAACCATCAGAATATCTCCTTGTGCGGTTGTTCCCCTGGCCTGACCATCAAGCGGTGGCCGGGAAACTGATCCAGAAAACCCCGGATCTCCAGCTCTTCAGACAGGTCTTCGTGTAGCGCATCTGACGAGCGCTCAGGCCGGTCACGACCTTGCAAGACCACATGCGCTGTGCCTGCCGGGTCGCACTCTTTGGGTGCAGGTTCTGCAATTG
>NZ_LMCG01000043.1:0-74600 GCF_001623065.1 Pseudovibrio sp. Ad46 | reverse complement strand
GAGCATCGTGGAGAAAGCTGCGCATCCAATTAGAAGATAAGAACCTGATTGAGCCGGGCCTTACTCTTTATGGTCTGCGGCATACGGTGGCGACCATTTTGCGGGAGATTGGGCTGAATGACAGAGACCTTGCCGCTGCGCTGGGACATGAAACAGAAGCGATGGCACGGCTTTATGCAAAAGGAGCTGATTTGCGCAAAAGCATGTCGGATATTGCAGTCCGATTTGAGAAGGAAATCACTCTGCGCGGGGAAGAGTTCAGTAAGCAGTTAGAGCAAAAGTGTCAAACCATGCCGGAAAAAGTGTCAAACCTTAAGAAAGCTGAGCGAATGCTCACTTTATTATCTAGTAATTTCAAGAAGATAAGTGGTGCCCGGAGGCGGATTCGAACCACCGACACGCGGATTTTCAATCCGCTGCTCTACCAACTGAGCTATCCGGGCACATTCTGCTAGGTCGGTTTGTTTCCCGTCCTGCGAAGGTGAGCGTCTTATAGGGTGCCAAATTTCTCCTGTCCAGCAGGCAAATGCATTTTTTACAAAGAAATCTGTTTTCTCCACTGCCTGCTCACCTTTTTCTCTTAAGCGCCTTAAATCATGAGGGTTTTATCCCAAAATGAGCCTCACGACGGCATTGAATAGCCTAAGTAGGTGCCCCTTTTTCCGAAATATCCCAAAATAGCGCCACCATATTTCGCATGGCATCGCGAGCAACCGGTTTGAGAATATGCTCATTGGGCGCATGTTGCGAACAACCAGCATAAGAATGCGGAACCCAAACGGTTGGCAGGCCCAATGTTTCTGCAAAGCACTCATTAGGCAAGGAGCCAGCAAGGTTTGGCAAAAGGTGGGGTGTCTTGCCACTGGTTTCTTCCAGGGACGCCATCACCATGCGCACCCAAGCATTATCTGGCGAAAGGCGCGTTGCATGAAAGAAGCCGCGATCTTCCTGCCTTATCTCGACATTATTAAATCCATTGGCATCCAGATGCGCACGCAAAGATGGGACGAGACCCTGTACATCCGTTCCCACGACGTAGCGCAGCTGGCAAACTGCGAAGGCATAACCATCAATCGCGTTTACTGGTGCTTCTGGTACGCCGCTCTTCATTGCGAGCACGGCAAAGGAGTTCCAGCCAAACACACGCTCGGCAGGGGTGAGACCCTCCTCTCCCCAATTCTCGTTTATGGTCGGGCCTTGACTATCACCAACGGGAAGATCACTCAGAGCTTCCCTAATGTCTGGTGTCAGGCTGGTTGGGCGCCAACTAGGAATCTGGATTTGACCGCGTTTGTCCGCGATGCAGGAGATTGCATTGGCAAGAATAATGGCGGGGTCTGCAAGCAGCCCGCCCCAGTTGCCTGAGTGATTGGCACCGTCACGCAAGTTTACTTGTAGTGTGAATGTTTGCGCACCACGCGCACCGGTGAAGACTGTTGGTGTATCCGATTGCAAGCGCGGCCCGTCAGAGGCGATCAGCACATCTGCTGCCAACATCTGCTTGTGTTCATCGAAGAACTCTTGCAGGCCAGCGGAGCCGGTTTCTTCAGAAGTCTCAATGATCACCTTACAGTTGAAGTCAAGTTGCTTCTTTTCCTGCAAAAGGCAACCCAAGGCCTGAAGGTTAATGAGATGCTGGCACTTATTGTCAGCGGTACCGCGCCCATAAATGCGCTCGCCGTCTTCTTCCAGAACGAACGGGTCTCTTCCCCCCATCCAGTTACCGGCTTGTCCGCGCACAACATCTCCGTGCCCATAGGTCAGAACTGTCGGGAAACTTGGATCTTCGATACGTTCACCGAACAAGAAAGGGCCACCAATCGGATTCGGATTGTCGAAGATGTGCGTTTTGAAGCCAAGACGCTCGAGAAGTGGTCGCATCTCCTCTTTCAGATAACGCATCAATTGGTGTTTTTGGTAGGGTTCCTGACTTTCCGTCGGAATAGCGATTAATCGGGCCAGGTCAGTGAGGAATGCGCCGCTGTCGAAATATGTTTCCGCCCGTTGGATGGCTTCATTGCGACTGGACATTCTCATTCTCCCTTTCAGACTAGGTGCGCGCAGTTAATCACTTAAGGGGGTTCCAATCCACTCTGTTTGTTTCAGCAGCTTTAATGCACTCTGAAGACCAGCACCCGTTGCAATGCACATGCCGGGCAGGGTCATCCACTCCAACGCCCAAGCTGAGCCAGAACGCTCTTGTTCATGCACCAAGGCGCTATGCATCGCAGAGACCTGGGTGCTGTTGTAACGGGCAAGTGTCACCAGTAATTCAGCGTTGATCGGATTGTGTTTGTGGGCCATGGCTGAGGAGCGTCCACCACCGGAAAGTTTAATTTCCTCAAGACCCTGTTGGGCCATCAAAGCGACATCCGTACCAATCTTGCCAAGGCTGCCGGAGATCATGGAGAGAACGTTTGCGTAATCCACCATGTTGTCCCGCTGCGTGTGCCATGAGTGCTCCGGAACTCTCAGGTCCAGCTCTGCCGCCATATGCGCGGCGATAGCAACTACGTGTTCGCCCTGAGCATGGCTTGTTCCTACAGGTCCGCCAAACTGGAGCACTGCAACCTCCGCAGCGACATCATCTAGCCGTTGATAGTGCCGTTTCAGCGGTTCAATCCATGTGGAAATGCGGTCACCCGCCGTTATTGGCAGCGCGGCTTGCATGCGCGTTCTGCCCATCAACGGATAATCGCTATTCGCCGATTTCACAGTCTCAAGTGCAGCGATGACCGCAGACAAGCGCTTTTGCAGAATTTGAGAGGTTTTTCGTAGAGCTAACGCCAGTGCGGTGTCCATCACATCCTGACTGGTGGATGTTTTGTGGCATTCAGCGGCATATGGCTCACCAACACGCATGCGCAGTTGCTTGATGAAAGCCGGGATTGGTAGGCCATCTTTTGCGACGCCTGCCTTGATCCGCGTTATGTCAGGCGCAAACCCTTTGCAGCCAGCAAGCACAGCGTCCTTTGCTTCGGCTGAAACGAGAGAATGTGCGAACAAGGCCTTGGTGAGAGCCACTTCATAAGCCAGATAGTGATCCAGAGTTGATTCCAGAGCAAAGGCGCGTTGCACGTCCTCATCTCCAAACAATCCGCTCCACATAGGATTGGTGAAGAGGCTCACACTCACATTAGTCCCTTTCCAGCGCGATCGCGATGCCTTGACCAACTCCAATACACATAGTGGCCAGTGCGCGTTTTTTGCCTTGCAGGCTCAGTTCCAACGCTGCGGTTCCGGTGATGCGTGCGCCGGACATGCCTAGTGGGTGGCCCAATGCAATCGCCCCGCCATTCGGGTTGATATGAGCTGCACCTGCATCCAACCCCAGTTCGCGCAGAACTGCAATCCCCTGACTTGCAAAGGCTTCATTGAGCTCAATGACGTCAAAATCAGAAGGTTGCAAATTTAACCGCGCGCATAGTTTTTGCGCTGCAGGAGCAGGGCCAATGCCCATAATACGCGGCGCAACACCGGCTGTTGCTCCGCCAAGCACGCGCGCAATCGGGGTCAGACCATATTTTTTGACCGCTGCTGCAGAGGCAACAATCAACGCAGCAGCGCCATCGTTGACACCTGAGGCATTACCCGCAGTCACGCTGCCATTTTCACGAAATGGTGTCGGCAGTTTTGCAAGTTTCTCGGCAGTCGTCCCTGCGCGTGGGTGCTCATCAGCGGACACGATAATCGGATCGCCTTTGCGCTGAGGGATTGTGACCTCGATGATCTCCTTGGCAAGGCGGCCATTTTCTTGTGCAGCCGCTGCTTTAGCCTGTGAGCTCGCGGCAAACGCGTCCTGATCAGCCCGGGAGACCCCAAAGTCTTCAGCGACGTTTTCACCAGTCTCAGGCATACTGTCGATGCCGAACTGCTTCTTCATCTTCGGATTCACAAACCGCCAGCCAATGGTGGTGTCGAACACTTCGTTGGCACGTGAAAACGGTGTGGTCGCCTTTGGCATCACAAATGGCGCACGGGACATGGATTCCACGCCGCCAGCAATCACAAGGTCGCATTCACCTGTCTTGATGGCACGAGAGGCCGCAATGACAGCATCCATGCCAGACCCGCACAAACGGTTCAGCGTCGTACCAGGTACGGCTTCTGGCAGACCTGCCAGCAGCGCGACCATGCGAGCCACGTTGCGGTTGTCCTCACCAGCCTGATTGGCACAGCCGTAGTACACTTCGTCAACGGCTTCCCAATCAACTGAAGGGTTCCGCTCCATCAACGCTTTAATTGGCAATGCGCCAAGATCGTCCGCCCGAACAGAAGACAGCGCGCCCCCATAACGACCAATCGGTGTTCTAATATAATCGCAAATATATGCCTCAGACATCAGGCCGTCTCCACTCTGTTACCCGCATGCGCCGCCGCCGTTCGCGCTTTTAATGCGCGCAGAACAGACAGTTCCTCCTCAGTCGGCACAGGGGTCTCCTGCAAATCCTCCGAGAACCGTACAGCCCAAGACACTGTTTGTTGCACCCGTTCTTTGGTCGTACCCGGATGAAGCGAAACCACTGTCAGCTCTTTGGTAACAGGGTCAGGTTTCCAGATGGCAAGGTCGGTGATCAGCAGGGTTGGGCCTTTTGTGGTGATGCCCATGCGTGTGCGATGGTCCCCTCCTTCTCCGTGCCCAAAGGAGGTGAAAAAGTCCAGTTTCTCTACAAAACCACGCTTGCTCTGCTTCATGGTGATGTAAGTTTCCTGAGAGGAAGAGGAGATCTCAGGCGCTCCGCCGCCGCCAGGCAATCTTACCTTTGGATTGTCGTAGTCACCCACCACGGTGGTGTTGATGTTGGCGAAACGATCAATCTGCGCTGCCCCCAGAAAACCGACTGTGATCTTGCCACCTTGCAGCCAGTAGCGGAACATCTCGGTTACTGAAACCGTCGTCAGCGCTGTGTCACAAAGCTCACCATCTCCAATGGAAAGCGGCAGAACGTCTGGTGCTGTGCCAATCGTTCCACTCTCATAAATCAGCGTAATGTCTGGTGCATGAGTTAAACGGGCGATGTTACAGGCAGCAGATGGCGGGCCGATGCCCACAAAGCACACATCCGTGTTGTTCAAGGCGCGGGATGCCGCGATAGCCATCATCTCATCCGGGGTAAAGTCTTGTGCTGTCACGGAGTTACCTCCAGCCCTTTGATGCGGTCAGCAAACACCTCTGGTCCCTGCTTCAGCACGTGTTCTTCCATCCATGCCTGAAACCTCTCACGATCTGCTGCGATCGGATCCCAGTCGATATACATCTTGTTGTCTCTGCCGTAATACCCTTGCGCATAAGACGGATGTGCCCCGCCGCGCACTTCGCAAATAGCGGAGACGGTCCAGTGTGGCAGGATGCACGCGTTCATATGCGTATCCAGCTCATCAACCACTTCCTCAACCGTCACTATGGAATGCGTAGCAGCCAGCACGGTCTCCTTCTGGACACCCACTATTCCTTCAATCAGCACGTTGCCTTTGCGGTCAGCTTTAAGAGCATGGATGAAAGCAACATCAGGACGAATGGAGGGAACAGCAGCCAATTCCTCACCCGTGAAAGGGCAATTTATTTTTTTGATATTCGGATTTACGCGCTGAAGTTCTGTACCCATATAACCACGAAACACGGCGCATGGCAGGCCAGCAGCCCCAGCTTCATATGCATTGGCAAGAGCGGCGTGGGAATGCTCTTCAATCTCGATGGAGCGCGGCCAGCCGTTTTCGATTGAATCACGCACACGTCGCAACAATCCAACACCCGGATTACCCGCGTAGGAGAAGATCAATTTCCTGACCAGCCCCATGCCGATAAGCTGATCATAAATAAGATCAGGCGTCATACGAATGACAGTAAGTTCATCAATACCCTGCCGGATAACTTCGTGGGCAGCGGCGTGGGGAATGAGATGCGTAAAACCCTCAAAAGCGGCAGTGTTGCCGCTTTTGAGGTATTTCTTGACCGCATCTTTTAAAGACAGAAATTCAGCCATATTTATCAATCAGATATCAAAGAAGACGGTTTCGTTGTCACCCTGAATGTAAATGTCAAAGGTGTAGGTATCGCCGGATTGCTTCGCGATCAGCGTTGATACGCGCACGCGATGTTCAACACGGCCAAGCACTGGATCAGCCGCATTGGCTGCCTCTTCTTCCGGGAAGTACATGCGTGTATTCAGACCAACGTTGATCCCACGCGCAACAATCCAGAAGTTGATATGTGGCGCTTGTGGCCTGCCATCCGGAAACGGTACAGCGCCCGGTTTTACAGTCTCAAAACAGAACTCGCCACTATCCAGATTGACCGGCTGGCGTCCCCATCCGGTGAAGTTGGGGTCAGATTCGCCGCGCGTCTCCGACGGACTGTTGAACAGACCTTCACTATCCGCCTGCCAGATTTCCAGCATGGCGTCTTTCAAAGGTGTTCCTGTTCCGTCAAACACACGACCTTTGATGGTAATGCGCTGGCCTTTGGTTTGCACATTCACCATGCGCGCGCCAAGGTCTTCTTTGAAGACCCCTGTGTTCCCGATGAAATTCGGGGTACAGCCGATATGAACGTACGGACCAGCCGTCTGGCTTGGGCTTTCTTTCAGATACTCCAGCTTTGTCATATCAATTGCCCTCCATACGGTTTTCAAACATGGTCGAGCGACGGCCACGCAGGACGATATCAAAACGGTAAGCACGAGCGTCCATTGGCACACAATGGTTCATGTCCAGCTTAGCAACCAGCATCTCAATCGCAGCCGGATCATTGATCGTCCTCACAATCGGACACAGCGGAATATGAGGATCGCCCTCAAAATACATCTGCGTGATCAGGCGCTGTGCGAAACCGGAGCCAAAAAGCGAAAAATGGATGTGGGACGGGCGCCAGTCATTCACCCCGTTTGGCCACGGATACGGGCCGGGACGAACGGTGCGAAAAGCATAGTATCCATTCTCGTCGGTGATGACGCGACCACATCCGCCGAAGTTCGGGTCAAGCGGCGCAAGATAGCCATCTTTCTTGTGGCGGTAGCGGCCACCAGCGTTGGCCTGCCAAACTTCTACCAGCGCATTCGGAACTGGTCTGGCTTCTTCATCCAGAACATGACCATGGACGATGATGCGCTCTCCCTGCGCACTTTCACCAGGCTTGGCATAGTTCTGCACCAAATCGTGATCCAGCTCACCCAGTATGTTGTGGCCGAAGACTGGTCCGGTGGTTTCGCTGATTGTATTTCCGAGAGACAAAAGCGCCTTTTGCGGAGACCGCAACACGCTCGTTTTGTAGTTAGGCGACAATGCCGGAGGATGCCAGTTCCGGTCTCGCGGAAAGAACGGACCAGCATTGGTCGTTGGCTTGCTCATCTCACTCCCCTGACGCATCAAGCTGCGCGAAAACATTTTTGACGACTTTGATGGCGCTGTTTGCGGCTGGCACACCGGCATAAATTGCGGTGTGCAGCAGAGCTTCGCTTATATCTTCCCGTGTTGCCCCGGTGTTTCTTGCAGCCCGCACATGCATGGCCACCTCATCTAGGTGCCCTAACGCAGCGAGAAGCGCAATAGTTACAATGGACCGTTCTCGCAATGTCCAGTTGTGCCGCGACCACACATGCCCCCAAGCCGCTTCAGTGATAAGCTCCTGAAAAGGCGCATCAAAACTGCTCTTTTGAACTTCAGCAGCATTCACGTGAGTGTCTCCCAACACTCTACGTCGTGTCTGCATGCCTTGTTTGTAAATTTCGCTTTGCCGCAGTTCACGCTGGTCAACCCTGTTTGGCCAACGAGAAATCGCCTGCCGAACAAGATGCGCCAGATACTCAGGTTGCTCCAAACTTGGCAGATGTCCGCAGTTTCCCACCCGCTCATATTTAGCGTTCGGAATGAGGCTTGCCATCTCCTCAACCAGTTCTGGCGGTGTAGACTGGTCGTCCTCACCAGCAACGCAGAGAACAGGCACGTCAATCTGTGCGGCCTGACAGGTCAGATCAGCGTCCCGAATGGCTGCACATGTGCCGATATATCCGTCCAAAGGTGTTCGGCACAAAAGATTCCGATATCCTGCAACTGCTTCTGGCCATTTTGCCTGAAAGCCCGCTGAGAACCAACGAGACATCACTGTATCAGCGATCCCCTCCATCCCGTTGGCCTCAATTGCGTTGATACGCTCTTGCCACGTCTGTGCGTCACCGATGCGCGGTGCGGTGTCACACAGGATCAGCCCGCTCACCAGATCAGGCCGGGCGGCCTGCAGCGCCATTGCGATCATGCCCCCTACAGATACACCGCAAATCACTGCATTCTTGATGGACTGGCTGTCCATGAGCGCAGCAAGGTCACGCATATGCAAGTCAATCGAATACCGCTCATCGCCAACACTAGAAAGACCATGCCCACGTTTATCATAGGTCAGAACTTCGCCTTGATGCCCGAGATGAACCAGAAATTCATCCCAAATGCGAAAGTCCGTTCCCAATGAATTAATCAGAACAAGCGCTGGTGCTGCTGACTCTGAATTGGTCTTACTGAAGTGAAGCGTTGTAGAGTTTAATTCTATGAAGTGCATGCGCATCCCCCTAAACGGATCAATTGCATGTCTGTTTCAAAATGAATAATGATATTATCCAGACTAATCATATTGAGATTGTTATGAATAACTTACGCAGATTAAAGCTCAGGCATTTAGAAGCATTTGTGGAAGTGTCTCGCCAAAACAGCGTGAGCCGCGCTGCGGAGGTGCTTCATCTCACCCAGCCAGCCGTCACCCGTACTATTCGCGAACTGGAAGAAATATGCGGGCAGCCTCTGATTGAAAAAGACGGACGCGGTATCCGCATCACTCATTACGGTGAGGTGTTCCTGCGTCATGCAGGCACCAGTCTGGCCGCTGCCCGTAACGGCATCAATGCATTATCTCAGCTCAACTATAGCGATGGCCCGATGGTCCGCATTGGCGCTCTGCCAACAGTGGCTGCATCGCTCATTCCGCAGGCTGTTAAGGCTTTCCTTGATACAGGGTTGCGAAACAGGCTTCATATCGTAACCGGAGAGAACCACGTCTTGCTGGATCAACTGAGAAATGGTGAGCTGGATCTTGTTATGGGCCGCCTGCCAGCACCAGAGAATATGCAGGGATTGGTGTTCGAGCCGCATTATCGCGAGCGTGTCGTTTTTGCCGTCGACAAGAACCATCCCCTCGCAGGAAAACCGCAGATCAGCGTGAATGAGCTGGATGCTTATCCGGTGCTAATCCCTTCTGCAGCCTCAATTATTCGCCCGTTCGTCGATCGGCTTTTCATTGAACACGGCATTCCTGAACCAGAGCAGGCAATCGAAACCGTCTCGGACTCATTCGGCAGAGCCTTCACACAGGAATACAACGCGATCTGGATCATTTCGCGCGGTGTGATTGCGCGTGAGATTGAAAGCGGCCAGTTCGTGGAGTTGCCGATTGATACCCGTGCGACGGTCGGCTCTGTCGGTCTCAACATGCGCGCTGGCGAAACGCTGGATACAGCGGCCCAATGCTTTGCCGAGATCCTTATGGGACTGAGCGAGCAGGAGGAAGTTCGCGCTCCAGCTCACTAAGTCAGAGCAAATTCAAGGTGCATATTGATACCCAATACGGCATGAGAAGCACGGTATTTTTCATTATTCATTTTGAAAAGTATATGTAATTCTCCGATTTCACAGTGGTGATTCCTAAGAATTCCCTTGGCGGATCATCCGGATCGTGATTAAGAATTTGACGGCCTTAGGGAGATGAGACTGCCCCAAGTAGCAGGATCAGGAAGGCTTGTCTGGTTTCGACCATTCTTCAGGAGGGTCACATACTTATGTTTGGTAATTTCAAAGGCTTCTGCGCTTCTACGGCACTTTTGCTTGCCAGTGTTTCCATGGCAGGTGCAGCAGAATACACATTTAAGCTCCACCACTTTCTAAGCCCCAAAGCGCCAGCGCAGACCAAAATGCTGGAACCATGGGCAAAGGCCGTTGAAGAAAATTCCGGCGGCCAGGTCAAAATCGAGATTTACCCGTCCATGTCACTTGGCGGTCGCCCGCCAGAGCTGGTCAACCAGGTTCGTGACGGCGTTGTTGATCTTGTCTGGACCCTGAACGGTTACACACCGGGCCTGTTTCCGCGCACCGAAGTGATGGAACTTCCGTTCGTGTTCCTGGATGATCCACGCGCGGCAAACCTTGCACTTTACGACATGTTCAAGAGCGATCTTGAAGTTGAATACAAGGGCTTGGAAGTCATGTTCCTGCACGTGCATGCAGGTGCAGGCCTTCATACGCGCGACAAGGAAGTCCGCAGTCCGGCTGATATGGCAGGTATGCGCATTCGTACGCCATCGCGTACCGGCGCATGGGTTATTGAAGCGCTTGGCGCGTCTCCTGCAGCGATGCCGGTTCCTGAGCTGCCGACAGCTTTGCAAAAAGGCGTGATTGATGCGGCGTTTATTCCTTGGGAAATCATTCCACCGCTGAAAATTCAGGAACAGACCGAGTATCAGATCGAAGGTGCTGGCAAAGCGCGCTTTGGTACTTCTGTCTTCCAGGTTTCCATGAACAAAGAGCGCTGGGAAGGGTTGCCTGAAGACATTCAGAAGGCTTTCCGTGATGCATCTGGTCCTGAGTGGTGGGCAAAGGTTGGTGAAGTTTGGCGTGCGACAGATGACTTTGGCATCGGCCTCGCTGTAAAGTCAGGCAACAAACACATCACTCTTTCTGAAGAAGAAACAGCTGTCTTTAGAGAAGCTCTGGCTCCGGTCGTTGACAAATGGACCTCAGAAGTCGCCAAAAAAGGCATTGATGGCAACGCGATTGTTGCAAAAGCACAGGCATTGATTTCCAAGCACAGCGAGTAGCTATGGGCGCCTTTCAAAAACTCGGACGCACCGGCATTGCCGGTGCATTCGAAAAACTTATTGTAGCATGGGCACTTACCGGCGGTTTGGTTCTGCTGGCGGTGGTCGCGATAAACATCTACTCCACCCTTGGCAACATATGGGCAGCTCCCTTTCCCGGAGATTTCGAGCTCACTGAGATCGGCGTTGCTATCGCAGTCTTTTCCTTCCTGCCTTTCTGTCAGATCACCGATGCCAATGTCACAGCGGACATTTTTACCAGTAAGGCTGGACCTCGTTTGAAAGCGTTTTTGGCGTTGATCGCATCGCTGATTGCGTTTGGGTTCGGGTTGTTGCTGTTGTGGCGGATGTACCATGGTATGTCTGATCAAAGAGAGTACGATTACACCACCGCAATTTTGCAGATCCCTGTTTGGTATGCGTATGTGCCTGTTTTGATTTCGCTTTTTCTGCTGAGCATTGGGGCGATTATTACGCTGAATGAAAACACCAGAGATCTGACTCGGAGAACCTGATGGCGGCAAGTCTTTTCATGGGCTTTGGAGCCCTCGCCATTTTGGTGTTCCTCATTGTCATCCGTATCCCGATTGCCTACGCGATGATCCTTGTCGGCGGCGTTGGAATTGCTCTCATCAACGGCCCGATGTTACTGCTTAGTCAGTTGAAAACATTGGCGTATGGCCAGTTTGCCATTTACGATCTCTCCGTCATTCCGCTGTTTATTCTGATGGGTGCGCTCGCCTCGAAAACCGGCTTGAGCCAATCTCTGTTCAGAGCAGCAAACGCATGGCTTGGCTGGATGAAGGGCGGCACGGCTATGGCCGCGATTGCCTCCTGTGCCGGATTTGGCGCTGTTTGCGGATCATCACTCGCAACCGCCTCCACCATGGGCAAAGTCGCTCTGCCAGAGCTGAAGCGTTATAATTATTCAGGTGCTTTAGCGACTGGAACACTCGCGGCTGGCGGAGTTCTGGGAATTCTCATCCCGCCAAGCGTTGTTTTGATCATCTATGCGGTGATCGTGGAGGCGAATATCGTTACTATGTTCGTTGCTGCGTTTATTCCGGGTATTTTGGCCGTTCTTTTGTTCCTCGCGGTGATCGCGCTCTACGTTTTCGTCAGTCCCTCATCTGGCCCTGCAGGTGGTGCCGGAACGCGAGAAGAGTTCCTCGCAGCCTCCCTCGGCGTGCTGCCTGTACTGACCGTTTTCGGACTTGTCATCGGCGGCATCTATTTCGGCTTCTACAATCCAACACCAGCAGCTGCTGTGGGTGTGTTTCTCGTCATGATGTTTGGACTGCTCCAGCGCAATCTGTCCCTCAGCGATATGATCGAGGCGCTGAAGGAGACAGCAGCGACTTCCGGCATGATCTACCTGATCCTGCTGGGTGCGGAGCTGCTCAAGATCTTCATGTCCCGCATTGGCTTGCCGCAGGAGACAGCGGCGTGGATTGCAGGCTCCGGTCTGGAACCCATGACTGTGATGCTGCTGATCCTGCTGGCTCTGATCGCGCTTGGCTGCCTGATGGACAGTATGTCCATGATGTTGCTGGTCATCCCGTTCTTCTGGCCTGTGCTTATGGAGCTGAACGGCGGCATGTATCAGGGAGCAGATGGTGCCGGATATGGCATGAGCACTGAGGACTTGAAAATCTGGTTCGGTATTCTGGCGCTGATTGTCGTTGAGCTTGGACTGATTACGCCGCCAGTGGGCATGAATGTCTTCGTGATTTCAGCTTTGGCAAAAGACACACCGATGATCCAGACCTTCAAAGGTGTTGCGCCATTCTTTGGCGCCGAGCTGGTGCGTGTCGCAATTCTGGTGAGCTTCCCAGCGCTAACCCTTTGGCTGCCCAGAGTGCTTTCCTAAAACGCAAAACAACAGGTTGTCTTGGCAGCGCTGATTGCTGAGACAACCGAATGGATCAAAGCGCTCTGATAGCAAATTCGCTATAAATTCTGCCTATAAATCAATTTTACATATCAATCATAAACAGCAACACTGAACTTCATTCAAACGTGTATTTGCAATCCATTTTACTTCTGACTTAGCGCATACCCCATTGCCGCGATCTGCCAGATGTTTTGAACCTAAGGAATTTTTCATGACCCACCATAGAGATCGTACTCAGGTTGCGATTATCGGCGGCGGTCCTGCTGGTTTATTACTCTCTCACATCCTGAGCGAAAACGGCGTAGACAGCGTTGTCCTGGAACAGCGCAGCAAAGACTATGTTCTCTCTCGCATTCGTGCTGGTCTTTTAGAGACCGGCACAGTCCAACTGCTCCGCGATTATGGCCTTGCGGAGCGTATGGATAAGAATGGTAAGAGCAAAAAAGGCTCATGGATTACGCGGCAGGGCTTTGAAAGTCATTTCATTGATACGCACAAATGGACTGGCAAGGAGATGATGGTCTACGGCCAGACCGACATAACCGAAGACCTGTATGACGCCCGCGAACGTGCTGGCGGCAACATCATCAACGAAGCCACTGATGTGACCCTTCATGATGTGACCTCTGACAAGCCTTCTGTGACCTACGTGAAGGACGGGCAGACCTGTCATCTGGACTGCAACTACATTGCTGGCTGCGATGGCTTCCATGGTGTCAGCCGCAAGACCATTCCTGACGACATTTTACGCACCTACGAGCGGGCTTATCCGTTTGGCTGGCTTGGCATTATGGCGGAAGTGCCCCCCCTGCCGGATCTGGTCTATGCCTATCATGAGCGTGGCTTTGCACTTGCCTCACAGCGCAACCGTCTGTTGAGCCGCTATTACATTCAGTGCCCGCTGACAGACAGTGTTATGGACTGGTCCGATGAGCGGTTCTGGGAAGAGCTGATCGCCCGCTTCCCTGCGGATGTGGCGTCAGATATCGTCACCGGACCCTCTATTGAAAAATCCATCGCACCACTCCGCAGCTTCGTGGCTGAGCCAATGCAATACGGACGTATGTTCCTCGCAGGCGATGCTGCTCACATTGTGCCACCAACCGGAGCGAAGGGGCTCAATCTGGCGGCCTCTGATGTGTTCTATCTCTCACGCGGATTGATTGAGCAGATCAAGAGCAATCACGCCGCTCATCTGGAGCGTTATTCCGAGCTGGCTTTGCGCCGTGTGTGGAGCTCTGAGAATTTCTCGTGGCGGATGACGCAGTTGATGCACGTCTTCCCGGACATGAACGGGTTCGATGCCAAAATCCAGCAAAACAGCTATGAGCTTCTGCTGCAAAACGAGACCCAGCAAAGAGCGCTGGCAGAAGAATATGTTGGCTTGCCGTTTGAAGAGCTGGACGCGCTGACCTTATCAGCCGCTTAATCCAGCGATTGGAGAGAGGTCCATCCCTCTCTCCCCACCACGAGAACGCGGCTTACTATTCTGTTTTGTCAGCAATTTCAATAATTGCTGCGGCAAAGGCCTCGGGGTTTTCTTGCGGCAGGTTATGTCCTGTACCCTCGACGAGACGCGCCTCATAATATCCGTTGAAGTTTGTTTCGTGCCCTTTGCTGTGCCGCGGTGGGCTTACGCCATCATTCGCACCAAGCAATGCAATGGCTGGTACATTGATCTTCGGCTGCGCGGTGAGCAGAACCTCGATCTTCTCAAAAGCGGGATCTCCCTCAACCAGCCCAAAACGGTGTCTGTAGGAGTGGATGACAGTCTCAACGAAATCAGGATTGTCAAAGCTCTCGGCGCTTTCGCGGAAGGTTCGGCGAGAAAACTCCCAGGTGGGTGACCATTGCTGCCAGAGCATTTTTGTCAGCTCTTCGCGGTTCTCAGTCAAACCATTGCGGCCACGTTCACTCTGGAAATAGTATTGATACCACCAGAGCTGTTCCTCCTCAGGCGAGGCAGGTCGGTAGGCTGCGGGGATGTTCTGGATGTTGTAGTCCACCCCGCCACTCACGAGCCCCCTCACCTTTTCCGGCCAGAGGGCAGCGGCGATGCAGGCTGCGCGGCCACCCCAGTCATAGCCCGCAACAATCGCCTGCGGCAGCTCCAAAGCCACCATCAGTGACCGCAGATCAAAGGCCAATGCGCCTTGCTGACCGGAGCGCGGCGTTTGCGGAGAAAGATATTGGGTTGGCCCGTAGCCACGCAAGTAAGGGATAATGCATCGAAAACCGCGATTGGCGAGGATGACGGAGACTTCGTCATAGCTGCGCACATCATACGGAAAGCCATGAAGCAGAACAGCTGGAACACCTGATTTCGGCCCAACATCCATATAGGCGATGTTCAGCACCCCGGCTTCAATAAACTTCATATGTCCAGTCCCCTATATCGCGCGGTCCCTTGCGCAACACTATAGATCAGGCCTGCTATGAGAAAGTAATAAACTTTCATACTCAAAAGCCTCCGAACAGCCAAAATCGCCTGTTCGGTACGCCGAAAGACCTAAGCCGATATTCAAAAAGCCTTCAATACTCCACCTAACTCTGACAAAGACTGAATTTCTGCATCAGCTCGTGTGGGAAGATCTGTCGGCCAGATAGCGCCATTCGGAAACCAAACGGATTTCATTCCAACTGTTTGGGCCCCGGAAACATCAGCCGTTGGAGAGTCGCCAACAAAGACGCAATCTTCAGTCCGCACTGATAGATTTCCAGCTGCAAGTTGAAAAATCTTCGCATCTGGTTTTCGCAACCCAACCGCCTCTGAGATAATGTAGTCGTCGGCGAGCCGGTCCAAATTTAGAGCCAGAAGAGACCTCAACTGTATGTCGGTTCTTCCGTTAGTGACAATTCCGATTTTTGCACCCAAGGCCCTAATTTCACTAAACGCCTCATTAAGCCCCTCAAACGGCATCGCAAATCGCCATGCGTTTCGCATGTAGTGATCGTATAACTCAGCTGCGAGATTTTGGTCGTCTATTCCAAACTCTTTGAATAGCGTTTGGTACACTTTATATTTTGACGACTTCCCGCGATTGTCGAGCTCCAACAAACGAGCCACGACATGAGACGGGGTTGGGAACACGTTCGGGTACTGGTTGTTTAACTGGTCTTCTGCGAACGCCTTCAAGGAAGACGTGCGAGCAAAAAGCGTTTCATCAAGATCAAATATTACTGCAGAAATCATAGCTGGACTGTGAACACCTTAACGGCAGTTCGTCAAGTTCCGCTTTGGCTGCACTCCGCCTGCCCAAGCATACCAGTTGTTGGAGATGGTCAATTCAGGATGACGCTTTATTACTCAGTGTGAGACCTTTTGGCTTCGCAACATCAGCAAGGAGGAAGCCATTCTGCAAACTCACATTTAAGGCGGGCAACTTCTTCTGCATTTTGCATGAAGCAATCGAAGCCGCCGTCATAAGGCGCAAATATGCGTGATGTTTCCCGGTTCATGAGTAAAAAACGCTCTTCATCCTGTGCTGCATCTTTAAGGGCTTCGCGATAGACCTCAGGAAACCAGCGCACCTCATTGCCGTAAAAGCCTATGGTTTCCTCTTCGCCCCATGGGTCATCCTCATACTTCCATTTGAACCAGTACTTCAGACGAAACTGATCAAGAAGCTTGTGACTGTAAGGGAGAGGATACTTATCGAAATTCGGGAAATACGAGATGAAGAGGCAATTCTGCCCCTCCTTTAAAATCCGATTGGCCAGTACCCTGCCTCTGTTAAAGACAATTGCAGCTTCTTCCGGCGTTTCTGCGTATCGTCTTGTATCCGGTAGTGCATGGAACCTGACCCACCTTTCGGGCAGTACATCACGGAGGTAATGGCTATAGGGAGGGAGGTCTCCAAAATAGCCTTTCCATTCATCAATGAACCTTTTCACAATGATACAACCCTGTCTCAACCACTCAGCGGAACCATTGAATAATCAGAGGACACTTAGTTGAGATTGGTTCGAATTTTCCTAGGTAAATAGCTGCAATCCGTTTTGAATTGAGAAGAATTACAGGAACGCCTTCACATCTTCTGCGCTCAGCATCGCCTTAGAAAAGGCCGCAAAAATGCGGGTGGAAACAGGATTGCTCACGGCTTCAAATTCCGCATGCCACTGAATGCCAAGGAAGAACGCTTTGTCTGGATGGTGAAAGGCTTCAATCACGCCGTCCTCAGAAAGAGCATTAAGCACCAGTCCGTCTCCAAGCGTCTCAACCGCTTGTTCGTGCAGAGAGTTTACCTGATGGTCGTCTTCACCAAGGATAGAGTTCAGCAGTCCAACCTCTTCAAGGATGAGTTGATGAGCTGCCCCGTATCTTTGTTTTGGTGGCAGCGTGTAGTCGATGGGGTGGTGCAGCGAAAACTCATGGTTCGCATAAAGGTCATTTCGGATTGTGCCGCCGAAAGCCACATTCATTTCCTGCATGCCACGGCAAATTCCAAGCAGTGGCAGGTCATTTTCAAAAGCGGCACGGATCAGCGCAAATGCAGAGGTGTCGCGCTTGTCATCAAAAGGGCCATGGCTCTCAAAGGTGCCGTCATTGTTGTAATACGCAGGCTGAATGTTGGAGGCATCGCCTGTCAGAATAAGCCCGTCAACCAGCGACAGCACATGAGCCAGTTCTGCTTCCTTCAGGAGCGTTGGGATGATGAGAGGGATTGCCCCAACAGCCTGCAATGCGGCTGTCAGGTACTTATCATCAATGGTTTGCGTTCCAAGGCCCGCATCTTCTGAGGAATTCGCCAAAATTCCGACAATGGTTCTTTTATCAGCAGCCACGCTCTGCGGCGTGGTTTTGCCAGTCTTGCTTGTCATAAGCGTATCCCTTCAGGGCACGAAAACTCGCGGCGCACCTACGCGCTCAAAATCAATGGAAGAATAATTATCGCTTCAGCGATTTTGCGTAATGTGTCTCAATTCGCTGTTGCACAAATTCCAGCATGACCGACATGACCCAATAGATGATGGAGGCGGTGATCAGCATCTCCAGAATCTTGAAGTCAGATCGTCCCTGCGTTCGTGCAATGAACATGATGTCCCAGACGCCGACGACTGAAACCAGCGAGGAATCCTTGAGCATCGCGATGAACTGGTTGCCCGTTGGCGGCACAATAACCCGCATGGCCTGGGGCAGAATGACTTTTCGAAACGTCAGCAAACGCGGCAGGCCCAACGCATCCGCAGCTTCCCATTGCCCTAGCGAAATCGACTGAATGCCAGAGCGGAAAATCTCGGTCATGTACGCCCCATACACCAGCGACAGCGCGATGATTGCTGCTGGAACGGGCGAAATGACATAGCCAATCTGCGGCAGGCCGAGATAGATCAGGAAGAGTTGCACCAACAACGGCACGCCGCGAAAGTACGAGGTATAAAATGCCCCGACACCCTCAACCACACCAATACCGGAGAGCTTTGCGGTAGCACCCAGCAAGGCAAAGATGAAGGCCAGTGTGATCGCAATGGCAGAGACATAGAGCGTGGTGAATGCCCCTGTCGTTATCAGAAAGGGCAGTTTGCGCCCGATAAACTCAAAACTCAGCTCAAAGCTTAGGAAGAACCCGAAAGCACCTGCAGCAAGCAGAAGCCACACAGTGATCAGCTGAGCACGCCGGGACAGGCTGAGGATGAGAAACCCCAGCCCTGACGCCAGCAGGAAAAACACCATGGATACAGAAAAACGCCCCCACCAGCTGGCAAGTGTTTCTTCACTCATCGCAGGGCGAAGGAATGACCCGATCACGCCTTGATTGAACGCGAGATAAAACGCGATCACAAAGGCCAGTGATCCAAGCGTTGCTGCTGCTTTCAGGCGGGCCGGACCCTGCCTGAAAGCGCCATTGGTGAGTGTGACCATGATCTTACTTAACGCTCACGAGGTCCGCGCCGTGCCATTTCACGGAGAGCTTGGTCAAAGTGCCGTCACTCTTCATGTCCTCAACAATGGAAGCCAGCTTGTCACCCAGTTCCTTATCGCCTTTGTCGATTGCAATCGCCAGCGGCTCATAGAAGATCGGGTCACCCAGCTGTTTGATCGGCAGACCCTTCTTCATCGCCTGCTGAATAACAGGAACAGACTGCGCCAATGCATCAAGACGCACGCCATCGCCCAGAGATAGTTCGTCAAACTCGTTGATATCGCTGTAAAGTTTGATTTCACCCGGCGTCACAGCGTATTCGAACGCCGGTGCACCAACCGCATCAATCTCAAGCTTGTGCTCCAGGTACTTGTGGTAGGTGGACGAGCCCACAACGCCGATCACCTTACCGTCCAGATCTTTAAGCGATGTGGCCTTGGAGTTTTTGTGAACCGCAAAAGCTGCCGGGGTGTAGTAGTACACGGCAGGGAAATCCAGCACTTGTGCGCGGGCTTTTGTTGGGGTCATGGACCCGACAACCATATGCCATCTGCCAGACCAGCGGCCCGCAGTCATGATTTCCCAGCCCGGCGTTACAAACTGCACCTCAACACCAAGACGCTTAGCGATCTCTTTGGAAACGTCAATGTCAAAGCCCTGCAGTTGGTTGTCGTCTCCCATAAACGCGTTGGGGCGATAATCAGAGTTAGAGCCCACGAGCAACGTCTTGCTCTTCATAATCGCATCCAGAGCCTCTCCCGCCTGTGCGCTCATGCCAACAACGCTTGCAGAGACAAATAATGCAGCCCCTAAGATGGCTTTTCCGGTATTTTTAAACATCCCAACCCCCAAATTCGTCATTATGACGGATATTTCTCAAAGTTTTGGGCAGTTTATAAGTGCGGGTCAGAGCAAGACAAATCAGTCTGATTGATCCATGTATAGAAAAACTCTATACATCATTCATGGCTATCTCCCGACGTTTCGTCCCTACCCTACAGGAATTACGTGCACTTGCGGCAGTTGCACGGCACAAATCCATCTCCGCTGCCGCGCGGGAACTGAACGTCTCACAACCAACGATATCCTATCATATCAAACAGTTAGAAGAGCGTTGGGACGTCAAGCTGTTCCGCATGAACGGACGAAATCTGGAGCAGACGGAGCTGGTTCAGGATATTCTTTCGGAGGTCTCTGCAATCAACAATGGTATAGAGAACCTCTCATACCTACTCGCCAGTCAGACCGCACGAAAACAGCTTACAATCGGCATTGCGCCATCTCTTGCCTCCATTATGCTGGTCCCGCGTCTGGCCCAATTCTCCGCTTTGCACCCGCATGTGGCGATCCGGATCAGTGCAGCCAATCGCTTCGTTGATTTTGCAGAAGAAAAGCTCGATGTGGCACTACGTCTACTGCCCAAGCCTGAGGGTGACCTCGGCGCATCTCCGCTTATTCCCCTGCCGCAGGAACGTATGCGCGTGGTGTGCTCGCCAAGCTATCTGGAGGCCATCGCGGGAGAGCGTCTGGCGCCACATTCAGCTCCGGTTGAGCTCTTCGCCAAGGCTGACTTCATCCATGAAGACGAAGCCTTCCACTGGCAGAAGTACCTGGAAGCCAGTTGGCCAGACTTTTCCGGCCAGATGGTGCAGCAACTGACGTTCAACAACACGGACCTTATCCTGCAAAGCGCTATTGCAGGCCGTGGCTTTGCCATTCTCAGAGATCTCTATGTCATTGATGCATTGAATGCAAGCACGCTTGTGGAGCCGTTTGCTGAGACCCTCCCATGCCAGCGCGCCTTCCAGTTTGTCTTGCCAGAAACATCTATCCCCTCAGCCCCTGTGTGGGACTTCATCAACTGGCTGAGCAACGAGATGACTCAGATGCAAATTCGCTAAGCCTCTTGCGTCAAAAACCATCTGGATAAGCTCCTCAGACAAACCCTCATGCTCCCGACACATTGTCAGCTCGCCCTCGCAGTTCCCGTCAATGTGCCGAGGAAGTAATCACCGTTTGCCCCATCTGCCCAAAACATCGCCAAGCAAACAAAATTCCATCTCTAAGTGATTATCAATAATTCACTTTAGCACTATACAATATTCATTGGTTATGTATTGTCATATTAAATAAATATAATTCCTATATTCATAAATACAAATTCTCACAGCAATAAATACAACAAAATTAAAATCACTAAACCAAACTACGGAAACAAACTACTTATATGATGACGAGCAATCAAATTATTCATCGAAACCTCAAAATAATTTACTTATCGCGGCGGAATCAAACATCGCTATCACAAGGAATTCAGGAACTCAGCATCCGGCCCGGCAATAAGGCCGGAAACGCATTTCGCAGAAGAACAGGCATTCAAAAGTAGGCTTGGTCTGACTGCAGAGTTATCGTAGGGTGATAGCGGGGCATACCCGTTAAGCGGGTGCCAGCACACTAGCCCAAAGCCAACGGCTGAGCATAGTTATTGTCCTTTTCAGAGCCGAATACGTTCAAGAAACTCTTTTCTTATTGGAAGGAAAAGGATGGACATTCATCAACTCAAAACCTTCGTGACGGTCGCGCGCGAAGGCAGCATAACCAAAGCTTCAGAATTGCTCTTTCGCAGCCAGCCAGCTGTCAGTGCGCATATCAAAAACATGGAAGAGACATTGGGATTAACGCTCTTCCAACGGACACCCCGTGGAATGGCGGTCACCCCCGACGGACAACGCCTCCTCACGGAAGCACATCAGTTGCTGGACCGGCACCAGAAATTTCTGGAGGAAGCATCACGCCTGCGCGGCAGTCTTGCTGGTAGCCTGACCCTCGGCGCTGGTCGCAACTCAAGCACAGGCGTTGTAAGCAATCTGCTTGCAGCTATGTCTCAGGAGTTCCCTGAGGTTGAAGTTGAGCTGCAACACCGCCCCTCTGTGAAGGTGCTGGAAGGCATTCGCAATGGCAGCCTCGACGCCGGATTTTATACGGAAACGGGCGAGGATGACGCCGGACTGTCCACGTTGGAGATCTCCAATTTCTGCGTTTACCTCGCAGCCCCTGCGGACCTTGTGCCCGTTGCGGCTGAGGTGAACTGGAAGGCGCTTGAAAACGTGCCGTGGATCTACCCAAGCGGCAATTCCTGTTGCGGGCGTGTGGCAAGGGACCTTCTGGACACGCATGGCATCAGGCCCAAGCGGGTGATCAATGTGGATGATGAGGGGGTTACACGTGCTTTGATTGCCAGCGGTGTTGGTATCGGGCTCGTTCATGCCAACTCAACAAACCCTCAAGAGAACCAGGGCGACATCGTCTTGCTCTCGCAGGTGCAAAAATCAGCCCGCGTGTTGTTTGCGCACCTGTCCTGCCGGAAAGAAGACCCGGTGATTGCGGCGGTTCGTTCCATTCTGGCGACAGACAATTGCACGAGCCTTTCGTTTCAGGACGACCGAACACTAGAGGCGGCCCTTATCGCCTCCTGACACTTTCAAAAGAACCAGATTTGCAAGACTTCAGCTCAGCAATGGGCTGAAGTCGCTGCACCCTGCTTTCCAGTTGGGCGGATGGCTGCTCTGCCCAGTTGGCGTTAAAGACAAAAACAATCCGGAATACTGAGGAATTTTTTAGCGCAAACCCATTGTTTAATTCTCATCGGGAGAAGCCACATGCAAAGACTTCTTTACAGCCTCAGCGGAGCCTCCGGGCAACATTACTCCCCGCATGTCTGGAAAATTATGATGTCCCTGAAGCACAAGGGCCTTGATTTTGACCTGAAGCCGGTTTTCTTTGGCGACATTTCCAATATTGAAGACGGATCTTTCACCAGCGTTCCTGTGCTCAACGACCAAGGCAAGCTTTTAGGCGATAGTTTTGAGATCGCCGAGTATCTGGAAGACACCTATCAGGACGCACCCAGCCTGTTTGATGGCGCTGGCGGTCTCCAGCTTTCCCATTTTGTGGAAAGCTACTGCAAAACCGTCCTGCACCCGACATTGGCAGTGATTGCTGTGATGGATATGTACAACATCATGAATGATGCCGACCGCGCCTACTTCCGGCCTGCACGCGAAAAACGGTTCGGAAAACCTCTCGAAGAGGTCTATGCAGGGCGAGACGCTGAACTGAGCACTTTGCCGGAGAAGTTGAACCCTGTGCGCGACCTGCTCACCAATCAGGATTGGTTCGGTGGAGAGAGAGCGATGCATGCAGATTATGTTCTGTTCGGCACCTTGCAGTGGTGCAAAGTGTGCTGCCCAGATCCAATTCTTGCTCCAAGCGACCCTGTCAATTTGTGGTTTGAACGCATGTTGGATCTTCATGATTACATGGGTCGCAAAGCTCTCAGCGAAGCTGTTGCCGCCTAGCGCTGTCTATATTTCGCGCAACTCCAAATTACTAAGCCCTTAAGAAGGCATCGCAATTTTTTGCGGTGCCTTCTTTTTATGCAACCGCCTGTATTATCAATAATTTAGAAGCAATAACTTCCGCTGAGGCATTCCTCATCTATCCTGAGGGAAGCCATCAGTTTTTTCAGCTTGTTCAAAGCAAACCTTTCCGGCTCCATAGGGTCACACGAAAAAATATTACTGGACGCGAGGAACAAATTTCACCTCAAGACCGGCAGAGCAAACGGAGATTTATCGGAGTCTGCGCGTACTACCGCTCTGCCCATGCATAAGAACAACGACAAGCCAACGCAGTTTGTCAGGGGAGCGCCTCGCGCAAATCCTGCATCGGCATTTTTCAGTCTTTCTTCCCAAGTGAAGGATCAGAGAATTTATGGATGCACATATTGAAGCCTCGGACTATTTGGCCAAAGGAACAGCCCCACTGTCCTTTGATTGGGTCCGGCAAGTTCACACTCTGGGGCCGACTGGTACGAACTGCGAAAGAGCAGCTCTGACATGGGTACAGCGTCACTGCAAAAACGCCGAGGTCTTTCTTCACCCGACCATGGAAATTGCAGCGGAAGCCGTTGCTCAATGCCGCAAGTCCGTTTTGCTGAGTGTCGTCGCCTACCCGCATCTTCATTCAATTATTTACGAGCACATCGGCCAGCTGAAACTGATGGACGTGTTCATCATGAACACCGACAACATGGTGCTGGCCTCTTCTACCGGCAAAACACCAGCCCTTTGCGCAACGCATCCGGCACCGGAAAAACTGATCCCGGCCTCTATTGAGCGCAAGTACGTCACCAGCAACGCGCAAGCCGCGGCTGTGTGCGCCAAAGGCGAGGCTGATGGCTGCATCACCACGCTGTGCGCCGCCAACGAGTTTTCTCTGACAGTCCTGACAAAGCACGGTCCCGTGCCTATGGGCTTCACCATTCATGGTCCGTTGCAGGCCGCAACACAGACCCAGCCTTCATTCACCAATGATTTTCAAAACCCCAACAGGAGGGAATTTCATGACACAGAAAGCTTATGAAACACCAATCGATATCCGCTACCGCGATACAGATTCAATGGGTCATGTGAGCAGCCCGATCTACTACGATTACATGCAGTCCGCTTATCTGGAATACATGCATGATCTGCTCAAGCTGCCTAAGTCTGAAAAGCTGCCGCACATCATGGTGAAGACCTCTTGTGACTACGTTTCTCAGGCTCTTTACGGCGACCATCTGGTTGTGTTGAGCCGTGTGACAAAGTTTGGCGGCAAGAGCTTTGAGATGCAGCATGAAATGCGTCTTGGCGATGCAGATGGCCGTGTGGTTGCCAATGCAGCTTCCACTCACGTGATGTTTGATTACGAAAAGCAGGCGACCTATCCGGTGCCGGATGAGTTCAAGACTGCGGTTGCAGCTCTGCAAGAACCTGTCGCAATGCACGAGCCAGCTTAAGATCCGTCACTTTTGAAATCTGGAGATCTCTGATGGATCTACAATGGAATGAACGTCAACAGGCTCTGCGAGCAAAGTATGCTCAAATTGGCAGCCAGATTGACCACTCAGAGCTTCATGCTGGCAAGCAGGCATTTGATCAGGACACATGGGACCGGCTTTTAGAAGCCGGTCTCTGGAAGATCATCGTCCCGGCAGAATATGGCGGCGCAGGCACAGACTGGTGGGACTTTACCGCTGCTCTGGAAGGTCTTGCATGCTCCGTGCGTACGCCGGGTATTCTGCTTTCTGTCATAGCACAGGCAGGCATGGTTCATGCACTCAACCTGTTCGGCACGGAAGCGCAGAAGAAGGATTATCTTGGCCGTATCCTCAAAGGAAAGCTGAGCGCGACTGCAATTGCAGACCCTGATACAGGCACCGATGTACGCTCCACCTCTTCTGTACTGACACCGGGACCAAATGAGACGTTCATGCTCAATGGTGCCAAGTACAACATTGCCCATGCGCCCGTGGCGGATTTCACGCTTGTCGTGTGCAAGCTGGATGGTCATGCGCGTGACGGTATCTCGCTCATTTTACTGGATGCAGGCACCAAGGGCCTTGAAGTTGGCGACTACGACCAGAAACTCGGCAATCTGGATTTGCCAACCGGGCCGATGAAGTTCACCAATATCCCGCTGCATTACGGTGATCTGCTTGGCGTTCCCGGCAAGGGCCTGCGCAACCTGATCACCTTCGTCTCCCTCGGCAGGCTGTATTACGGTCTGGTTTCGGCATGGATGATTGAGCCGATGCTGAAGGAAGCGATGCGCTACGCGCAGGAGCGTCAGACCTTCGAAGTGCCGGTGCTTGAGTTCCAGTACGTGCAGAAGAAGCTCACCGACATGCGCATCTCCGCAGAATCCGCCAAGTGGACGGCCTATGGCGCGCTCCAACAGCTTCTGTCCGGTGCACCGGAAGCCGGCATGACCTGTTCCATTGCCAAGTTGGTTGGCGCTGAAGCGATCACCAGTGGCGCGATTGACCTGCTCAAGCTCTACGGCACCAAAGGCTATCATCAGGGCGAGGTTTCGACCTTCCTGCGCGATGCACTGGCGTTTTGCGCTGTGGGTGGCACTGAGGAAATGCACCGCCGCAACATCATCAGCCAGATGAAACGGCTGGAGGCGAAAGCGGCAAAAGAAGCAGCGCCCGTGCGCGAAGAACGCTTGCTTGAAACCGCATGATTTGATGCAGGCCCCGATATTGCCGGGGCTTTGCACTCTTTTGCATTTACAGGAGACTTTTATGGAATTCGCCAAAGTCGCATTAGCGGCCACTCTTCTGGCAGCAACAACCGCCGCTCCCACTCTGGCAAAGAATGGTGTTGAGCGTGTGCCAACCAAGATCGATTGGCAAGCAGCCAAAATCGCTGCAAAGCGGTCACTCGCGCGGGATCCAGCCGCCGTGGAAAAGTTCGTCGCCGCTACAACTGGCAAGCTCAGTTACATTGAGCTGCCCGTCCTGATTTTCGGCAGTGATGCGAAGATGGAGACACCACAGTTCGGAAGCCAGAACTCATCCTATGCTGCGTTTTACACTCTGGAAGGCGCACAGATCAGTATTCTGGGGTCTCACAGTGTGCTGACCGGAACGGAAGATCTCACCGAGCATCATAAAGCGACGGCGCATGAGTCCATCGGCAACGGGGCAGACTACAATCTGAACCGCTACGGGGCGCATTACACAATCCGCCTGACCTGCGACAACCCGATCAAAGACACGCGCTGCCGTAAGCCTGATTTTCTTCAAAGCGTCGTTCAGACCCTCCTTGTTGTGAATGGAGCAAACCAATGATGCGATTTATCTATCTCTGTCTGGCCCTGACCTTTGGCTTCTCCGCTCACGCAGATGACAGCTCCCGTTTTATGCAGCCGGGAGACCTGATTGCAGACACCGGTAAAGGTGTTGCAAGCCATGCCATCTTTTTCCCAAACATGCGTTTTCCGGTGGAATCCGGCCCAGCCTATGCTAACTCTCACGCCTATGCACCGGGTGGATTCAAAGCTGACGGCGGGTCCGAGTGTGATCCGGTGAACTATTCCTACCCATGGCGCGATAACTTTTGCGAGTTCCGCAGGGCCGATCTGCCAGTTTGCGCGTCAGGCGGCCATCAGGGGCAAGACATTCGCCCGGCATCATGTGAAGCCAGCAAGCACTGGGCCGTTGCAGCAGAAGACGGCATTGTTGCCCATGTAGGTCGTTTTGGTGTGACCATCCAGAGCGCCACCGGCACGTTGTATCGTTATGTGCATTTAGACATGGCCACTCTGCAGGTGAAGCCAATGGACAAGATTGTCCGCGGCAACCGCATTGGCAAGATCTCCAACAACTGGCTTGGGCCGCTACCAATCCATCTGCATTTCGATGCAAAAGACACGGTGTTGCTGAACGGGGAACCGAAATCAGTGTTCCTGCCGCCTTACACCAGTCTCGTGGCATCCTATCAATTGATTATGGATTGATCAGCTGAGATTTGATCACGAAGGGCGCCTTTCACGGTGCCCTTTGTGCTTTTCAATGTTCTCCTGAAAAGGGAAAAGAAATGGAAAATATTCTCTGGGTCTTTGGCTACGGCTCGCTCATCTGGCACCCCGGTTTTGAACCCGTTGAGCAAGTGCCCGCTCGTCTTGACGGTTGGAAACGCCGGTTCTGCCTGTGCTCCCTGCGCTACCGTGGCACCTTCGACAAACACGGTCTGGTTTTGGCACTGGATGCAGCACCTGATGCGTATTGCAGCGGCGTTGCTTTGGGCATTCCCCGTGATGGGCAAGAGAAGGTGCTGGAAGACTTACGCAAACGAGAGCTGTTCAATCCAGCGTACAGAGAAATCATCACCACGCTTAAACTGCAGGATGGACGCGAGGTTGAGGCGCTCACTTATGTGGTCAACCGCGAGCATGAGCAATACGGTCAGTTCAACGCCGAAGAGCAAGCGCAGATCATCGCGACCGCCGCTGGTGAGCGTGGCCCGAACTGTGACTACCTCTGGAACACCGCAGACCACCTGACCGAACTCGGCATCGCCGATCCGGATCTGGACTGGCTTTCGGACCGCGTACGTTCAATTCGGTCAAGTGAAGCAGCACCAGCCTAAGCAAACCAGCACGTTGCCAAAACGTGCTGGCTCTTTTTCAACTGGCAGCATTTGTTTGCGGGGCTTGGCTGCAAATGAGTTCGCCCTGCTCCAAATGACAGACCTTGTCTGCCAGCGAGCGGGCGGCGGCGTGATCGTGGGTGAAAAGTACCAGAGCCATCTTCTTGTTGCGCATCACACTGCGCAGGATCTCCAGCACCTGACTGCGGGCCTGCATGTCCAGAGCTGAGGTGGGCTCATCAGCCACCAGACACTGAGGTCGGGTCGCCAACGCCCGTGCAATTACCAATCGCTGCGCTTCACCGCCAGAGAGCTTTCTGGTTTTGCGGCGCAGGAAGTCTGAATCCGTCGGCAAACCAACCCGCTCCAACAGCCGCGTCAGCTCAGACTGATCCCCGCCAGACAGCATCAGCGCTTCTTTCAGGACCTCGTAGACAGTGAAATGACAAGCCATAGCGCGGTGCGGGTGCTGTGGTATCAACGCCACCACGGACTTGGCGCGCCCTTCCTCGTTCTGCCAATAAACAAAGCCGTCCTGCACAGTTTCATAACCGCTCAGCAACCGCGCAAGCGTGGTTTTGCCGCTTCCACTTCCCCCCAAAATCGCGAGACACCGGCCTGCTGGCACAAATGCTGAAATGTTGGAGAGCAAGGCTCTTCCATCAAAGCTGTGATGCAGTTTATCAAGGGTCAATCCATGACCACTACGTGCCTCCAACTCCGGATACCCCCCTTCTCCACTTGCCAGGATCGGGGCTGAGTTATGCGCGTTTCGCCTCAGTTTCAGCAGTTGCTGGGTGTAGATGCTGCGCGGCCTGTCGAGCACCTCTTCAGCTGTCCCGATCTCAGTCAATCTGCCTTTGCGCAGCACAGCCACATGGCTTGCCAGACGGCGTGCCAGTTCAATGTCGTGTGTGATCAGCATCTGGCAGCGGTCCTCACTCCCAGCCAGAAACGAGCGAATGGCTATTTCCCGATTGAAACTGTCCAGCGCGGCGGTCGGCTCGTCCATGATCAGAAATTCAGGCGAGTTCGCCAGAGCAAGCACCGTCAGCACACGCTGAATTTCACCGCCGCTCAGAGCCGAAGGATAACGATGTAAAAGACGCTCCGGAATATTCCCTCTGGCACATTCCTCAAGCGCATCCCGTTCATAAAGCCCATGAGCCTGCAGCATCTCCTGCACATGTTGCAGGACGGTCAAATGAGGGTTTAATGCATCCGACAGCGCTTGTACGATCAGGCCTGCAGAACATCCCCGCATGCCTTGCAATTGCGCGCGTGACGAGCGCAGGACATTCATGTCTCCCAGCCAGGCCTCTCCATTCCAGCTGAAATGACTGGAGGCCAATGGCTGTTCATCTTCTGCCAGCCTGCGCCCTTGAATGAGACCCATAAGAGAGCGGGCGAGGCTCGTCTTGCCACCGCCGGGTTCTCCGATGACCGCCAGAGTTTGCCCTTTGTGGATCTCAAAAGAGACATCCTCAAGCAAAGACTGGCGACCATAGTAAAGATTAAGCTGCTCAACGCGGATCATGGTGTTCCTTTCCGCTGAGGCTGCCGTTTGACATGTAGCCTTCACCAATAATCAAAATGCCAACAAGAAACAGAGAAAGCGCACCCGCTGGTGGAAGCAAGAGCCAGAGCCATGCATCCGTATAAAGATAGTCCATTGAATCCTGTATCATACTGCCCCAGGTCAACAGCCTTGGATCAGTCAGCCCCAAAAACCCGAAACCGGCAGTTTTGAGGGCCGCCTGCCGTACATTTTGCAAAAATAGACCGACAATTGCGGGCCAGATCGCGGGCAGGATGTGGTGGCGCAGACAGTATCTGCGACTGGCCCCCATCCTCCGCGCAAAATGCACATTCTCGCGGGTCAGCTCCCGCAGCAAAATCGGCAGAGCAACACGCACATCCTCATGCCAGCCAGTCAGCGACAAAAGCACCACAAGCCCAAGGAAACCGGGTTGTATCCAGGCCGCCAACAACAGCAGCAACAGGATGGACGGGATCACCTGCAGCACATCCACCAGTCGCAAGACCGCGCTGCGTATGCGCGGCCCGCCAAACGCAGCCAGACTGGACGCTGCTAAAGCCAGCGCCAGCGCCGCGGTGGCTGTGATGAGTGCGAGAAACACCGTGATTGGTGCAGCTCTTACAAGGCCGACAAAAACATCCTGCCCAATCCCATTGGTGCCAAGCCAGTGGTCCATGCTCGGGGCTTGCAAAACATCCGGGCTGGTCTTGTAATGAGGCAAACTTTCTGACAGCGCAAAGCCTGCCATAACCAGCACAGCCGAGGCAGCAATCGCTCCTCGTGAAATGAAACCGGCACTTTGTGTGATAGGTGACCAATAACCAAGCATGAGATCACCCTCTACGCGCCAGGCTTGTTGCGACGGCATCAATGACCCAGTTCAGCAGCAGAACCAAACCAGCCATAACGATAACCGCACCCTGCAACAAAACGTAGTCACGATCCAAAATAGCGTTATAAATCAAGTGCCCCGTTCCGGGATAAGAGAAGACAATCTCAACGAACAGGACAGCACCAAACAAGCCCGTCAGCGCATCACTCATTCGTGCCAGAAAAACCGGAAACAGGCTTCTCCCGTAATAAGCCGTGCGCAAGCGCCAGCCTTTGATGCCACGCCCGCAGGCATTGAGAATGAAAGGCCGCTGAGACAGCGTGATCGCCTCTCCCCGTGCCAGAAAATAGAACCGGGATATTTCGTGCAGCGACAGGGCCAGCACAGGCAACACAGCGTGGCGGGCAATGTCAAAATCCCGCTGCAACGGGTTATTGCTGGGAAAAAACGGCTCAGATCCACCGGAGGGCAACACGGGCCACACAATGCCGAAAGCAAGCAGCAACAGCACGGCAGAGGTGAATGGCGGAATGCTGGCGACAACTGTCACGACGCCAGTCGCAATCCTGTCAAAGAAAGCCCCAGGCGCCTTGCCAGCTTCAATGCCACCAGCAGCCCCTGCCAGAAGAAAAATCGGCGCAGCGCAGGTGATCAGAAGCAAGGTCCAGGGAATAGATGCTCTGAGCAGTTCCGAGACAGGGGCAGCATGCGGAACCGAGTATCCCAGATCGCCTCTGACAAGGTCCCAAAGGTAAACGCCAAGCTGTTGCGGCCAATCTCCCGCCAGGCCGAACTGGGCTCGGAGTTCAGCACTCTCCGCACCAGTGAGGTTACGAGAAAGATCAGAGGCAAGAAACACTTCAACAGGATCCCCTGGAAGCATTCGCGGTAAAAAGAACACCAGCAAAACCAGCAGGGCAAACACCAGAAGGCGGATGCCAAGGCCAGACAGCATGTTTAAAATAATCGGAGGTACCACAAGAACGGCCTGTCTGTTGTCGGTTGTCTTATGCCAGCCACCCGAAGGCAGCTGACAATGGGTGTCCAGCTGATCAATCAACCAGATAGGATTTATGGAGTGCTGAAGGGACGCCGATCGCCACACCGCCGGGCATAAACTGAAGGGCTGAAAGCTTATCGTTGTAAGCCGTCACCATGTGAGGATTTGCGATGGCATAGGCTGGTAGTTCCTCAGAATAAGCCTTCTGAAATTCGCCCAGAATTTTCTGCCTCTCCGTTTTATTGGTTGCAACAGACTGAGCAATCACCAGCGATTGCAGATGCTCACTCTGATAGCCATCGCTAGCCCATTTACGCCCAAACACACGGCGCATGATTCCATTCGGATCGCCAAGAGTACCGGAGGCATAAAGGGCCAGATCATAATTGCCCTCAGACAGAGTGTCCTGAAGCGCGGCACGCTCTAAAATGCGAACCTCCAGCTCTATGCCAAAGGTCTCCAGTTGTTCTGCAAGGACTTTCGCTGTTTTGCTTTCGCGCCTGCTGGCAAGAAGGCGTAAAACAACCCGCTCTCCATCACGATACCACAGCCCATCTTCTCCTCGGTCCCACCCTTTAGAGAACAGCAGATCAGTGGCCCGCCGAGGATTAAAGGAATACTCAGGATGTTTGTCTTCAGAATGCCAGGGCGACTCCTCCTGAATGAACCCGGTATCTGCAACATCTGCCGTTTTTTGGAAAACAGTTTCGATGATGGCAGGCCGGTCAATCGCATAGGCAATCGCGTGGCGAAGCGTCTTGTCGTTGAATCGTCCGCTGTGGTTGAACCCAAGACGCAGGGAATGGTGGCTAAACGCCTTGGCAACGTTCATGCCTATCGCTTCGGCCTGTTCCAAACGGTCCGGAGGCAGATAGGAAATCACGTCAATCTCCCCAGCATGAGCCGCCCGCAACGCCGCATCTGTCGCCATCTTCACAATTGCAATGCGTTTAAATTTCGGCTTGCCCAGATAATAGTCTGCATTGCCTTCCAGCACATAGCGCCCTTGTGCCTTGCTGTACTCAACAAGGCGGTAAGGTCCGCTGCCAATAACAGCATCCGGTTCTGCAAAACGCTGTGGTTCAACCACATCCTGATAAACGTGTTTTGGCAGGACTGGCATGGAAAGCAGGAGCCCGTTCAGCAACCCTGCATCTGGCTTTTTGAGAAAGATCTTGAGGTGATCAGGAGAGATAACCTCGGCTTCTCTCACATTCTCGACGGAAACAAAGACGTACGGATGTTCCTTCATGTAGCTAAAAGTGAAAGCTGCATCTGCCGCTGTAACCTGCTGCCCATCATGCCAGGACGCACGCAGATCCAAATACAGATCACAGGTCAAGCCATCCTTGGAAACAGTCCAGCGCCGCGCCAGTGCAGGGACCAGATCGCCGTCTTTCGACTGACTCAACAGGCTATCAAAAACGTATGTGGTGTAGAGGTAACCAATGCCGTTTCTGCCATGAACATAAGGCGCCAACATCCCGCGATCTCCGCGGGCATCGGTTATAACAAGCTGGTTTATGGGACCAGCAATCCCCGCAGCTATTGTCAGCAGCAGAGCCGCGACAGCTGCAATTACAACGCGCACAAGAGGTTGGTGAAAGATGTGCATGTCTCAGACTTTCTGAGCGGGACGCACGGCAACATGCGCATCCTCAGGTTCCGGATCATGGCTGCCACGCAATTTGCGCAGTTGGCTGGTGGTCTTCTATAGGGACATAGGGTTTGATATCCAGAATTGGCGTGCCATCGATGCAATCCAATCCACTCACTGTCAAAACGTTGCCGTCCCGTTTGATTAATTCAACCGAGCTCAAACCAATCGGGTTCGGCCGGTTGGGTGAACGGCTGGCAAAAACACCACGTGCTGCTTCCTCTCCGCGGGCACGCCGAACAAGCGCGGTTCCGTCAGAGTGGTGCAGCCAGTACATCACCCAAAGATGAGAGGCCATCGTGATGTTCAAAAGCGCATCCGCATAAGGAGAGGCAATTTCCAGTTGGCTCTGGGCAGGGTTGCGACGACTGGACTTCGGGCATTCGCGCGTTTCTGAAAAGCCTGAGCGCACAAAGCCAATCGGGTTCATGATGATGCCTGAAGACACCGTGGTTTCCTGCTGATTATTCATTTATGAAGCCGTAATAGGTTGCAAAATTAAACACTTAACGTCTCCAAAGCCAAAGCCTACCTTAACAACAGATCGATACTTGGAGACGATATCCGAGTAAATTCGATTTATCAGATAGGCTACCTCAGCTTTCCTGAGGGCGCATTTATCAGCATATTCGAAAATGCTGAGGCTATGCCTCTGATAAATCGATTGGATTATTGGCAAGCGCGAAAATCATAGTTCTGGCACCTCATTTTTCAAAATCAGAATCACAGGTCGCTATGACAGATCACACCCAGCACGACACAGCTCCGGCCTCCGGGCTCAGTCCCACGCCCGAAAAAATAAAATCCTCGTTTAACACCAAACAGACCTGGCAGTTTCTTGGAGTGGCTATTGCCGCCACAATCGCGGGCCTTCTGGCTTCCGCTTATCTGCCTGCTGGCATGGCCGTTGCTGCGGTTTTATCCGTTGGTTGCCTCGGCTTGTGGGCAACAGGTGTGGTGCCGGAATACTGGACCGCGCTCGCCTTCTTCTTCGTTGCCATCGTGATAGGCATTGCTCCGCCGGACGTGGTGTTCTCCGGCTTCCAGACGTCAACCTTCTGGCTGCTGTTTGCAGGCCTTGTGCTTGGCGCCTCCATCAAGCACACCAAGCTGGACAAACGAGCTGCCGTTCTGTTGATGCGTTTGCCGCTCAACAGCTATGCCGGCTTGGTCTCCAGCATTGTTGCCTTCAGTGTGGCGCTGGCGTTTGTGGTGCCGTCTTCCATTGGCCGTATCATGATTTTGCTGCCGGTGATCTCCGCCCTTGCTGCACAGATCGGTTTCAAGCCCGGCTCCAACGGGCGCACAGGTATGCTGTGTGCGGCGGCCTTTGCGACCTTCGCTCCAGCCTTCACCATTCTGCCTGCCAATGCCCCCAACATGATCCTCGCGGGGATGAGCGAGAGTCTGTATGACCTCAGCATTTCCTATTGGGATTACCTGCGTCTGAACTTCCCGGTTCTGGGCATCCTGAAATCACTCATCCTTATCGGTCTGACGCTGGTCCTGTTCCCGGACAAACTTCCTCAGGACGCGCATGAGACCACAGAGGAAGTACCACCCGTTAGTGCTCCTGAACGGCGCCTGATGATCATTCTGGCCCTGTGCCTCATCTTCTGGCTGACGGACAGCCTGCATCCGATTGGTCCTGCATGGGTTGGTCTTGCTGCGGCTCTCGCCTGCTTCTGGCCCAATGCCAAGCTGACTTCCAAAACCTGCATCAATCAGGACCTGAGCTATGGCTCTCTGATGTTCGTCGCGGGCATCATGGGGCTGGGAGCGGTTATCTCAGTTGCCGGACTGGGTGAGGCTTTGGTTCAGGCTGTTGGCGGCAAAGCCGGGTTTGCTGAGGACACACCAATTTGGAACCTGTCCGTCCTCACTGGCCTGTCGACACTGGTTGCCATGGCAACAAACCTGCCGGGTGTGCCTGCGGTGATGACCCCTGTTGCCGGGGATCTGGCAGATGCCACTGGCCTGCCCTTGCAGACTGTTTTGATGACGCAGGTTATGGCGTTTTCCAATGTATTTCTGCCGTTTCAGGCGCCGCCACTGGTCGCCGCCATTCAGGTTGGAAACCTGCCGCCGAAGGCCGTGATCAAACTGTGCCTGACGCTGTTTGCGATCAGCCTGTTCCTGCTTGTCCCAATCGACATGCTGTGGTGGTACCTACTCGGATTTCTTTAAGCACCCTCAGGCGGGCCCACACAAATTCTGAGGCCCGCCTTCCATTCTTTCGATTTGTGCAAAGCGAATTTCCATTCCTAGCTATAGCCGTTTTCAAATTGCGAGGTTTTAGTATGACGACCCGATTTACTTGGTTGAAGACAATTGCTTACAGCGGCGCTCTGGCGCTCGTGATTACTGGTGGAGCCGCCAAAGCAGAATTGGCTGCTGACTGGCAAGACACCGCCATGGGCCTTTTCAACGCTGAAAAATGGCCAGGAGCCAAACGCCAGCGCGCCCTGACAATTTTGCATACTGCAATGTTCGATGCCGCAAACGCAGTTGAGGGCACCTACGCTCCTTACGCATATACTGGCTCAACCAATCCGGATGCATCTGCGCAAGCAGCCGTCACTCAGGCGGCCCTGCACGTTCTGTCGACCCTTATGCCAGAGCGTAAAGCGGAGTTGGAAATTGCAGCAAAAGAGCGCCTTGCAAACCTGAAGAGCCCTCAGTCCGGCATTGCTCTGGGCCAAGCTGTTGCGGAGCAAATTCTGGCAGCGCGCGCATCAGACAACGCTAACTTCTCAACAGATTACACGCCAGGTCCAGCAGAAGCGGGTGTGTATCAGCCAACGTCTAAACGCCAGATGGTTGCGCCGAAAATTCGTGAGATGAAGCCATTTGTTCTGTCCTCTGCAACGCATTTCCGCGTGCCGCCACCTCCAGCGCTGGAGAGCATGCAGTATCAGCGTGGTCTGAGTGAAGTCGTAAAGTTGGGCGGCAAGGAAACGCAGACTAATGAGGACAACGTCTTCATCGCCAAGCTTCACGCAGGCTCCGGCTCCGGTGCATGGAACCAGATCGCTCGCAAAAGCAGTGCGTCCTGTGATCTGTCCATGCTGGAAGAAGCCCGCACACTGGCGCTTCTCAACCTTGCGCTGACAGACTCACTAGTTGCTGGTTTCAACGCAAAATATGAGTACGCGTTGTGGCGTCCGCAAACAGCAATGGAAGCTCTGGGCAAGACCTATAAGCACCCAACCCTCAAAGCCGGTATGGAGTGGAGCTCTCTGGTGCCAGCACCAATGCATCCTGAATATCCATGTCAGCATTGCACCAGCGGCAGCGCGGCTCAGAAAGTCATGGAATCCGTCTTTGGCGACGGCAAAATGGCCTTCACCTTCAACGGTAAGGGCGGTCTTTCCAAAGATTATGTCAGCTTCCAGCAGTTTGCTGAGGAAGAGTCAGAATCCCGCGTTCTTGGCGGCGTTCACTACCGCCGTTCTAACGCTGTTGGCGACATGTTGGGCTACCAGATCGGCTCTTACGTAGCAGAGACCTCTTTGCAGCCTCTGAAGCAAATCAGCGACATCAAGAAATGTGCAGGCAGCCGCTAGGTCAGCTCCTCCTGACTTAGCTTGCACTTGCAGGCCGCACTCCAATCCCCTCGCGGCCTGCTTTTTTTATCACCCCAGAAAAGGGAGCACTTGCAAGCGCCACTTCCGGCAAAGCACCCGCAGATCTAAAGGAACAGGTACTATGGAAAATCGAACTGGTTTAGCACTCCGCATTCTCTTTGTTGGCATTGGCGCAACGCTCTTCATGGATATCTGGGCCATCGCAGCAGATAGCCTCTTTGGCATTCCGCAGAGCAACTTCTCAGTGGTTGGCCGCTGGCTGGGTCATATGCTGGACGGACAATTCACGCACGAAAGCATCCGCCGCGCTGCACCTATCGCAGGAGAAGCAACCATTGGCTGGACGGTGCATTATCTGGTCGGGATCGTCTTCGTTGCAGCCTTCGTCATGATTTTTGGAAATCGTCAGCTGCAAAAACCATCCCTGATCCTTGCGATCTTGTTTGGTGTTGTGATGATCGTGTTCCCATTCTTTGTCATGCAGCCATCTCTTGGCGCTGGTGTGATGGCCTCCAACAGGCCGAACCCGGACTTCGCTCGCCTGAAAAGCCTCATGACGCACTTCTCATTTGGCCTGGGCATGTATGTCGCGCTTTGGGTTCAGACCAAGGTCTTCAAACCAATTGAAGCACCGGTTTCCTCCGCATCCTGATTGTTTCAGGATCACGAGAAAGCCCGCCGTTCTCCTGAGCGGCGGGCTTTTTGTCGGTCGGGAAAGCTGCTTAAATTAGCTCAGCTCAAGCTCTCTGCGCACCTGATATTGAGGCAGATGCTTCTTGATCTGCTCCACCACCACCTCAGGGTCTGGCAGGGATTGGTGCCCGTGGATCTTGCCCATATGCGGGTCAAAATTCTCACGCCAAACCGGATCACAAACCTCGTAACCATCCTCGCGGATCTGCGCCACATTGCGTCTGACGGAGGCTTTTTTCCACATGGGTCCGCCCATCACCGGAAAGAAGAGCACCGGAAACTCAGCAGCAAGAATGACGGTGGTCAGTCGATTGAGTGAAGATCCATTGGCAACACCAGACAGTGTATTCGCCGTTGCTGGCATCACGGCGAGAATATCGTGCTCGGCTGCGATACGTCCCGGTTTGTCGGTGGACCAGTCCTTCGGGTCATCTCCGCAGATCACCCGGTCTACGAACAGCGCGATGCTGTCCATGTTCACAAAGTTGATGGCATTGGGTGTGAACATGGCGGTGAGAGTGCAATCAATCGAATTCTTGATCTCGCGCAGATAGTTGGGTAGCAGAGTCGCATCCAGAGATGCGCTCGCCCCAATCAGAATGCGGGCTTTGTCGGGAGTGTCATTGGTGACCATGGAAAAATCCTCTCTGTAAAATCCATTTCAAGATGATGGAGGTGCCGCGCGATTGGCGCCTTTGGATGAGCGACGGAACCCTAGGGGAGGTTGTTGACTGCACCTTGGCCCGCTCATCGCGCGGTGTCTTTTTCTGGTCGCCAGATGACCTCAAATCATGCCCCACATTCCAATTGTTTCTTTGAAATGCTCTCCTCAGGTTTGCTGAGGACGACCTCTCAGATTTTCTGAGGACCTGCCTCAGAACTTCCGATGTGCAATGAGAATGTACTGCTGGCATGGTTCCATTCAGATGAGCCATCAGGCTGCTGGAACTGGAGGGATTGATGAGGGGTACTGAAATCAAAACCATTTGCGTTGCAGGAGCCAGCGGGCTGGCAGGGGCTTACATGGTCAAAGAAGCCCTGGCCCGCGGTTACCGCGTCAACGGCACCATGCGCGACATTTCCCAACTTGATAAAGTCAGTGGCCTGATGCGTTTGCCCGGCGCGGCGGAACGACTGCACCTGTTTTCAGCAGATACATCCAACTCTGAAAGGTTCGATGCGCCAATGACACAAGCGAAGGCTGTGTTCATCGCCTGCATTCCAACAACCAAACACGGTGTAGACGGGACGCCTGCTGCGGAGTTGGGTCGCGAGCGCGGCTTGAAAGAGATCATTCAACCTGCAGAACAAGCTTGTCTGAACATCCTGAAAGCAGCACATCGGCAAGGTGTTAAAACAGCAGTGCTCTGTTCCAGTACAGCCTCCGCAGAACCAGCCACCCCCTCTTTTAAAAAGCAGGAGGACAAGGACATTTCAGATGCCGAGATGCAGATTCAGCAGAGGAAATATGCGCAGGCACAAAAGACTGTAATGGAAGCAGCGGCAGAGGAGTTCACCGAGCAACATGGCATGAAGCTTTGCACCTTCTTGCCAAGCATGATGGTGGGCGCCCCTCTCCTGCCTTCGCACTTGAAAGGTCACGTTCTCAGCTTTCTTGCAAAACTACGGCACGGCAAAACAGGCTGGCACAGCACAGTTCCAGCAGGGTCCATGTCCCTCACCTCCCCGCAGGATCTTGCAAGGATGGCATTGGCCGCTTTAGAGCAGTCAGAGGCCTCCGGACGCTACTTTGCTGTGAGCGGCAGTTGGACTTGGCGCCGGATTTACCAGGAGATTGCTGAGTATGTGCCGCTAGAAGCGCTCCCAACCCCACTTGGCAAAGACCCGGAACCGCCAACGCGCTTTGACTTCAGCAAGCGCGACAGCCTTGGTGTTCCCATACGAGGCATTCAGGAGATGTTTGCGGAGTTCTATGAGGCCTATGAGCAGGTCAGGCTCGTTCCTCAAGCCTGAGACTCTGCTACTTCATAGGCACACGCGCTTTTTGCACGCTGTTACGCCACACAAACTTGGCGGGCAGCTTCACCGTTTCACTGGATGGCTGTTCCGTGGTGCACCATTCAAGACACTTGTCGATGATCTGATCCGTCGGCTGCGCAAAGGTGGTCAGGTCATATCCTTCCCATTCTGCCTGCTGAATATTGTCAAACCCAATCACTGAAAGATCATCTGGTGCGCGCAAGCCAAATCGTTGACGCGCAGCATCAATGACCCCGCACGCAATCAGGTCTGTCGTGCAGAAGATGCCATCCGGACGGTCTTCACGATCAAGCAGTGCCGTTCCCAGCTCCAGACCTGCCTGATAGGATGTGAAACCATCCACCTCACACAGAACATCAACTCCGGCTTCTTCTGCAGTGGCAAGGAAACCCTTCTGTCGTTCCACAATGCTCCAGGTCGCATTTGCAGAGTTTGCAAGGGCGATTCGCTTACATCCTGCACGCAAAAGAGCCTTCAGCGCGGTCTTGCCTGCTGCCCTGTTATCCGGCCCGATCTGTAGAGAACCCGGGAAATCTTCCTCACGATTGATCAAAACCAGCTTCATGCCATTGCTAAAACATGTGTCGGCTAAGGAAGGATCGGGCGCACCGGACAAAATAATCGCGGCTTCTGTGCGAAAACTGATGGCCTGAAGCAGTGCATCCTTCACACGCTCCTCATATCCACTGGTGTTGATAAGCATTGTTACCTTACCAGCAGCCTGTAGCCTTTCAGAGAGTTCAGCGATCATCGCAGCGCGGTGCGGCGTATCAATCTCAGCAGCGACAAGCGCCACGATACCACTTTCAGAGCGGTTGAGACTGCTTGCGAGGCGGTTGACGCGGTACCCTAGTATTTCTGCGGATTTCAATACTTTAGCGCGCGTCGCGTCAGAAACACTGGCCCCCGGAGTAAAGGTTCTGGAGACAGAAACACGGGACACGCCAGCGTGGCGCGCTACGTCCTCAGCCCTGACCTGCTGCTTTCTTGAAGACACTTTTTCCGACATCAAATTTCGCTGACTATTGTACACGTTTGCATCTGCATATCAGGAAATATCCAGAAAATAAATTAGTCTTTCTTGGAATAAAGTTGACATTGCAAAAATTTAGCCGACTATATTATGTACACGTGTACACAACGTGTTTGGGAGGAGTAAACATGAAATCCATTAAGAAAGCTTTGTTGGGTGCAACCCTCATTGTGGGTGCTGGTGCAAGCGCGGCGTCTGCAGATGAACTCAATGTCATCTGCTCCGCTGACAACGCTCTGTGCGAAAAGCTCGCAGCAAAGTTTGAAGAAAAGTCGGGTGCTGACGTCAGCATGATCCGTCTTTCTTCAGGCGAAGCTTATGCAAAGATCCGTGCAGAAGCTCGCAACCCGCAGACGGACGTATGGTGGGGTGGAACCGGAGATCCGCATCTGCAGGCAGCAAACGATCAGCTCTCTGTCGCTTACAAATCGCCAATGCTGGAAGAACTTCTGCCATGGGCTGTTGCTCAGGCTGAAACTTCCGGCTACCGCACAGTAGGCGTGTACTCTGGCGCACTAGGCTGGGGCTACAACAAAGAGATCCTCGCGGAAAAGGGCATCGAAGGCCCTAAATGCTGGTCTGACCTGCTAAATCCTGCGTTGAAGGGCGAAATCTCTATTGCAGATCCAAACTCTTCAGGCACCGCATACACCGCACTTGCTACTCTCGTTCAGTTGATGGGTGAAGAAGAAGCCTTCGAATACCTGTTGGCTATGGGCAAGAACGTATCGCAGTACACCAAGTCCGGTTCCGCTCCTGTTAAAGCAGCGGCCCGCGGTGAAGCAGGTCTCGGTATCGTGTTTATGCACGATGCAGTGAAACAGGCTGAAGCAGGCTTCCCAATTGAGGTTGTCGCTCCATGTGAAGGCACCGGTTACGAAATCGGTTCAATGTCTCTCATTGACGGTGCGCCAAACCCAGACACTGCAAAAGTGTTCTACGATTGGGTGCTAACTCCAGAAGCACAGAACCTGATGGCGGAAACTGGTTCCTACCAGATTCCATCCAACAAGGGTTCTACCCAGCCAGAAGCTGCTCCTAAGCTCGAGAACGTACGTCTGATCGACTACGATTTTGCGGAATACGGAAGCAGTGACCGCCGCAGAAACCTGCTGGCACGCTGGGACATGGAAGTTGGCGCTGCTGCAAACTGATTGAGATCGGGGCGAGTTAACGCTCGCCCCGTTTCCCCAAAAAATCTGGTTTTTCCAAATGACAAATGAAAATCGTCGGCTGGACCTCGCACTTATATGCGGCGTCCTTGGGTTGTTTATATTGCCTTGGTTCCACATTCGCAGCGGCTTTTTTGGCGGCGAATGGGTCTTGGATCTACTGAGCAAAGAGCGTTATTGGCCGGGCTTTTTCCAGCTCTTCCTAGGAAAGCTGCAACTGCTCCCCGTGTTTGCTCTTGTTGGTGCTGCCGGATATCTGCGCCTGAAATCTGCGCCGGGCCACCGTGGCAAACTGATTGCCATCATCGGTGCTCTTGGCCTGTTCTGGATGGTGCTGGAAGGCCTTTCCATTGGCCTGCGTGGCTGGAACTGGAGCCTGCTGGAAGCAACATTTGGCCGTATCGATGGTCAGCCTGCGTTTGGCGCCGGTGCCGTGTTGCTCGCACTTACCTTCACCACCTTCATTTCATTTGGCCTGGCTGAAAAGGGCGCTCTCAAAGGCGACGCGATTGTCCTCACCGCCGTCTCGCTTTTGATCCTGCTTGTAGCGACCTTCGTATTCTACCCAATTCTGTCCATGTTCGCTGGCGCGTTTCAGGATTTCCGTGGCAACTTCACCACTGAAGGTGTCATGCGGAACATCACCGATCCGCAAATCTGGAAGCTGAACTGTCTGGTTGGCGGAAGTTGCGGCATTGCATGGCGCACCATGTTCCTCGCGATTGCAACAGCGGCAGGCTCCACCCTCCTGGGCCTTGCGTTTGCACTGATCGTAACCCGCACGCAGATGCCATTCCGCAAAAGTCTGCGCACCTTGAGCATCCTGCCAATCATCACGCCTCCCTTCGTGATTGGTCTTTCTCTGACCCTGATGCTGGGCCGTACAGGCTTTGTCACCGAGGCCATTGAAGCTGCAACAGGTCTTGAGCTGGGCCGCTGGATCTACGGTCTTCCGGGGATCTGGATTGCACAGATGCTCAGCTTCACACCAATCTCCTTCCTCGTGCTGGTTGGCGTTGTTGAAGGCATCAGCCCGTCGCTGGAAGAAGCAAGCCAGACCATGCGTTCTGGCCGCTGGAGAACCTTCCGCAAAGTGTCATTGCCTCTGATGGCACCGGGTCTGGCAAACGCCTTTCTGATCGGCTTCATCGAGTCCATGGCTGACTTCGGCAACCCGATGGTTCTAGGTGGTAACGGCGGCGTGCTCTCAACAGAGATCTTCTTCGCGGTTGTTGGTGCACAGAGTGATCCGTCCCGCGCAGCAGTTCTGGCGATGATCCTCCTCGGCTTCACACTCTCTGCCTTCTTTGCGCAGCGGATGTGGCTTGGTAAGCGGAACTTCGCGACTGTAACTGGTAAGGGTGATGGTGGCCGTTACTCAAAACTGCCACGGCGTATTGCAATCCCGGTCGGCACTATTGTTGCTCTCTGGAGCTTGTTCACCGTTGCTGTGTACGGCCTGATCCTGTTCGGTGGCTTCGTGAAAGTCTGGGGTCTGGACCACAGTGTCACGCTGGCGCACTACATCACCGCGTTCTCCATCTCGTTTGAAAACGGCTTTGCCTTTACCGGCGTTGCGTGGAACAGCTTCTGGACCACAATGTGGATCGCTCTAGCCGCAGCCCCATTGACTGCTGCAGTTGGCATCCTATCCGCATGGCTCATCGTTCGTCAGGACTTCCCGGGCAAATCCGCCTTTGAATTCGGCCTGATGATGAGCTTCGCAATTCCGGGCACCGTGATTGGTATCAGCTACATTCTGGCGTTCAACCTGCCACCATTGCAGATGACAGGTACCGCTCTGATCCTGATTTTCTGCTTCGTGTTCCGTAACATGCCAGTGGGTGTGCGCGGCGGCGTGGCGGCGATGTCTCAGCTGGACAAGAATCTGGATGAAGCTTCCCTGACACTGGGTGCAAACAGCGCGCGTACACTGAAAAAAGTGATCCTGCCGCTGCTGCGTCCAGCCATTCAGGCGGCACTGGTCTACAGCTTCGTGCGTGCGATCACATCCATCTCTGCGGTCATCTTCCTTGTGAGCGCAAAATACAACATGGCGACGGCCTATGTGGTCGGTCTGGTTGAGAACGGCGAATACGGCGTGGCGATTGCCTACAGCTCCGTTCTCATCTTCGTGATGGTCACCATCATTCTCATCTTCCAGCTGCTGGTTGGTGAAAGAAAACTCCGTCGTCCGGAAAACACTCAAAAATCTCCTGCTCAGGGTAAACTGAAGGAAGTCGCAGCATGACACATTCCAAATTTGGTCAGGTCCGCTTCGAAAATGTCGGCAAAAACTACGGCGACTTTACCGCAATCCCGAACCTCAATCTCACGATTGAGCCGGGTCAGCTGGTTACCCTGCTGGGGCCATCCGGGTGTGGCAAGACAACAACCCTGCGCATGATCGCAGGGTTGGAAACCCCAACATCTGGCCGCATCATGATTGGTGGAGATGACGTCACCCGTCTTCCACCGAACGAACGTGACGTGTCCATGGTGTTCCAGTCCTACGCTCTGTTCCCGCACATGAGCGTGCTTGAGAACGTGAAATACGGCTTAGAATCCAGTGGCTTCAAAGACGCAGAAGATCTGGCTCTGAAAGGTCTCGACCTTGTCGGCCTGCGCGAAAAAGCACCGCGTCTTCCTTCCGAGCTTTCCGGTGGCCAGCAGCAGCGTGTGGCAGTTGCCCGTGCACTGGTTCTGGAGCCGCAGGTTCTTCTGCTTGATGAGCCGCTCTCCAATCTGGACGCCCGCTTGCGCCGTTTGGTGCGTACTGAAATCCGCGAAATCCAGCAACGACTTGATTTCACTGCAGTTTACGTCACCCACGACCAGGAAGAAGCGCTCGCAGTTTCCGACCGCATTGTTGTGATGCGTGACGGTCTCATTGAGCAGGATGGCACGCCCTATGAGCTTTATGAGAGCCCGGCTTCCGAGTTCATCGCGGACTTCATCGGCGAAGCAAACATCCTTGATTGTGATATCAGCGACGTAAATGCAGAGACTGCAAACGTTCAAATTGGCGGCAAGGGCTTTGACCTGCGCAGCCGTAACCACAGCATTGGCAAGGGCAAACTGGCCGCTCGTGCCAACTCCATCAAGCTCAGCAGAGATGTCAATGGCGGTCCAACCGGCAAGATCAAATCCGCGGCTTATCTGGGTGATCATTTCCAGTACGAAGTTATGAGCGACCTTGGTCTGCTGTTTGTCATCGACAACCACACAGACGAATTGCTGGAAAACGGCACCTCTGTTGGCATCGACTTTGATGCACGCGGTCTTGCACTGATTGGCGGTAAAAAATGACCACTGAAACAGTTCTGGACCAAGCTGCCGAGTTAGAGCAACGCTTCAACGTTGCCCAAAAGATGGCTGATGAAGCGGCAGCGCTTGCCCTTGAGCACTTCGCCAATCGCGATGATCTGAACATCGACACAAAACGGCATCCGCAGGATGTCGTTTCTGAAGCTGACAAAGCCGTAGAGCAGAAAATCCGCAGTCTAATCGCCAAAAACTTCCCTGAGGATGCATTGCTTGGTGAGGAATTTGGCTTTGTGGAAGGGACGACCGGTTACACCTGGGTCATCGACCCAATTGACGGAACTGCCCCTTTTCTCAATGGCTTACCGGGGTGGTGCGTGTGCATCGCCGTAACCGACAAAGACGGCGCTGCCATCGGCATCATTGATGTTCCGGTCCTCAAGGAGCGCTTTGCGGCGCTGCGCGGCAAAGGCACCACTCTCAACGGTTCCCCAGTTCGGGTGACTGATCGATTTAACCTGCAGACCGGCATGTTGGGCGTTGGCGCGAATGACCGCGTTGCTCCTGCGCAGGTCGGTAAAATGTTCGAAGACCTGATGTCCGCAGGCGTGAGCTACACTCGTTATGGCTCCGGTGCATTGATGTTGGCATGGGTCGCTGCGGGGCGCTTGGTTGGCTACGTTGAGCCGCGCATGTCTGCCTGGGACTGCATGGCTGCATACTGCCTTATCACTGAAGCTGGCGGGAAAATTCTCCCATTTCCGATGGCTGAGAACCCAAGTGCCCCGTATCCTGTTTTGGGCGCTGCCCCGCAGGTGTTCGATGAGGTTCTTGACCTCACAAATCTAACCCAGTTTGCCTAGTCTCCCGAGTAGACAACGGGTTAGATCACACTTGCAGGCGCTGTTCACCCAGAGCAGCGCCTGTTTTTTTATGCACTCAGATGAAGAGCAAAACGCCACCACCTGCGATCAGGCCACCGCGGATAAGTGGTGAGAATGGTGCGATGACTCCGTAGGAAATTGCAGAGAGCGCAAGCCCCACCTTCACTGTTGCCACCAACGACCAGACTGGCGAACTCACAAGCGTGATCAGCGTCGGATTTGCTATCATTCCCAACGGGATAAGGTAAAGGCCAATCCCCAGCGCCATCGCAAACAACGCGACCTTCAACCAGTTCTCATTGACCATACCCGCAGCGATAAACACCGCTCCGCAAACAGGGGGAGTAATGGTAGAGAGCAGCGCGAACCAGAACACGAACAGGTGTGCCTGAAGCGGCTCCAGCCCGATATCAATGAGCGCAGGACCAGCAACAGAAACGCAGATGACATAGGCCGCTGTTGTTGGCACTTCCATGCCTAACACCATGCAAGCCAGAGCCGTCAGCAGCAGCGCAGGCCACAACATGCCGCCGGAACCAGAGAGGATAAGTGAGGTGATCTTCACTCCAAGGCCAGTCACCCCAAGCGTGCCGATGATGATGGACGCACAGAGGATAATCGACGCGATCATCGCCACCTGCTTGCCGGAGTTCATCAGCGCTTGCTCGAAGCGCCCTCCGATTTTCCGCAGATCTACCTTGAAGTTTTTGTCGATCAGCAGCAGCACAACCGCAGCCATAATCGCCAGACAGGCGGCATACTGAGGGGTATAACCCAGCACGAACATGGCCCAGAGCAGTACCGTGAACGGCACAAGGAAGAACAGCGAGGTGATGATAACCGAGCGCGTATCCGGCTGGTCGTCCGCTGCCAATCCCTTCAGCTCATAGCGCCGGGCAAAGGCATTGATACCCATCCAGACCGCGAAAAAGTACAAAAATGCGGGCAAAATCGCAGCTGCCATGATGCCGGTGTAGGGAACGCCGGTCAGTTCCACCATGACAAAAGCACCTGCTCCCATCAATGGCGGCATGATTTGTCCCCCTGAGGAGGCAACAGCTTCCACGGCGGCGGCAAGTGCACGCGGGTAGCCCAGTTTGGTCATGGCCGGCAGCGTAATCGCGCCGGTAGACGCCACGTTTGCAGAAGCCGAGCCGGAGATGGAGCCGAACAAAGCCGATGAAATCACTGAGACTTTTGCAGTTCCGCCTTTCAGTTTACCTGCGGCGGCAGCGGCCACATTCATGAAACCAGCGCCTGCTTCTCCGGCATTCAAAAACGCACCGAAGATCACAAAGATCGCGACAACACCAACAGATACTCCCGTCAGCTTGCCCCATAATCCCCCTTCAGCAATGGTCATGGTACCGAGAAAACTTTCCAGCGGGACACCTGCATAGCCAAACTCACCGGGGATATGTTGCCCAAACATGCCATAGGCCAGCGCAATCAACGCCACCAGTGGCAGCGGCCAGCCAATGGCTCGACGCGCCATTTCCAGCACCGTGATCAGCAGGCCAAATGCCAGATAAAGCTGAAAATCATCAATGAGATAGCCGTATTGATCCGACAGGTCCGAGTGGTTCCATGCAATCCAACCAGCCGCGAAAACACCGAAGGCTGTGAGCACATAACCCGTCACCTTTTCAAGGGGATTACGTGCCATCAGGATGAGCGCCCAAGGCAAGGCCAGTGCCATGTGCAAAGGACGACTGACCAGATTGGGAACCAGACCGGAAAAGATCAGACCCAGATGAAACAGCACGGTGGCCAGACCGAGCACCAGCCAGACGGAACGGTGAATTCTATTCAACGAAATAACCCAGAAGGAGTAAGGCCCGAAGAATATACTCCGGGCCTGAATTTTTAATAAGATGAATGCGCTTAGCGCTGCGCGTCGGTGATTGTGTACCCAACTTCATCATAAAACTTCAGTGCACCCGGATGGATTTTGCCGCTGATGTTGCTGAGCAGATCTTTGTCTACGCCGTTCCACCATGCTGCACCCTTGCCCATTTTTTCCTTCTGGTCCCAGAAGCTTTTGGTCAGCGCATATGCGGTTGCATCATCCATCTGCGTTGTTGTGTAAGCCACAACTGGCAGAGAAGTTGTTGTGATGTCAGCGTCTTGACCAGCGTAAGTGCCAGCCGGGATCACCAGTTTGGTGCGCTTGGTCTGAGCGATCTGGTCATCAGAAAGAGACAGAACATCAACACCTGTCCCAGCAGCAGCCTCAATCACGTTTGGCGCCGGGTAAGATCCGGCGGTCACGAAACCATCAATCTGGCCGTTCTTCAGCGCAGGCACAGCGTTGGAAAGCTCTACATCTGCCAGCTCTACTTCACCTTCAAGGCCAAACAGTTTCAGGTACTTAGCACCTTCACGCGCACCAAAGGAGCCTTTGCCGATGAGGATTTTCTTACCCTTCAAGTCCGCAAAGCTCTCAATACCGCTGTCTTCACCAACAACAAAGTGCATGGTCAAAGACGGGATCGGGAACAGTGCACGGATTTCACCGAACTTGGGATTTGCCCGTTTTTCGAACATCGCCTTGCCGCCCTTGGCAAGCTTCACCAGTACAGGCGGCGTGGTGAAAACGTAGTTGCCCGGGCGCACAGCGGATTCCATCACGTTCTGAACAGAACCCTGACTTTCTTCAACGGTTACAATGATATCTCCACCTGAGGCTTCCTTCATTGCTTCCGCAATCTGTACTGCCATCTGGTAATAAGAGGATGAGGTTTTCGCTGATTTATAAGTGACGCGGGTTTCCGCCTGAGCGCTAAACGAAAACGCGACGAGTGCTGCAGCAGCCACGCATGAGTGTAATAGTTTCATGGATCATCCTCTGGAACGACAAATACTTAAAATTGCTGAGAGATTTTATCGAGTATGTGGGGTGTTTCAAGTAGGGGGATCAGCTTACCGCTGATCTGAGGCGGAAATTTTCTCATGAATGCATGACAGAACGAACAGCTTGCGCGATTTTGCGTTTTTTACGTGAAATCTGCGTTACTTGCGTTTTGGGTGCGTTCATATGAGTGTTTGTGGTGCAATCATATCAGAAGGCCGTTTTTGTCTAAAGTCTCCTGAAACTCTTCCTTGGGCAACAGCCGGAAATGATCCCCCGTCATCTCCGCCGTCAGAATTCGGTCACACCGAAATGTGCGCGGCGCATTGCGCAGATGATCAAATGCGATCACGTACCAAACCGGATAATTTAACATGAGGTAATGCGGTTCGATCCGCCGTTCAGAGGATGCACCATCCTCTCGCTTATATCCGATCGTGAGCGTCACCTGATCGATGAAGGCCTGATGCAGTGCCTGCACGACATCTTTAGGCGGGGCATTGATCGTCCGCTGCACATAGGTGGAGGCTGTCGATCCGATCAGGATGCGGGATTTCAGGCGGTTTACCTTATGCCGCTTTTCCGGCGAGAACGACGCTACCAGTTGCCGTCTGACCGAACCGAGGCTCGCCAGAAACATGGGCGAGTCCATTTGCTCAGAAACAGCGATGCTGATCAGCAAATCGACCGCTTCCGGATACGCCAGATTCATGCGCCCGACACCCCAGTTGCGATCAAGGCGGACACCTCCACCGCGACCACGATCTGCATCAATGGGCAGGCCCTGCTCGCGCATCAGCTGAAGATCCCGAGTGATTGTGCGTTCGCTGACATCATGCTGAAGGGCCAGATCTTTGACTGTACAAAGCTCTTCCTGCTTCAGCTGAACAGCCAGCAGTTCCATCCGTCTTAATCTGCCATTTGAATTTGTGCGCGCCATCGAAAAAATAGGACATTAAATGTCCTATTTGTCAATACAACCGAGGTGACCCGAGTTCAACACATGGAGATCACACGATGAAAATTGGCTATTTCACTGTCGGAACGAACAACAGAGAAGCCTCTGCCAAATTCTATGACTCACTCTTCGCGCAAGGCGGACCAAAGCAAGTTGCAGCCAATGAAAGGCTGACCTACTGGCAAAATGAGAATTTTGCCTTTGCGACGGCTCTGCCCATTGATGGAAAGCCCGCAACACATGGAAATGGTGCAATGGTTGGCTTTGGCGTCGACTCTGTCGATGAGGTCAAGAGGCTCCACAAACTGGCGATCGACCTGGGTGGCACCAATGAGGGTGATCCAAATCAGCGAGGCCCGTTCATTTCAGCCTATGTAAGAGATCTCGACCACAACAAACTCATCTTCTTCACAGAAGCAACGAGCTGAGCACCCTCCCCACACCTCAGACTGTCTTCATCCCCCAGAAGTGCAGATGAGCTGTGAGAATGCAGGTATTGCAACCTTTATACATAGGTCGCCTAATGCCTGCGGGAATGATGCTCATGTGCAGCGGTTTCGACGTGAGATCGCTGCACCTATCAGCTTCAGTTGGGGGACAATATGAACGCGCCAAATGCCGATCTGCAAAACAAGATCAGCCAGATCAGAGAGCAGCTGCAACATCTGAAAACGACGGATACAAAGCCGAAAGCCATCGCAGGGCCCAGCCTGAACCAAGCCTTGCAAGCCAGCGAGCGCATGCTGTTTGGCGAGCTCAACCAAAAGGGCCTTTTGAAATCCGCCCCACCACAAACAGATCTTGAGGGAGGCAACGTCGAGTTCGGTCTGGCCCTCTACTGGATCTTTAACCCACCCGAAGAACACGCGGATGTCCTTGCCGTTGTTAAAGAATTTCTGGAGTGGGAAGCGGGTGGACCGTTGCAGGCGCCCCTGCGGGCTGACTACAGCACCATCACGCAGCAAATCGAGCTGGGCACCTATGTCACGTCCGACGGTTCGATTTTGGGCTTCGGTAAATATGAGATGGGTGATGTCGGATGGACCACCTGCCTCGCTTATGTTGCTTACTACAAGCTCTTTCCGAGTAAAAAAGCCCCCTTCAGCACCACACCAGCGGGCATCATCGATCTGGCGGCGGGGACTTCTAAAAACGAAATCAGCATTGCAATTCTTGGAGATTGGGGCACGGGTGATTACACCAGCGATGGCGGCCCTGCCATAGCCGTGATGGACGCGATCAGCAAAAGCGCTGCGCTTGATAACCCTGACTACATCATCCATGTGGGAGACGTTTACTACGCTGGCACAGAAGCCAGTCAAGAGAGCGACAACCTCGTGAAGATGTGGCCAGCAGATCGCTTTGCAGATGGCAAACAGGCTGGGACTTCTTTCACCCTGAATTCCAACCACGAAATGTATGACGGCGCGAACGGTTATTTTAATGTTGCTCTGGATTCTGCAAACACACCTTTCAACAAGCAGCAGAAAGCCAGCTTTTTTGCGCTGAAGTTTGGTGACTGGATGATGCTGGGCCTCGACAGCGCCTACTACTCGTCCGCCTCAACACTCTTCATGGACGGCACTCTGGGCGGTAGCAAATCAAGCGTGCAAAGAGACTGGATACAGCAGGTCGTCGGGGATAAAAACGGTAGGGATGTTATTCTCCTGACCCATCATAATCCAATCAGTTTCGACGGCCTGAAAAGAGAGCCACTATGGGATGAGGCTGTTGCAGATCTGGGCGGCACCCCAGACTATTGGTACTGGGGTCATGTGCATTTAGGTGTCGCCTACGGTGACCAACTGCCCACCGCGAAAGGCACTGACGGGCGTTTTGCGAAAGTAAGATGTTCCGGCAATGCTGCAATCCCGAATGGAGCTCCCTCTGGTTTGGAGGACAAACCGCACATCGACTACTACTCGCATACTCCCTTGAAAAATAAGGAGCCTCGGGTTCGCAACGGGTTCGCCTTGATTACGCTGAGCATTGATGGGCAGATAAAAGAGAGCTTCTACGAAGTCTCCGATGGCTCGGAAGAGCCCGTCGAGGTCTGGAAGTCATCGCACCAGAAAACAACGGTATAGAGTTGGCCTCCATGCTCAGGTGAGAAAGCAGCCTGCCTGAGCATGGAGATTCATAGATTGAGCGCTATCGCAGCACATGCTCCACGGCGCGTCCTGCTGCCAACACCTGCTCGTCGTGGACCGCAGCCCCACAGATGGAAATGCTGTGTGATGGCTTGCCTGGATCAACCGGCAAGGTGAGCGATGGCATGTTTAAGAAGGCGGTGATCATGGTCAGCCGCAAAGCCTGTGCGTTGGCTTTCTGGAACGCCTCGATGCTTTCCTCAACCTCTGAGATTAGAGGCGGTACATCCGGTACCGTCGGCATCAGGACCAGGTCCCCTTTCAGCTGCCCCTCCACCTCTGACTGAAGCACCGCCCGCTGACGTCTGAGATAAGCCAGTTTCTTCGGCGTCATGGGCAGGGCATGTTCCAGACGGGCTTTGATCTGCGGGTCGATCTGGTCTTTGCTCAGGTCCACAAACTGCGAGATCTGCTCCCGCGCTTCCACGCTGACCAGCGTTCCATGCTCAGAAAACAGCAGATGCGCCTTCAAAATTGGCCGCAAATCACGGCGGACGATATGGATGCCAGCGGCAACAAGCGTATCGATGCAATGCTCAAACATCTCCATAATCTCAGCGGAGATGCCCAGTCCTTCCAGATCCGGCACCACAAGGCGGAAGGCCCGTTCCTCTACATCCTTATTATCAGGTAAGGTTTTGCCACTCATCACCGCATCAAGCGCGCAGATGCCGTCAACCGTTCGCGCCATCGGCCCCAGCACATCAAGGCTCGCCCCAAGCGGCACAACGCCTTCCATGGGATAGCGCCCCATGGTCGCCCGATACCCGCAAATGCCCTGAAAGGCAGCAGGAACCCGCGTAGAACCGGAGGTGTCACTGCCAATCGCCAGATCGCAAATGCCGTTGGAAATTGCTGCCGCACTGCCAGAGGACGAGCCGCCCGGAATAAGCGCTGCATCCAACCCGTTGGGTGCATTACCATAATGGGGGTTGAGCCCGATGCCAGAAAACGCAAACTCGGTCATATTGGCAGGCCCGATGGGAATGCCCCCCGCCTCAATCACCTGCTGCACCACCGCTGCATTCTCAGCTTCAATCTCGGTGGCATAAACAGCAGAGCCCGCCGTCGTTGCCCGCCCTTTCAGCGCAATATTCCCTTTGATCGCAACAATCTGCCCATCAATAGCACTCAGCTTCTGCCCTGCCACGCGCCGCGCATCCGCCGCTGCAACCAACTCCTCAACCTGCTCCCGATTGAGCCCAATAAAGATGCCCCGGAGTTCCTCCCCCCCAAGCCGCTGCCAAAGCCCCGCAAGATCACCCAGTTCCACCATGCCAGAGCTCCATCCAACCATTCACCCCACCCATACTAAAACCAGCAATTCCAAGGTGTCAAAGCTGGAATGTGAGAGAACCGATCACATATTACAAACGCAGGAGCCGGCTCCTCAAACAGAAAAAAGGCCTCTCGCGATGAGAGGCCTTTTGTGGTTGGTCACCCATGATGCCAGGACGGTGGGACATCTGGGAGGGACGGTAGTCTCCCTTATGGATTTACAACCACATAAACTGTTGCACCGTTTTCGACGATGGCTTGATAATAGACGCCACCGCAGTTGTAGTAAGCGTTGTAAGGTGTGCAGCCTGCGATGTCTTGGCGACGGTTGACACGGCGGGATGTGCGACGGGCGGTCCGGCGAGCTGCATTGCGTTCTGCTGTCTGGGCATTTGCCTCACCGATTTTGAAGGAGATTGGTGAGATGGACTTGGTGCCAGGCTGCGAAGGTCTTGGGTTATAATCCACTGTGTAACCAACGGAGAGGGCAACTGCTGCGATTGTCAGGGCTTTGATAGACATTTTTCTTCTTCTTTTTATTGGTGGTCGTAAGGTTTTGCTTCGGCTTTCAGGGTTCTCGCCGCTGGTCCTTACTGCTCTGACCACTGGGTTGCTTTGAAGAGAACGGGTTGCTCAGATTGCCAGTTAGGCTGCTCTCTTCGGTGGTACTCCCGAGCGGAACCAGTCCGGATCCTTGAGTTCTTGATCGGTTTACTTTCCGTCTTCGGGAGAAAACTGTTTTCTTTGGGTTTTCTAATCTGATCGCCTTAGTGAGCAGATCCTGCAAGGCCAATTCCGATTGCAAGGCCAAGCCATGCTTTTACTCGAAGGCCGACTGCTTTGATGACGCCGAGGGCTGAGATCACGTGGGCTGTTACACCGCCTGACATGTCGCCTTTCAGGTCTGTTGTATAGGTCTGCACAACACATCCGCTGCCTGGGACCAGATACTTCTGGTGTTCCGGATAGACCAGATCGAGGTGAGCGACGACCTGACCACGTTTGGCGCGTTCTCCTGGTTCCATCAGCTTGCCGGATGGTGCCATCTGGCCGGAGGAGATTGATTTTTGAATGCGAGAGATCCGTGCTGGAAGAACCGTGTGGAACATTGCAATGTTAAAGTTACTTTCACAGGCGATCTCAGCTGCCATGCCTTCGTAAAGTTCAGTGCGGGAAACCTGAGAGAAACCAGCAACCACACGAGAACCTTCCTTTTGGGTTCGGTCCGGGATGATCACCATGGCCGGAGCCATTGCTGCCTGTGCTGCTCGGGCTCCAACATGCAGGGTCACTTGCTCAACAACACCATCAACCAGACTGTAAACCCGTGTCTTTTTCAGTTCTATTTCAGCCTGCTCAAGTGTGGACTGGGCACTTGCCAGTTGTGATGGAAGAGTAGAGTGCGCTTGCACTTTTGCAGCTTCCAGTTTTGCTTTCGCTGCTTTCACATCTGCCACACTGGTGTCTCGCTGCGAAATCGCACGTTCCAATCGGGCTCGCTGGAAAGCTGCAGAGTTTTTCATCTTAAGCTCTTCGTGGTCCGCCAACGTCATCTCAGCCTGATTCAGACCTGTTTTGGCTGCATCCAGCGCTGCATCTGCAGTTTCCACTTCCAGATGTGCGGTTTTGATAGCGCTTTTGATTTCGTCAATCTTGCGGTTTGCATGATCAACTTTGGCCTTTTCCATTGCACTTTCTGTGCTGAACAGCGGGTCGCCAACTTTGACACGGTCGCCACCAGTGACGAAGACTTCTGTGACTGTTCCACCGTTTTCGGCAACAACCGGAACGGTCTTAAAAGGAACGATGCCTGTAAACGACTTCGGGTAGTAATAGAACACCGCAAAGAAGACGGCGAGAGCCATAAACACCCATAAAACCAAGGCATAATGCACGTTGTAGAGAGTAATCGGCATGCCCTTCCAGCGCAGGTACCATACCCGCAGCACGAAAGGAAAAGAGGTGACAAGAAGCTCAATCATTTGTTTGCCTCCTGCATTTTAGGAGTCCACCACAGCATAAAATCGCGAGCGATCGCTGTAAGGATCAGGGAGGCCGGAAGCAAGATGCTGAAATGAGACAGGGCCGGCATAACTTCATAGGCAAGGGCTACAGTCAGCATCACTGGCACTGTTGTGCGAAGCGGTGTTCCCTTTGCCTTGTGTTCCGCATAGCGGTCAAAGCGGGAATAAAGATGCACAATCAAAAGAAAGGCCAGAAAGAAAACAACAATACTGACAATGGAGTAACTGTCAGATTCTCCTGGTGGAACCCACCAGCGTGGTTCACCACCTGCCGCTGAGGCTTCGGTGGTTAATGCGCCAACTACCATGACGCTTGAAAGGATGATCGACTTCACGGTGAATGTCCTTTGCTTTGATTAGAAAGCTACCGTCCTAGGCAGCACCGTTTGTTGATGTTCGTAAATTAACGTATGAGCAAAGGACGTTCTTTAGAGTTCTGGCCATCGATTTTTGATTTCTGGACATTTGAGAGGCTAATCGACGCAAAAGAATGTTGAGGCGCCCCTCTCAGACAGAGTGGAAGTCAGCATGACACGCATAAGCGCCTACCGATTGCGCCATGCAGCGCAAGTATATGGGCGGGAGCCAAACGCGGCTCTCGGCTTTGACAAGATCCTGGAGGCTGTCGGTGTTTCAGTGGAAGAGCTGAGCAACGCAACAGCAAGAATAGATCTGCAACGAGAAGCCGCCGCGCTGGAAACAGCCTGCGAGGCTTTGGAGGACCCAACCTTCGCGGCTCGTGCTGGCCTCGCATCACCGGGAGCGAAGACACTACTGGCGTATTTGGCTCAGGCCAGTGACAACATCGGACAAGTGTTTCGCTTCGCGCAAAAATACTACGCATTGGAAGACCCGGATCTTCGCTTTGATCTGGATGGCAGTGAAGCTGAGCCCACCATTTGCCTGAGCAGTGACATTCTCAGCGCGCATCAATTCCCAAGACATCGCGAGTTCCTGGTGTTTGGCTTGCTCAAGCGCACAGAGCAAATTGCAGGTGATGGCTTTGGAAAGATGTCCGTCATGTTGGAATGTGAGGACACAGAGCACTGCGCGCGTCTTTCTGAGTTGGCAGACTGCGAGGTTACAGGCGTTCAATCAATCAACGGCGTGAGGTTGCCCACTGGTGGGTTCGAGTTTCAGATCGCGACTTCCGACACAGCTTTGCGAGAGCATTTGCTCAAACATGGAGAGGAACGACTGAGCCAGCTGCCGCAAAACCGAACCGGCCTGTCTGCCAAAGTCATCAAACTGGTGCGCTCCCGCTTACCCGGCAGCCTGCCGAGCGGCGATGAGGTAGCCAAAGAACTCTGCATGACCCGCCGGACCCTGACGCGCAAACTCTCCGAGGAAGGCACCAACTTCAAGTCTCTGGTGGAATCTGCCCGTTGCGATCTGGCAAAACGTTTGCTGGTGGGAACAGACAGCATCGCCCAGGTCGCCTTCCTGCTCGACTTCGCCGACCAAGCCGCCTTCTCCGTCGCCTTCAAACGCTGGACCGGCGCTACCCCCGCAGTATTCCGCAAGGCGAAGACGTAGAGAACATGCGCCTTTGTAAAACCTCCCCTACTTCGCCAGCAGGTCGGAGGTGTTTAAGAGGTCCATGAAGGTGCGGACGTTGAGGGAGAGTTGTTTGCTGCTGGGGTAGATGGCGTAAAGGCCTTGTGTTGGGGTGGCGTAGCCTGTCAGGATGTGTGTCAACGCTCCGGTTTGCAGAGCCTCCTCAGCTGCTCTTTCCGGAAGTAGGGCAACGCCAATTCCCAAAGCGGCAGCACCGGATGCCATGGAGATGCTTTGGGCAGCCAGCCTTGGTTTATGCCGTGCGAAAAACTCTGTGCCTTTGCCGTTCACCATGCGCCATGTGGTCTGACCCAATGTGGCTCCGTGAACAATGGAAGGAAACTCTGCCAGATCCTCCAGTTTTTTCGGCTCTCCTAAAACCTCCAGAAGCTTTGGACTGGCGCAGAGAATGCGGTGGGTGGAGGACAGTTTGCGGGCTATCAACGATGAATCCTGCAACTCGCCGAAGCGCAGCGCCAGATCAATCCGCTCCTCAATCAGGTCTACATATTCATCGCTCAGCAACAACTCCACTCTGGTTTTGGGATAGCGGGCAAGATACGTCGCCACCACATCACCAAAGGCTCCCTCCCCAAATGCAGCCGGGGCCGCGATGCGCAAGATGCCTGAGGGCGTTGCCGTGCTTTCATCCACCAGCTGGGTTGCTGCGGAAAGCTCATCCACGCCGCGCTTGCACCGCTCATAAAAGGATCGCCCGATGTCCGTAAGGGTGACTTTGCGCGTTGTCCGGTGAAACAAGCGCACGCCGAGGCTTTCCTCCAGAATGCTGATCTTGCGACTGATGCTGCCTTTGGGGATGCCAATGACCTCTGCCCCACCGGAAAATGTACCCACATCCGCGACAGCTACAAAGGCTGCGATTGCATTCAGATCAGCCATATCTGCTCCATCTAATTAACTCATATAGGAAATAGTAAAACGCATTTAGTGCAGATTGTGCAACAATAAATTTCCGCCTAATTTTCCCCTACAGCAAGTTCATCACACAAGAACAACTCAAACCACGAGGAACACCAGATGTTCTCAGCATTGAAGCCAGTGATCGCAGCGGTAGGGATCGCACTCTTTTCAACCAGTTTGCCTGCCCTTGCCGATGCACCAAAGATCAAGACCGTCAACGGTGTCGCGTCTTACCCGGAAGGATATCAGGGCACTCCGGTTCGGGCGGCAGATGAAGATCCATTTCTGTCCCCCTCAAACTCTGCACTCATCCTCATCGACTACCAGCCACCAATCCTGGCAGGGGTTAAGAACATTGATCATGAAACGCTGATCAACAACACAACCGGCCTCATCAAAACCGCCGTCATCTACGATATCCCGATCATCTTCAGCCACGTCGCCGTGGGGTTGAACGGGTATGACCCGATGATTGAAGAGCTGCAGAAGCTTGCTCCGAATGCCGTTTTCATTGACCGCACAAGCGTCAACGCCTGGGAAGAGCCAGAGTTTGTTGAAGCAGTGAAAGCAACCGGACGCAAGAAGCTCATCATGGGCGGTCTCTGGACGGATGTCTGCCTCGCCTACCCGGCAATTGAAGCGGAAGCAGCTGGCTATGATGTGTATGTGCCCGAAGACGCCGTCGGTTCCATCACCCAACTCAGCCACGAAAACGGCATGCGCCGCATGATTGAAGCCGGCGTCGAGCCGATCACCTGGAACGTTGTTCCTGCTGAACTGCAGCGCGACCATGCCCGCACCGACAAGCTGCAAGCTGTCACCCGCGTTTTCATGGAGCACCTGTTCAAGGTGGATCCTGACCAGACCTGGTGATCGGCAGTATTGGGGAGCAGAAGCTCCCCTTCCAACCCAATCAAACCCATAGTTAAAGCGAGAGATCCCATGAAACTCTATTCAGCCCCTGGCACTTGCGCCACCGCCATGCACATCGCTCTTGAATGGATCGGCAAGCCTTATGAAGTCGAGCACGTCGATTTCCCGACCATGAAGTCTGAAGAGTATCTCAAACTAAACCCGTCTGGTGTTGTGCCAACACTGGTGGATGGTGACCTTGCTCTGCCAGAAGGCATGGCAATCCTCCTGCATCTGGTGGATCAGAACCCGCAAGCGAACATTGGACCAGCTGCAGGCACTGCAGACAGAGTGCATCTGCACCGTTGGCTTGCCTACCTTTCCGGCACGCTGCACCCGTATTTCTGGCCAGTGTTCATGCCAATGCGCTTTACCACAGATGCAAATGGCTATGACGATGTGAAAGCCGCTGCAAAGCAGCTGGTCGACAAAGCTCTGACGCAGATTGACCAGCATCTTGAAGGCCGGAACTGGATGGTTGGCGAGACAAAATCCGTTGCAGATGCCTTCCTCTACGCCATGGCAAGCTGGGCCTATGGGTTTGAAAAGCCAACATCTGAGTACAAGAACATCGATGCTCTGGTACGCAAACTGGCCGCTGATCCCGCTGTTCAACAAGTTCATGCAGCACAAGGGACATCCCCAAAAGTCCCTGTTGCTGCCTGATGCCCCCCCAATAACGACATATGGGCCGAAGCGCCCTCGGGTGGTGACAGTTTCTCCGCCCGGGGGCGTCTGATCCGACCTTGCATGCCATCCCAAGCCAGTGAGTGAACCCATGAACACGCAGTCCAACCCCATGATGGAAGTACCCGTCAACACAATGCTTTTGCGCATGGCAGCCCCCATCAGCCTTGGCATGCTTTCCACCTTCCTGTTCCAGATCGTCGACAGCTATTTTGTCGGCAAACTGGGGTCCAATGAACTGGCGGCTCTGGCGTTCTCTTCCAGTGCTTTCTTTCTGTTTGCCGCAGTGTTCATGGGGTTTTCAGTTGGCGTTTCCTCTGTCATCGCCAGGGCGGTGGGTTCCGGTGAACGCCAGAAAGCCAAAATGCTGACCATGGTGTCTCTGGCGCTTGTGGTCCTTGTCGCCGTTTCTCTCAGCTTTGCCGGGCGCGCGTTTATTGGCCCGACGTTCTCCGCGCTTGGCGCTTCAAAGGACATCCTTCCTTTGCTTGATGCGTACATGGGCACGCTTTATCTGGGTCTCCCACTGCTGATGCTTGGCATTGTTGGCAGCGGCGCAGCGCGGGCTGTTGGCATCACCAAGCAAACGGAAGTGGTTTTTGGCATTGCCGGTGTGATCAATCTGGTCTTTGACTACCTGCTCATCTTCGGCATCGGCCCGTTTCCTGAGCTGGGTCTGGCAGGGGCGGCCTGGGCTACCGTGCTGTCCTTTGGCTTCATCTTTCTGGGTGTGATGTTCATCCTCACTCGGCAAAACCTGATTGGCTTGAGCAAACTTGACGGCGCGCTGTCTGGCCTTGCGGAAATTCTGAAGTTCTCCCTTTCAACAATCTCCATGCAGATGCTTGTGCCAACCACCGGCATTTTCACAACCTTCCTGCTGGCTGATTATGGATCGCAGGCTGTTGCTGCCTTTGGGATTGTTGGGCGAATTGAATCCCTCGCCCTGATCGGCATCTTCGCCGTTTCCATGGCCGTCACCCCGTTCATTGCGCAAAACTTTGGGGCGAAGGAACATGAACGTATCGACCAGGCGGTCATCTTTGCAGGCAAAGCCTCGTTTTATCTCGGCATCCTCCTGTTCGCCGTCCTCGCTCTGCTTGGCCCTTCCATCGCGGCCATTTTCTCTGATGATCCAGCAGTCATCAATTTCGTGAGCATCTACTTCAAGATTGTTGCAGTCTCCTACGCATTTCAGGGTCTTATCGCAGTCACCGTCGCCATCTTTAACGGCCTGCAGATGCCGCGCATTGCACTGAAGATTATGCTGGTGCGCACCTTCGTGCTGGTCTTCCCGTTGCTCTTCATAGGTTCAAAGCTCGGGCTCTGGTGGATCCTCGCAGGTCTTGCAGCCGGCAACATCCTCGCCGCCACCTACGCCGCATACCTGATGCGCCAGTCCGAACGAAAATGGAACCGCCCCACCGCAAAGGCAAAACCGTGGTTGGAGTTTAGGCAGGATCTGAGGAAGTTAATTTCAATTGCAAAGAGCTAGGAACAAAAAAGGCCTCTCGTGATGAGAGGCCTTTTGGTTTTTGTCTCAGATAACCGAGTAATGCTTAGAGCGTGTTGCGTTCATTTGCATTCACGCCTCACGCTCTAATTTCTTTACTTTCAGCGAATCCTTGTCGTTTGATTGAATTCAATCAAACGGAACGCGCTCTAGTCGTAGAGGACTGCTGCGATTTCTGGGTCGTCTATGTTGGAGGCGTCGTAGTAGTAGAAGCCGGTGTCGATGTTGGATGGGACATCTTTGCCCTGTGAGGCCATGACGGCGGCTTTGACGGTTTCATAACCGATGCCGACCGGGTTCTGGGTGATCGCACCTGCCATCAGGCCGCTGCGGACGGCGTCTTTCTGGGCGCGGCCAGAATCGTAGCCGATGATCACAACATCTTTGCTGCCCATTTCACGTACGCCGTTGGCAACACCGATTGCGGAGCCTTCGTTGGTGCCAAAGACGCCTTTGATGTCCGGGTTAGCTGTCAGGATCGCTTTGGTCAGCTCGGTGGACTTGAGCTGGTCGCCGCCGCCGTATTGAACGGTGACAACTTCGATATCCGGATAGTTTTTCATCTGGTTGAGGAAGCCATCGCGGCGATCAATGCCGGTGCGGCTGGTCTGGTCGTGCGCAACCACGGCCACTTTACCGGTTTTGCCTATCAGCTCTGCCATTTTGTCAGCTGCAAGGCTTGCTGCTGCCACGTTGTCGGTTGCGGCCAGCGCGACAGGAATTTCGCTTTCCACGCCGCTGTCGAATGCGATGATCGGAATACCAGCGGACTGTGCCTGACGCAGCAGTGGAATAGCAGCCTGACTGTCCAGCGCGGCAAAGCCGATGGCTGCCGGGTTCTTGGCCAGTGCTGCGGCCAGCATGTCGATCTGGCGATCCACCATGGCTTCACTGTCCGGGCCCTCAAAAGTGATTTCAACGTTCAGCTCAGCGGCTGCATTGTCGGCACCTGCCTTCACAGCTTGCCAGAACTGGTGCTGGAAGCCCTTGGAGATCAGCGGGATGTAAACCTTATCCGCTGCGAATGAAAGCGAGCTGGTTGCAAGCAATGTTGCTGAGGCCAAGGCCCCAATCAAAGTACGACGTGTAAACATAATATTTCCTCCCAATGAAATAATTTAGAGCGTGTTCCGTTGGATTGGATTCAATCAAACGATAAGAATTCGCTCCACTAAAGATGCTGGGACAAAAGCGCCCCAACCGCTTTTAAGCATGAGCTTTTTTCTTGCGGGCCATATCCGCATAGACGGCCAGAATGATGATCGCGCCGGTCACCACGGTCTGCCATTCCTGAGCAACAGAAAGCACACGCAGACCGTTGGTCAGCACCGCCATGATCAGTGCCCCGATCAGCGTTCCCATGATGGTGCCGCGACCACCGGCCAGAGACGTTCCGCCAATCACCACAGCAGCGATTGCTTCCAACTCATAGCCAAGGCCAAGGGCTGGCTGAGCGGAATTGAGGCGGGACGCGATGAGAATTCCCGCAATACCGCAGATCCCACCTGCAAGCGCGTAAATTCCCATTTTCCAGGCATCCGTGTTGACGCCGGACAGGCGCACGGATTCCTCGTTGGACCCAAGTGCGAAGGTGTAGCGGCCCAAAACAGTTCTTCCCAGAACGTAGGAAGCTGCAATCGCAACAAGGAACAGGATCAACACACCATTCGGGATTTGAAAGCCCGGAAAGACAGCCCCGATCACGGAGCCACGGGAAATGAGATCAAACCCCGGCGTGTCGTTGAAGTAGATTGGGCGTGTGCCGGAGATGACGAGGGACAGGCCCTTCAAAATCAGCATCATGCCAAGCGTTGCGATGAAGGGTGGCACCTTCATTTTGGCAACGAATGTGCCGGAACACAGACCGCAGAGTGCGCCAGCGCCAATGGCAGCGACAACGCCAAGCGGCAGGGGCAGGCCCCAGTATGTGAGCACCACTCCGGCGATCACCGCACAGAAGGTCATCATGGTGCCGATGGACAGATCAATACCGCCGGTGATGATGATAAGCGTTGCTGCAATGGCCAGAACGCCGTTGACCGATGTCGCCTGCAAAATGGCGATCATGTTGGACATCTGCATGAAGTTTGGCGAGGCCAGACCAAAGCCGATGAGCAGCACAATCAAGCTGGCAAAGGCGAGCAGCTTCTGGTGTGCGCCGGAGCTTACAAAACGACCGATGAGGTTCTTTTGCGGGGTTAAGGTGGTGTCTGTCATTGTACTTCACTCACAATTTGCGCAGCTGGGTCGCGTTGTGTTGCAAGGCGCATAATGTCTTCTTGCGATGTTGAACTGCCACCCGGCAAAATGCCTGTCAGGCGGCCTTCGCACATCACCGCGATGCGATGGCTGAGGCGCATAACCTCTGGCAGCTCGGAGGAGATGACGATGATCGCGCAGCCCTGCTCTGCCAGTGAGTTCAACAGCTTATAAATTTCGGATTTTGCCCCCACATCAATGCCGCGTGTGGGCTCATCAAAAATGAGGATGTCGCAGTCGCGCAGCAGCCATTTGGCAATGACCACCTTTTGCTGGTTGCCACCAGACAGGAATTGAAGCTCCTGCTTGTCAGAGGGCGTTCTGATTTCCAGCTGCTTGATGTACCTGGCGGCGACCTCTGCCATGCCAGCTTCATTCAGCACGCCAAGGCGATTGCAGAACTGGTCCAAACTGGCCATAGCCACATTGGCGCGTACATCCATGCCTGTTGCCAGGCCGAAGTGCTTGCGGTCCTCTGACAGATAACCAATGCCAACCTGTACAGCGTCCGACGGGCTGTTGATCTTGCATTTGTGGCCATCCACCCAGACTTCACCTGAATCCAGCGGGTCTGCGCCAAAGATTGCACGGGCCACTTCTGTGCGCCCTGCCCCCATCAGGCCCGCAAAGCCGAGGATCTCGCCCTTTTTGAGCGCAAAGCTGACATCGCGGATTTCGGTGCCGCGGTTCAGGCTCTTCACTTCCAGCGCAACGTCTGCCGCTGCAAGGTCCGGCACGTCCACGGCTTCTTCTTTCACCTCACGGCCAACCATCATGGAAATGATCTCGTTGACCGGCGTATCAGCGGCAGGGACGGTGCCCACATACTCGCCATCACGCATGACGGTGACGCGATCGGAGATCTGTTTCAGCTCGTCCATCTTGTGGCTGATATAGATGATGCCCACGCCTTCCGCTTTCAGACGGCGGATGATGGTGAACAGCTCGGCGATTTCCTTGTCGTTCAGCGCGGCGGTCGGCTCATCCATGATCAGCACCTGCGAGCGATAGGAGAGTGCCTTGGCGATCTCCACCATTTGCTGCTTGGCGATGGTCAGGTTGCCAACCAGCACGTCAGGCTGCAAATCCAGCGCCATGCTCTGAAAGATGTCGCGGGTCTTCTGGTTGAGCGCAGCCTCATCGAGACGTCCAAATCTCAGGCGCGGCTCGCGGCCAATGAAGATGTTCTGCGCTGCTGTCAGATCGTTCATCAGGCTGAGTTCCTGATGGATGATGCCTATTCCGAGGTCTTGCGCTTCTCGCGGCCCTTTTGGGTCAGCCGCTGTACCGTTGATTTCAATCTTGCCGTCGTCACGGGTGTAAACACCGGAAAGAACTTTCATCAAGGTAGATTTGCCAGCACCGTTCTCTCCCATCAGGGCGTGAACTTCACCGGCACGCAAGTCAAACTGCACATTCTTCAGGGCGTGCACACCCGGAAACGTCTTTTCAATACCCGTCATCCTGACGATGGTATTCATTTTTTTCTCCCCCCAATACTGGCCTGCAAACCTCAGTGAGAACGCACAGATCCCGACTGGTGCTGCGACTGCAGATCAGCAATTTGAAATGGCTGAGGCACCCGGTTGATACCTGACTGATTGCAGCACTCCTCCCAGAGTTCTGCCGCAGTCCCCGTTGCCTCATTTGCACGCCTCCCCCCAATCCGAACACCGGACCCACTTGGCGGGGAAGCGCTTTAGCTCTGGATCACGCCCTTCTTGATAATGACGTTGCCGTATTTGCGTGTCGTGCCTGTCACCACAACGCAGGTGGCTTTCTTTGCTTTCTCATAGAACGCAAACCGCTCGACAAAGGTGATTTCAGCTCCTGCAGGCAGAGCGCTCTGGTAGTCGTCCACCAGTCCATCCGGCAGTTGGTCACCTTCCACGGCGGCCATCATCATCACGTTTTCGGGGTCATATTGGTCCAGCTCCCAAAGCGGCATGACGGCTTTGAGCAGATCTGTCGCTTCACACCCATCAGCGCGCAGCACGGTGTCGCAAACGGAATAGGCCGGGAAATGCGCATCGCTGAACACGATCTCATCTCCATGTCCCATCTCGTGCAGGATCTTTAACAGGTCCGGGAAAATGATCGGGTTGATCCCTTTAAGCACTTAAGCCCCCACTCACACCATGTGCCCGCCACCGCGGGCGGGTCAAACAAACACCCAGACTTCCAGCAGGGTTGAAGAAAGCTCAGAAGTCCGCCGCGAATAAATGTACTATGAAGAACCAGAGAGGCTGTTCGCCTCGTGATTCCGTCTTCAGGCTGATGCCGTCGTATTCCGACAAACGCTCTCAGGGCCAGCCCTTTGATTTCCCGGAAAAGGCAACATCAATCCATTGCTAATTCGTGTTAGCAAACTAGCAAAGCTCGCCGTTTAATCAAGAACAATTTTCTATTTTGCCGATTTTGAGCGTATTTTAAGAAACGGCCCTAGCGTCAGATTCACTTGAATTTTTGGTTGGTCAAAAGCCGGTAGTAACGCCTTCAGGCAAGCGCTCTATAATGCACGAACGACAATGATCTGGCTCCCGTGAGACCCTAAGATTATGGTCTGCCACCGGTCGGAAACCTTTGATTCAGGAACAAAAAACAGATGCCGAAAGCCTATTGGATTGCCCGCGTCAATATCAAAAATCCTGATATCTATCGGTTCTATATCGAGGCCGCTCCGAGTGTCCTGCGAAAACACACTGGCCGCATCCTTGCGCGCGGCGAAAGGGCGGAGCAACTCGAGGGTCAAGAATACCATCGTCATGTCATCGTGGAGTTTGACAGCATGGAAGACGCGTTGAACTGCTACAACTCTCCTGAATACCAAACCGCCCGCGAGTTTCGAATTGGCATCGCTGATGTGGAAACCGTGATCGTCGAAGGCGTGGACTAACCGCATATTGGCACGAAAAAACGGGCAGGTCTTGCGACTCACCCGTTCTCATTTCAATGCTCAGATTGCGTCTGCTCAGCCCAGTTTTGGGGCCTTGAAAGCAGATTCGGTCAAGTGCTCCAGCAGCAAGCCGGATTGCTTGACGGCTTCGTCCTCATTGCCCATGGCAACCGCGCGCATGATTGCTTCATGATGATACGAGCACAGCAGGTTGTCTGATTTGTCTTTGTTGGCAAACCAGAACCGGCGTGACTGGCTCTGCACGCGAGCGAGGCTATGATGGAAGTATGGGTTGTTGGTCGCTTCCGTCACGATGCGGTGGATGTCTTGCAGATTAGACAGCAGCGACTTCTCATCCTCATCCTTCGCGCTTTGCACGATGAGTGACCCGAGCGCCAGCATCTCGCGGCGTTGATCAGTTGAGGCGCGCATGGCTGCAAATCTCAGGCAGATCGGTTCAATCTGCTTGCGCACTTCCAGCAGCTGCAATTGCTGCTCTGCGGTGATGGAGAGAAACTGAACCCCTTTGCGCGGATGGATGGCCAGCATCTCATCCTGCTCCAGCGCCTGAAGCGCCTCACGAACGGGCGTTCGGCCCAAATCCAACAGAGAGGCGAGTTTGTTTTCAGAGTACAGAGCTGAAACATCAAGCTCGTTGAAAAACAGCTTTCTCTCAATTTCCGTGCGCGCAAGCTCAGCCTGAGTTTTCTGGTGAGCCACGGTTACCCCCTGTTTTAAAAGCATTATTTCTGCGTCAGTTGTATCACAGTGTAGCACAGTGCATTCCCGATTTGCCAGCAGTCTCTTCTTTTCTTTTGCTGCTATGTCAGCCGATTGGATCTTGTTTGGCGGTTTTTCACTCGGCTGCCATATCAGTTCTGGACCCTTCCTAGATAATGTAACCTATCAGTCTTCGGCATTGTGTCATTCTGTCACGCAAAAACCACTTAGATTTCATGGGTTCTCTGCGCTTTGTGGATTTTAGATAAACTAAAAAGGCTAAAGTAATTAGGGCTTTATCATGAACTGTTACTCTGAAATTTACCGAAACTTGCTGGCATGTCAGTATATCATTATTGGCATATCAGAAGCCAATATTTCATGATATTTATCGATTTCTAAGGGTTATTACCATTGCCCTAGCCGTTAGTTTTTGCTTTTAAGGTTGCTAATATGTCAGTTTTGAGGATATGTTTCCGAAAACTGTCCTCATGGACTCAGAACTAAAGCAAACAGCCATAAATTGTGGCATACAAGGTAAGCACCCATGAAAAACTGGAAAGAGACTGCCCTAGCAGAAACCGCATCTCCTGTTCTTGCTGAAGCAGATGTTGTTGTTTGCGGCGGTGGCCCATCTGGTGTTGCTGCGGCTGTTATGAGTGCCCGCAGCGGTTTGAAGACAATCCTCATCGAGAAAAACGGGTTTTGTGGCGGCGGTGCAGTTGCCGGCCTGTCAGGTACTATCTGCGGTCTGTTCCTCACCCAGGACGACATCGAAAACAAAGACGCCAAGCAAATTGTTTTCGGTTTTGCAGAAGAGTTTCGTGCTCGCCTGCTGGCCAAAGGCGGTGCCACCACCCCACAAATCTACGGCAACACCCACGTGGTGACCTTTGATCCGCTGATCTGGCGCGAAGCTGCGGACGATCTGCTTGAGGAATCCGGCGTTCAGTGCCTCTACCACACCTATATGACCGAGGTGGTCCGCGATGGCGATGAGATCACCGCGATCCGTGTAGACTCCAAGGCAGGCAGCACTTTCCTCAAAGCAAAAGCATTCATTGATACGTCAGGAGATGCGGCTCTCGTGACGAAAGCGGGGTGTGAGTACAGCTTCGGCGATAAGGGTGCCATTCAGAACCCGACCATGATCTTCCGTCTGTCGGACGTGGTGGAAAGCGATTTCTACGATTACTTCGGCAAGAACACCATCTGCCCGCCTGACATGATCGAACAGCTGAAAACAGCTTTTGAGAGCAGAGAGTACGACACACCCCGCAACAAAGTCTGGGTGTTCCCAACCCCGCAAAAGGGCGTGTTCCTGATGAACTGCACCCGTCTGGCAGGTCAGGACAACCGGTTGCTGAACGTGGTGGACCCTGCTGACTTCACATACGCGGAAGTCTATGGCCGTCGTCAGGCACGCGAGTATCACCGCTTCTTCAAAGACAAGATCAAAGGCTTTGAAGAATCCCAGCTGATTGACATGCCACCGGAAGTGGGCATTCGCCAGACACGGACCATCAGCGGCGAAACCACACTGACAAACGACCATGTCGCAAACTGTGACAAGCCTGAGGACGGCGTGGTCCGCTCCTCCTGGCCGATTGAGATGCACGCCGGTGAGAAGAGCAAACTGCACTGGCTGATGGAAGATTACTATGAGGTTCCATACGGCACGCTGGTGCCGAAGGAGCTGGACAACGTGATTGTCGCGGGACGGTGCCTGAGTGCCGAACACGAAGCGCTCGCGTCTGCCCGCGTTACTGCCCAGTGCTTTGAGCTGGGACATGCGGCGGCTGTGGCGACAAAACAGAAAATCGACAAAGCGATCAATTACAGGGATGTCGACACAAAAGAGCTGCGCGAGGCGATGCGTGCGGCTGGCAGCGCTCTGTAAAAAGTCGGGCAATAAGGAAGGTGCCTCAAGGCACACTGGGAGTTAAAAATGGAAGACTGCAGAATTAGCCGGGTCGAGCTTTATGCTTTGGCTGATGAGAATGCGCCCCCTATTCCCTGGGCGGATAATCAGGAACCTCTGCTGTACACCAACAACATTGTACGCCTGTTCACCGAGGATGGAACCGAGGGTCTTGGCGCAACTATGAGCTACACAGAGAACTTCTTTGATCGGTGCATCATTGAATCTCTGCGTACCATCGTTCCCGGCCTCATCGGCAAAAATCCGCTGATGACCCAGGAACTCAACAACTGGCTTGGAGCACGCTGCACCTGGGGTGGACTGCCAGCGAAGTCTCCAATCGACATTGCAGCATGGGACATTAAGGCCAAAAAAGCCGGAATGCCGCTTTACATGCTGCTTGGCGGCGCCCGGACCAAAATCAAGTCCTACGCCTCCACACCAATGTTCGACACTGTAGAGGAATACTTCCCTTACATTGACGACTGCATTGCGCACGGCTTCACAGCAATCAAACTGCACTGCTACTGCATCTATGAAAAGGATGTGGCGCTGGTGGAAGCTGTGCAGGCCAAATACGGCTCTACCGGCATCCGTTTCATGCTGGACACAGCGACGTTCTACACACCAGCACAGGCCATGAAGATGGCCAAGTGGATGGAACGTCATGACTGGGAATGGCTTGAAGCGCCAGTTTCCGACTACGACTACAAGACCTATCAGCGCCTTGTCGCCAATACGGATCTTGAAATTTCCAGCCATGGCAACTGCCTGCTCACATTGCAGGAAGTTACGCACGCGCTGAGCACTGGGATGTGGTCAGACGTGCGTCAGGACGCGACTGTTTGCGGCGGCATTACTCAGCTGAACAAATGCTTCGCGATCGCGGCCGGCCACAGCAAAAACCTGGAAATCCAGAGCATGGGATACACCCTGACACAGGCTGCCAACCTGCACGTCGCTCTGGCTCACGACAACTGCAATTACTTCGAGCAGTTCTACCCTTACGAGGCGTTTGAACTGGCAAGTAAAACCCAAATCCGCACAGACAAAGAGGGATATGTGCACGCGCCGGCGGGCAACGGGCTCGGCGTGGAAATGGATTGGGACGCAGTGAAGGAAGCATCTTTCGCTTCTTTCGTCTTCGAATAATAAATGGGGGCATCCATGGCTAAACTACAACTGGATAAGACGAACTTCTTCGTCGGGGGCATTGCGGTACTCCTACCGACAATGGGCATTCTGGCAGCGGACATTGCTGCACCGGGCTCCGGTAAAGAAGTTATCTCTTCTTTGAAGAGCTATCTGACAAACGAATTTGGCGCGTTCTACATGTGGGCAGCGATCTTGTCGCTGATCTTCTGTCTGAGCGTTTCCTTCAGCAAGTACGGCAACATCGTCCTTGGTGAGGCGGATGAAAAGCCTGAATACAACACGATCTCCTGGGTCGCGATGATCTTCAGTGCGGGCATCGGCGCCGGCATCCTCTGGGGTGGCGCCAGCGAGTGGATCTACTACATGTCCACGCCGCCACTGGGCCTTGAGCCGGGCACCGAGCTGGCCAAAGAATGGGCGATCACCACGGGCATGTTCCACTGGGGTCCTAGTGCCTGGGCACTTTACTCCGTGTGTTCCATCACCATCGGCTATTACTATTATGTCCGCAAAGACCCGGTTCTGAAAGTTTCAGAATCCTGTAAGGGCGTTTTAGGTACACGTGCAAAAGGCCCTCTGGGCAACGTGGTCGACATCTTCATCATGATTGGTCTGGTGACTGCGAGTGCGACCAGCCTTGGTCTGGGCACACCGGTTGTTGCCGCTGGCTTCTCCAAAGTGCTTGGCATTGAGCACGGCACCTCCATGAACCTTGCAGCTCTTGCAATCGTGGTTGCGCTGTTTGCTGCAAGCTCCGCGCTTGGCCTGAAAAAAGGCATGGCGAAGCTGTCCAACTTCAACATCTTCCTGGCGGTTGGCCTGCTGATCTTCGTGCTGTTCTTCGGCGGCTACTTCCTGACCACCATCAAGTCCTTCACCACTTCTGTTGGTGCGCTCGTGACAAACTTCGTCCGTCTGAGCACCTACATGGAGCCATACGCAGAGAACTCCACCTTTGTGTCTGACTGGACAATCTTCTACTGGGCATGGTGGGTTTCTTACGGTCCGTTCCAGGGTCTCTTCTTCGCGAAGATTTCCCGTGGCCGTACAATCCGTGAGATGGTTCTGGGCACCCTATTGTTTGGTTCTCTGGGCACTGCAGTGTTCTTCGCGATCTTCGGCAACTACGGCATTGGCCTTCTGGACGCAGGCATCTTTGATGCACCTGCAGCACTGGCAGCTGGTCAGAGTTCCTTCACCGTGATCATCGACATGTTTGCGAACCTGCCACTGGGTACTCTGTTCATCATTGGCCTGTGCGTTTCCGCGATCGTGTTTATGGCAACCACCTTTGATGCGGCATCCTTCTCTCTTGCAGCGATGACCACCAAAGAGCTGCCAGATGGTGCAGATCCAGCACTTTGGAACCGTCTTGTCTGGGCTCTGTTCCTGGGCATCATCCCGGTGGTGATCAACCTGATCGGCGGAGACCTGGGAACTATCCAGATCTCAACGGTTGTTGGCGGATTGCTGATGGTCATCATCCTCGGCATTGTTGCAGTCTCGTTCCTCAGAGAACTGCACCGCGACATTGCCAACGGTGTCGAACTTCCAATGCGCAAAAAATAATAAAGCACATGAGGGCGCCAGCAAAAACTGGCGCCTTTCTCTTAGGAGCACATCATGTCACTGGCACTTAATCCAGCAGTCGCACCCATCAAGTCTGTCGAGTTTATTCCGGTCAATTACAAAGCCAGCAACTGGAGCCAGAACACGGTTGTCGTCAAGATTACAGACGAAAACGGTGTCTACGGCCTCGGCGAAGCTGACGGATCTCCGGACGCAATTCTCGCTTATTCCAATATTGAAACTGAACATAAATGGCTGACGAACCTGACCGAAAGAGTCATTGGCCGTCTGCCGATCGAAATCAACGCCATCTGGGACTCCATGTATGACGCCACGCAGTGGCAGGGCATGCGCGGACTGGGCATGTTCGCCCTCTCCGGCATCGACATGGCGCTTTATGACCTTGCGGGCAAACAACTCGGCGTGCCAGCCTACCAACTGCTTGGCGGCACCAACAAAGACAAAGTCCATCCATATCTGACACTGTATCCAGCCATTCCGGTGGATGCGTCTTTGGACGTTGCCATCAAAGGCTACGCCCCGCTGCTTGAAAAAGCCAAGGCACACAACATCCGCGCGGTGAAAGTGTGCGTGCCGATCAAAGCAGACTGGAGCATCAAAGACGTCGGCTATTACCTGCGCGAACTGCGCGGTATTCTGGGCCATGACACCGATATGATGGTGGACTACCTCTACCGCTTCACAGACTGGTATGATGTTGCCCGCCTGCTCAACTCCATTGACGATCTGGAGCTGTACTTCGCAGAAGCGACGCTGCAGCACGATGACCTGAGTGGCCACGCCAAACTGGTAGAAAACACCCGCTCCCGCATTTGCGGTGCGGAGATGAGCACCACCCGCTTTGAAGCAGAAGAATGGATCACCAAAGGCAAGGTGCATCTGCTGCAATCTGACTATAACCGTTGCGGCGGCCTGACAGAGCTGCGCCGGATCACCGAGATGGCGACCGCGCACAACGTGCAGGTGATGCCGCACAACTGGAAGACTGGCATCACCTCGGCAGCGGCGATCCATTATCAGTTCGCAGTCGGCAACGCGCCTTACTTTGAGTATGTGCATCCGGACTTCTGTGATGGGGAGCTGCGCAAGTATCTGGTGACGCCAGAAGCCGAGCTGGTGGATGGGGGCTTTGAAAAGCCAACCGCACCGGGCTACGGAATCGACCTGAACCAGCAATTTATGGCAAGCCTGTGATCACGTTCTTCGCTCTGCACCCCTCCGCAAGCTGAAGATACGCACAGGAACGTTCTCCATCTCGCTTTCCAGCCTCGCGTATCTGCAAAGCGTACCCAGGGGCGGAGAATCTCCTCCTGAGCCATTCAGGAAAATATTTCCCCTGGGTAGAGACGTACCCTGCCCACAACTCACCCTGGTCAAGCCCCATTGACCGGGGTGTTTTATGAGCTCACTTCAGCATACATACTTCCCTATAGGTCAACTTGCCGGATTAGCCCCGTTAATTTGATAAAACGTTCCACCAAAATCACGCATTTTCACGTATATACAGGCATCTCGCCATCAATCTCACAGTTTCGTGAATTGATAAATTCTTCGAATCAACAAATATAATTAAGTATTAAACATCTCTTTATTAGAATAAATCAGAAGAAAAACATACTACAATTATTTGATCAACTGGTCAGTTTTTAGAATTTTTTATCAGTAGGTAAACTTATTTTATCCAAATATATTAATATTTTGAATTGATATATTTGAAAGATTCAGATGTTTTATACCTAAAATAATATATTTTGCATTCTATTCACACATCGAGAGTTCGTCAATGATTCAACCAGTAGATGTGTTGATACTACTTTCTTCTGTGAATCCAAAGATCATTTATATTGCCTTTCAGTGCATCCCTCATACGTTTAGATGGTTTACTACTACTATTACTCTAGGGGAGATAATATGTTTAGAGATAATCACGTTGAAGAGGCAAGAGTTATTGAAGGGGGTGACGCGCCATATAGCACGACGACCCCATACTCTATTTCATCGGGTGACACTTTTGAGGGAACGCTGAGTTTTTCTGGCGATAAAGACGCAATTAAACTCGAGGTACAGGCCGGAGTAACTTACACAATTTCAATGGAAGGCATCGGAAGTGGGGGCGTTTCCGATACATATCTTTACCTTTACGACTCCAACACAAACGAAATCGCAACAGACGATGATGGCGGCAGCGGACGTAACTCCGAAATCACCTTCACCGCAACATCCACCGGCACCTATTACATTGGCGCTGCATCCTACAATGATCGCTACACCGGAGACTACAGACTCTCCGTTGATGCAGACGGCGGCCCAACTGACCCACCAACCGATCCAAACGCGTTCACCAACGACCAGATTGCAAGCCAGCTGACCGATGGGTACTGGAACAACTCAGGCCGTGGTCGTCGTGCGTTTGACGTGAGCCCGGGTGAGTCTCTCACCGTCAACCTCAATGGCCTGAACTCTTCTGGCCGTGAGCTTGCAACCAAAGCTCTGGAAGCCTGGACAAAAGTCACCGGTATCGACTTCCAAACTGTCAACTCCGGCGCTCAGATCACATTTGACGACAACGACAGCGGCGCTTACGCAAACTCAACCACACGCGGCAGCACCATCGTTTCTTCAACCGTGAATGTGAGCACGGACTGGGTTGCGCGTTATGGCACCGGCCTGGACGGTTATGCTTTCCAGACCTACGTGCACGAAATCGGTCACGCCCTCGGTCTGGGTCATGCTGGCAACTACAACGGCAGCGCGACTTACGGCGTGGACAACCACTACTCCAACGATTCCTGGCAGGGCACAATCATGTCCTACTTCGATCAGGTGGAGAACACCAACGTAGACGCTAGCCGTGCCTACGTCGTCACGCCAATGATTGCAGACATCCTTGCTATGCAGGACCTGTACGGCACAGCAACCGACCTGCGCACTGGGTCCACCGTTTACGGTGAAAACTCCACCGCTGGCGGTTACTATGACGACATTGCAGACCTGAACCCAGCCACGTTCACCATCATGGACAATGGCGGCAACGACAGCATCAACTTCAGCTCTGTCCGCGCTGACCAGAAAATCTCTTTGGTGGCAGAGACTTACTCTGACGTGAACGGTCTGACCGGCAACATGACCATCATGCGTGATACCGTGATCGAGAATGCTTATTCTGGTTCAGGTAATGATGAGCTGATTGGGAACGATGCCGACAACGGTCTCTATGCCAATGCTGGTAACGATACTCTCGAAGGTGGTCTCGGTGACGACACTCTTTCGGGCGGTTCAGGTCGTGATACCTTCGTGTTCAACATCAACTGCGGCGCAGACACGATCGTTGACTTCTCCAATGGCCTTGACTTCATGAGATTTGAAAGCGGTGCAGACAGCTTTGCAGACCTTACGATTCAGGACACTGGTGCAGACACACTCGTCAGCTACGACGGTGGTTCCATCACCCTTTCAGGTGTTGATTCCAGCCTCATCAATGCAGACGATTTCACGTTTGTATAAGAGGTAGAAAAATGTGCGACCTGCCGCAATGGCAGGTTGCATAATTATTTAATCAAATCATAAGTTTGCGGTATTTCCCTCAATTTCAATACATGAGCAAAATTAAGCGTCTTACCCCTTTCAAATAGTGTGCGATTTACATACTATGGAGACCACAATTTTTGTTGGGGCATAACCACGAGTTTTGTAGCGTAACAGGCGTCCTATCGTTCGTTGGGAGGACGTGCCGCGCACTGAAGTTTGGGGCCAGGTGGTTTCGGGAGTATCTATGAGTACATCGAAGAGTGGGCAGCCAAAGCGCCCTATGGTGGCTGAGGCGTTTGCGGCGTCTCGGTCCGGGTATGCGGGCGTTGGGGTCTTGAGTCTGGTCATCAACCTGTTGATGCTGACGGGTCCGATGTTCATGCTGCAGATCTATGATCGCGTGCTCGCCAGCCACAGCGTGCCAACAC
>NZ_LMCG01000042.1:0-599 GCF_001623065.1 Pseudovibrio sp. Ad46 | reverse complement strand
GTGTTAATTTATAACTAGCATCATGAAGTTGTGCTTTAATGCGTCCAATACGACCTTCCATTATAGTTCCTCCCTTGGTTGCTACAACAAGTTGTCTTTCTAAATTATCATCATTATCATTTAACAATAAATACAGTTTATAATAATTATAAATAAAATGCAAGTTAGGAATTCACTTTTTACAGTAAAAATGGCACGTAGTCAATTCCTATTGCTTATGTTTACTAAGATATCACAAAAGCAATAGGCTGTCTACAATGATTATCAATTACTAGTTAATTTCTCGTTATCAATAATTATTATTATTTAGCTTTTGCAAGAAGGAACAAGAAATAAGGTGCACCGATAATTGCCACAACGATACCAGCAAAGATTTCAGAAGGTTGAATAATCAATCGACCAATTGTATCCGCAAGTAGTAATAATAGCCCTCCAGAAAGCGCTGCTGTTACCATCACCCAGCGATGTGCTGAGCCAACTAACTTTCTGGCAATATGCGGACCAATCAGTCCAATAAATGCAATACCACCACTAACGGATACACAGGCAGCTGCCAAACCAACTGCTACTATTAAAAGCACAAATTTTTCTCGCTCAAC
>NZ_LMCG01000041.1:0-344552 GCF_001623065.1 Pseudovibrio sp. Ad46 | reverse complement strand
GGGACGCTTATGTGCGCCTTGCTGCTTTCGATCAGCGCACCACACCAGAGCTGGGCGCAGCTGTGCTCAACGTCTCTCCAGATCTGACCCGCGATGAGGTCACCGGCGAGCCGTTCTATCTGGCGCGCCTGAAGATTCTGGATAGCGAAATGCCGAAGCTGAATGGCCAGACCCTCGTCCCGGGCATGCCCGTCGAAGGCTTCATCCAAACCGGCGAACGCACGGTCCTCTCTTACTTCATAAAACCCATGCAAGACCAAATCGCGCATGCGTTGAAAGAGAAGTAAGGAACCCCTTACTTCCTCGGAAGGCGGCTTCATTGATTTTTGAAGTCTTGAGGACTAGAATATGCACCGGAGTGGAAAGGGAGCTTACGCCCCCTTCCCTTTTCTTATTTGAAAGAGACTCGGAGTTGCATTAGCCAGCTGTTCCGAGTCTTTTTCATTTTAAGCGTGAGTGAAATGGGGAATAACCTCATCCCATCACCTCCGGTTTAAAGGCAAGGCTGTTGCCTCAGTCGGATAAGCCAATCTTGTCCGATGCATTGACTGGCACAACACAGCTGCTTTTGCCCTCAAAGAGCTTCCAGGTTAGCATCGAACATCGCGAACTTTATCTCCCTGATTTTGGGAGTGAGTTTCAATCGAATAGCAATTGGGAAACATTTAGTGTCGCGCCTATTTGCAAAGATTGAACGCTTGAAACTGAGTTCTACTTCTTGAGCTCACATTTAATTTTATTATTTTTTCGTAGACACTCAGATTTTCTCTGCTCAGCAGTGACGATTTTAAAACCCTTAACTCGCTCACCAAAAGCCTGCTCCAAAGCCTTCTTAAGCTTACCCTGCCAACTCTGCTGAAAAGACGTACCGTACCCGCCGTGCGGGATTACTGTAATCGTACCGGGAGCAAAATTCCCTTCAAATGTCGCATCCCCAATAGTGAGCGTGCGAGCTCTATTGGCAAATCTGCCAGAAGATTCGAAAAGCGCATAACGACCTCTACGGGGCTCAGCCGCAGGTCGCATTACATAATATTCGCCTTGATATTCAAATGAGACCCCAAACCCTCTAAAATATAATTTGCTCGGATCAGAGGTTTTCTTTCGAGTGCAATCTTCAAAAAATTTACCATTCTGAATACGACAAAATGTATCATTCATTATAATGTCAGTATTGGCATAGCGCCAAATAATATAGCTGTTGCTTTTTTCTAATGGAAATTTATCAAGAGCAAATTTGTAGCTCGTAACAGTGCCACATGCACCTAGTAGCAAGGCTACAAACCCAAAAGCGAACCATTTCCGCATACTATTCTCCTTTTAACTTTGAGTTAAAAGGCACATAAATAAAAACCTCATCTTAAGCAACAAAATCAAATATTTTAAACACGATATACTCTTCGCAGCAGCATACAATACAACTATAAATCGATACTTATTTCATATTCACTCAAAGTACACAGAATCTTTTTCAGCAAAAGTCGAAATGAATGAATTTATATTGAACACTTATGCAATCAATAGTTGATATGCATCGAGAAATATTGCCATTTAGAGATCTATAATTATTAGCATAAGTTTTGGATTGCTTTCCTACGACAAAAAAGCGGCTCTGGGAGCCGCTTTTTCTATTCTTGTAAAGGCCCTCGCATACCTGCGAAGGCCTTCTTTTTTGCTTAAACGAGCATTTCGCTTGGGCTGCTGAGGTCCAGGCCGATGACGAGTGGGTCATGGTCGGACGCGCCGTACTGGTCGTCAGTGTAGAAACCAGCATCGGTGAAGCGGCTGTTGTAGCTGAGCAGGTCTGGCTCATCAGCATTGATGTGCCACTCAGCAAGGCCGGTCACCTGATCAGCAAGGCTGTCGGATGCCAGGGCATGGTCCAGAGAACCACGCTGACCATCAAACACGAAGCTGTAAGCTTCATCGCCCAGGTACTGAGACAGAAGATCGGTCATATCGCCGCCCTCTACCAGTTCCTGTACGGAGTCGCCTTTGCCGTAGGTGTTCAAATCACCGATCACGAGGATGTCCGGATCAAGACCCGCACCTGCATATTCCGTTCTCAGCCACTCATGCAGCTCTTTTGCTGCATCTTCACGTGCCTGAGCCCAGAAGGCCTGCCCATCGCCCTGATCGTAGTTTGGATCAGCGATCAAGGCATCCAGATCTGCCTGTACCTGGTCAACATCAGCTGCCGGAATGGTACCTGCATCCAGTTTACCCTGAATGTCTTCCACCAGATCGCTCAGGCCGCTTGGACCCTTGGACTTGTAGTGGTTAACCGCGAGGGTAAAGCGCTCGCCGTTTGCATCCTCAAAAGTGGTTGCAACGGTTGGGCGGTTACGCTGGAAGTCACCTACATATGAACGATCAGCAAAGTCCTGCAGACGATCCGCAATCGCGTATGTCGCATCCGCACTTGTTTCCTGATAGGTGTAGGTTTCTGTCTCAATGACAGTCAGCTTGCCTGGACGGTAGATCATACCGGTGGTGATGGCATCAGACCCAATCGGAGCCCCGTCAGTCGGGTTCACGAAGGTGTAAAGCTCATCAGTCCGGCCCTGAGCGGTCAGTTCCGCATTCAGTGCATCAACAAGAGCGCTGATTGCAGAGGCATCATCAAAGCCGTTGTTCTCCAGTTCCTGAAGACCAAAGACATCCGCATCGATATCAAGCATTGCCTTGACGATCTTGTCGGTCTGACGGGCAAGATCTGCCTCAGAGCTCGCACCGCGCTGACCAAGACTGGTGAAGTAGTTCAGCACGTTGAAGCTGGACACTTTCAGATCACCGCCCACATCAGCAGGCTGGTCAGGACGGGCACCGGAGTTGGTGCTTTCATCGATGGAAATCTGGCCGTCAACGATCAGAGTATGACCATCAAAGCCTTCGGTGAGAATGCCTTCGATCGGCGCGTCGATCTCTGTGCCAAGACGCAGAGTTGCCCCTTCAGAGAAGTCATCACCACTATCCAGATACCCATTGCCATTGTCGCCGTTTTCTTCGGTAACTGGCACGTAGGTGAACTCGTCAGGGTTCTGCTCAGAAGAACCATCATCGATAAGGATGCGGTTGTTCTGGTTCATTTCCTGATGTTCGATGATCTGGTCAAGCTCATCCTGCGGATCGTACAGATGGGTTGCCTGATACTGGGCGCCAGCGGAAACTGTTATCTGACCGTAGCGGTCAAAATTGAAGTTTTCGATGACTGTCAGGGCATCGTCTGTACCGGAGCCAACGCTGACGCGCATGCCTTCCAGAGCTTCCAGGTTCTGCTGGCTTGTTGGAGACAGAAGTACCTGCATGTATTCTGGCAGATCATTGCCGGAAGACAGGATGCTCAAATCACCAATGTTTGTCAGCTGTGTCTGGCCACCAAACTCTGCAACAGTACCACCGAAGGACACTTCATCACCAACTGCAACGGTTGGAGCCGCGCCGGTGTAAACGAAGATACCTTCTGAGGTAGCGGAGTTGCCGTCGCTGTCAGTTGTTTCTTCCTGCAGATAGAAACCACTGCTGGTCACACTTGTTACAAGCGCGCTGACGTAAACGAACTCACCAACCATGCCGGATTCTGCACCGTCACCCTGAATGGTGGAGATGAGCGTAGGCGCGGTATCGTCGTTCACAACAGTGCTGGTTACGCTCTTGGTTGTGATCTTGCCACCCGTTGGGTTGCTCAAGGTCACAGACAGGGCTTCGCTCAGCTCGGTTGTTTCATCGCCAGTGATGTTGACTGTGATGGTCTTGGTGGTTTCGCCAGCTGCAAACTCGATGCTGCCAGATGGCAGAGTGCCACCGAAGTCAGCTGCATCAACATCGCCGCCAACAGCAAAGTCAACAGTGCCAGCCTCAGACAGATCACCATCACGGGTCACTGTGAACTCGAAGGAGGTTACGCCGCTGTCGCCTTCAGCTTTGGAGTCAGCTTCTGCTGCAATAGCGTAGGTTGTGGACGTACCGCCGCCACCTGTGGTGTCGCCTTCCAGCTGCAGGTTCTGCAGAACGAATGCTTCATTACTGCCGTTTGCAGAGCCTTCAACGATGATGGTCAGCTCGGAGCCTGAACCTTCCAGATCAGCAACAAGTGTTTGCAGCTGGTTGGTAAGAACAAGGCCAGAGTTGGTTTCAACCATTGGATCATTCAGATCAACAACCTTACCGCTGGCAAGAGTGTAAGACTGAGCACCGTCATTGTCAGAGGTGAAGGCGAACAAAGTTTGCTCTTCGCCACCATCAATGGAGTAGCGGATGGAGATGGTGTCATCAGACTCGAAGTCACCCATTGCACCAGCATCCAGAGACAGGCTGATATTGCTGTAATCTGAGATGTCGAAGCGCCAGGTCGCGACCAGTGGGTCGCCATTAGGATTATCGTCGTTGACGGTATCGGTCAGACCGAAGAACTCACCAGTGTTGGAGACTTCATCGATAACGCCGATTGCATCATTCTCGAAGCTGCCATTGGTGGAATCGACCAGCGAGAACGGAGCATCGGCAGCGGTGTACTTGCCAAAGCCGTCTGCAGGACTGGTGAAGTCTGGTGCAGTGCTGGTGTACTCGATCAGACGATCATTCTGTGAGTCCACCATGTCAAACGCGAAGGTTTCGCGCACAACAGCCGGGTTGCCCAGGATCTTCAGGTTTTGCAACGCAAACGCTTCAGAACTTCCGTCTGACTTGCCTTCAACGCTGATGGTCAGCTCAGAGCCAGTGCCTTCCAGATCAGACACGAGGGTCTGCAGCTGGTTGGTCAGCACAACGCCTGCGTCTGCATCAGTGAGCGGATCATCCAGATCAACAGTCTTGCCGCTGGCGAGGGTGTAGGTCTGTGCACCGTCATTGTCAGAGGTGAAGGAGTACAGAACCTGCTCTTCACCACCATCAATGGAGTAGCGGATCACAAAGGTGTCTGTGCCTTCAAAATCACCCATTGCACCAAGATCAAGGGAAAGACCCAGATCTTTGTAGCCTGCAATGTCGAAGGTCCAGGACGCTGTCAGTTCACCATCATTGTCATTGTTGATGCTGTCGGTTACGCCGAAGAACTCACCAGAGTTGGTGGCTTCATCGATGATACCCAGAACGTCATTCTCAAAGCCGCCATTGGTGGAATCGACCAGTGAGAACGGCGCGCTGTCTGCAGTGAACTTGCCGAAGCCATCAGCAACGCTGGAGAAATCAGGCGCAGTGTTGGTGAAGCTCACCAGGCCCTGATTTTGAGAGTCGACCATGTCGAACGCGATTACGTCACGCACAACTTCGTTTTCGTCTTCAACAGTGACGGCAACACTCTGCGTGTCGGTGCCGCCATCAGCGTCGGTGACAGTGACTTCAACCTGATAAACGTTGTCGCCATCAGCATCTGCTGGGGCTTCAAAATCAGGTGCTGTCTTGAAGCTCAGCTGACCGGTTTCAGCGTCGATTTCAAACAGCTCTGCATCAGTACCAGAAACGGAATAGGACAGATCTGTGTTGTCTACGTCGGTTGCAGATGCAGTCGCCACCTCAGTGGTGTTTTCTGCAACGGAAACGTCAGAAGCGACAGATAGAACCGGAGCCTGATTGGAACCAGTCACGGTCACAGTAACGGTGACGTCTTTGGTGCTGCCATTGCCGTCGGTGACTGTGTAAGTAAAGGTATCTTCTGCAGTCTCGCCTTCACGCAGGCTGTCAAAAACATTGCCTGGGTTGTAGGAGACCTGACCGTTCTCAAGAGAGACGGTTGCGCCAGAAGCGCTGCTTGCGGAAACTTCAGTGATTGTCAGCGTGTCGCCGTCATAATCCTTGTCGTTTTCCAGCAGAGTGGCAGCCTCAATCACAAGACCCTCATCGCCGGATGCAACAGCATCTTCACCAGCGCGGATCTCGTTGTTGCGACCATCCAAATAGTAAGTGTAGTCATCAGCTGCGAAGTGAACTGCCTCGACATTCATCAAGGTGTCTTTTTCAGAGCCGTCATTTGCAATGACTTTGGTCTTTGGATTCCACCAGCCACCACGCTGCTGGAATGAATAGTCATCGATTGAGCCTTCATAAACGGCTGTATCGAAACCACGACCACCATTGATGCTGTCATTGCCTGCACCACCATGGATGACATCGTCGCCACCAGCTGCGCTGATGCGATCGTTGCCTTCGCCAGCAAAGATAAGGTCATTGCCCTTACCTGCCCGGATCCAGTCATTTCCAGCATATGTGGAGATGGTATCGTTACCGTTGAAACCCCAGACCCAATCAATACCGTCGGTACCCGTGATGACGTCATCCCACCACGTGCCAAAGTTTACGCTGATCGAGTAGAAGTTAAATCGAGGAAAGAAATTGAACATGTATCAACCCCGTTACAGTTCATCTTATCCGAGTCCGTCACTCTCCTCCCAGTTTTGAGCCGGGAGCCAAGACGAACGATTATTTTTTGCTAGATGCCCGAAAGATTTTCTGGAGCATGCATCGACAGTTTTCTCGATGTGGAGGGTGACGTAAAGGACGTATTGATCAATTTTTCACTTTTCGCATATTATTTCGAATAATATTTTCTTTTGTGAATTTTTTTTCAACTTCGCGTTGCATATCAATGCCAAGGCGACAGGAAGTTACCCAGTGCTGTGCATAACTCGGGATGCTTTTAAACACAGTTTGGCTCCTGCGCGACTCATATTTCACAAAGGCGCACTGCGAATCCATAGATACAATTAAAATTTAATTATCAAAATCACGATTTTTGCGGGTTCATGGCGAGGGGCAGGCACCTGCTTGAGCAAAATCATACCAATTCTATATTTTATCTCATTTAGAGTATCATTTTCTAACTTGACTTATCTTTGTAGTATGTAGTTTCTTATATTCAATCTTTTCAGCAAACTAGGCGAATTTAGAGTGTGTTCGCCATAACAAAAATCTGATGAGACGGAATAAAGGGACGGGGCAAGCATGTGTAATTTGATCGATAAAATCAGAAAATCAGTGATCGGTGAAGACGCAGCCATTGCCACGGCATTTGGTCGTAAGCCATTGGTTTATGCGGATTACACAGCCTCAGGTCGTTCGCTGAGCATGATTGAGGATTACATCCGCGATCACGTTCTGCCTTACTATGCCAACACCCATACAGAGACCTCCTACACAGGTGCACAAACCACAGCGCTGCGCGAGCAGGCCCGTCAGCAGATCCGTTCGTCAGTTAACGCCACCGACGATCATTCCGTGATCTTTTGCGGCTCCGGTGCAACCTCCGCGATCCATAAACTGATCGATATTCTCAACCTGAAACTGCCTGCAGACCTGAGCGCACGCTACAAGTTTGAACAGCAGATACCGGCGAAAGAACGCCCCGTCGTCTTCATCGGCCCTTATGAACATCATTCCAACGAACTGCCATGGCGCGAGAGCATCGCGGACGTGGTTTCCATTCCCCTTTGCGAAGGCGGTCAGGTCTGTCTGGATGATCTTGAGAAACAGCTGATCAAATACGCAGATCGGCCCCTCAAGATTGGCAGCTTCTCGGCGGCCTCAAATGTCACCGGCGTCAAAACCGACGTCGACGCCGTCGCCCGCCTGCTTCATAAGCACGGCGCGCTCTCCTTTTGGGACTACGCCGCGGCGGCTCCATATGTAGGCATTGATATGGCTGGTGCTCAGGATGAACACGGCGACTGCGCCAAAGACGCTATCTTCCTGTCACCACACAAATTTGTCGGCGGACCGGGCACACCGGGCGTTTTGATCGTCAACGACGCAATTCTAAAGAACCGAGTGCCAGCAATGCCGGGCGGCGGCACCGTCATGTACGTAACACCGGAAGACCATCGTTATGTGGCTGACGCAGAACGCCGCGAAGAAGGTGGTACACCAGCTATCATTGAATCTGTGCGGGCGGGACTGGTGTTTAAGCTTCAGCAAGCCGTTGGTACCGATGAGATTGAACGTCGGGAAGAGAGCTTTGTCTCCAGAGCTGTAGCACGTTGGTCAAACTGCGAGAACATCGAGATACTCGGCAACACTGCGGCGCCACGCCTGTCTATCACCTCGCTGAAGATCACCCATAAAGGCAAAGACCTGCACTACAGCTTCATTGTGGCGCTGCTCAACGACCTGTTCGGCATTCAGGCTCGTGGTGGTTGCTCCTGCGCAGGTCCATACGGTCACACCTTGCTTGGCATGGACATGCACTACAGCAAAGCACTGGAGGAGCAACTGGTGGAAGGACACATGATCCTGCGTCCGGGTTGGATCCGCCTCAACTTCAACTACTTTATTGATGAAGACACCTTCGAATATCTGGTGCGGGCTATTGAGTTGGTTGCGGAGCATGGCTGGAAGTTGCTGCCATTCTATCGCTTCGACCAAAACGGCGCTGTCTGGCGCTACCAAAACCGAAAAACAGAACTCGCAGCATCTCTCGAAACACTCGATTTCAACGCACTGCCAGAAGCCGCAGAAAAATCAGAGCGCCCTTCTCTGGCTGAGACAATGAAAGCAGCTGAAGCCGAACTTCTGCGTAACCACAGCACTGAGGAACGCTACAACGTCATTCAGCCGCAAAAAGTAGAAGAACTCCGCTGGTTCGTCCGCCCACAAGACGTTGCCGTCGCATAAGAGTAAGTCAAGGCGGCGGAGACAACCCGTCGCCAGTTACCTCTCACAAATACTTCACCCAGTCTTCGTAGCGGCGGTCTACATTTGGGGTGCTCATGGCCCTGGTCCAGGCGATGCCAGCGGAGTTTCGGGCTTCGGATGGGGTCATGGAGAAGCGTTTTTTGAAAGCGCGGCTGAAGGTGCTCTCGTAGGTAAAACCGAAGGAAAACGCGATTTCCGAGTTGGAGCGGTGGGCATTGCTGTTGCTGATGAGTGCCATCATTGCGCCCTTGAGACGTTGCTCCAGAATGAAACTTTTCACACCGCCGTAATTGCGGAACATCTCATATAGCTTTGAACGTGAGATACCTGCTTTTATGGCCACAGTTTCTGGTGACAGATCCGGGTTCGACAGGTGCTCACTGATTGTTCGTTTTGCCAGCATAATTTGTGCGGCATGGCTGTTTGCCTCCATCAGAACCACACCTTCAGACGTGCTGTTCAAACAGGCCGTAACGAGTGAAATCGTTGCCGGGTTAATATCTGCAGCTTGTGACAAGCTCAGTTGACCCGACAACTCTTTCAACGTTTTAATATGACTATAAAGAAGCTGAACCATGGGCTGCGCGGCAGGCAATCTCCGCATATGCTGCCCATCTGGATAAACCAGCTTAGGTTCGAGCAACTCCCTGGGAATAATCAGGGATAGGTTTGAAAATGTATTGGTCCAGGATTTTGATGTCCTGGCTAAATCAAAAATGATGAGGCCATCCTGTGCGACAGAATGTTGTGCACCGTCATGCTCGAAAATCATGTCTCCTGTTTCAAACAGTTGGATCATGAAGTGGTCCATCCCATCTTTTGCGATAGTCAGCTCACTCCTTTCCCAAAACTGCTTTCTGCTTTTTGTCCGGGCCAGAATAATTTGCCCGAACATATGCGCATCTACTTCTGCAGTGAATTCATCAGACCTGACGGCATGGTCTGCTTCCACCTGAAACATGAAGGAGATACTTTCCTTCCAGAGAGGGAAGCGCTCATCTGGCGCAACGCCATCAACGGAAAACACAGCCTGAGGAATAGGCTGAGAAATCTCCGCTCTTGGCGCTCCGTCAATGAGATCCACCTCACTCAAAATATGTCCTCGTAAAATCAACTCAATTTATACGTGCTTTTACTAAAACCTTATAGCAATTATATACATCTCCAAGAGCCCCCCGAACAATGACGTGGCGTCCAGATCATTGTGCATTTTGTTTGGAACTTCCTGAAAACTGAGTTTTTTCCTGAGAATCTTGCATTGATGCATGAAGCGAGCACAACGTGCGGGGAAGACGACGGCATTAGTTTCCGGCCCAATGGCTCTCATTCAGGTGAACGTAATGTGATTAAACTGGGAACGGAGCTGTCTTGTATTCCCCTTTCCAAACTCACACCTAAAGAAGTGCTCACTGCACATATCTCGATTTGTGCGTTTCCCCATCGAGCTTCTTAAGGATCTCCCAATGGCCCTGGATACATCTGTTCCTCCTGCCTCCTCGTTCGTAACCGTATTGCCCACACTGCTGCTGGCCGGTGTCATTGGCGAAACCGCCTTTGAAGCTTATGCCTGGTTTGTCTCACCGCTTCTGTTTGGGCCTGTTCTGGAACCTGCGTATCTCGTTACAGCACTGGCGAACAAGTTAATCGGGCTCTCCATTCCATACGGCCTTGCCTTCCTGATCCACTTTTCCGTTGGCGCAATTGTCTTTCCGCTTGCTGTGCTTGCAGTGCATCAAGTGACCAGACTTCGGTTTTGGATTTCTGGCGTGGTTGCTGGTGTGCTCCTCTGGTACATCGCGCAAGGTATGCTCGCGCCCTTTATTGGCAGAAGCTTCATGATGGACTTTGGCGCTTATACGCAGTCCTCATTCCTCGGACATGTGGGCATGGCCGTTGTGATGGCTTTGGTTTTTATGAAGGTGTCTGAAGGCCGCAAAAACCATCGCTAACACCAAGACTTGGAGAGAGTGCAAGGCACCCTCTCCTTCTGCTCCACCTAAACCGCGGCGGAGTACTTCAGCCGGATGACCAACTGCTGCGTATCCTCATTAAAGTCTTCATGCATTTCCTCAAAGCCGTAGCGAGCATAAAAGCCACGCCCGATTGGATTGTGCTTAAAGACTTCCAGTTCAACGCTGTCATGAAGCGAGGTGGCCTTGTCCATCAAAGCCTTCCCGAGCTTGCGCCCGTGAAAGTCAGGATGCACAAACAGTCCGCCCACTTCATTGCCAAGCAATGAAATAAATCCGACGACAGCGCCGTTCATTTCAGCAACCCATGTCTCTGCATTAGGCAGATACATGTTTCGGATGTTGTCGGTTTCATGAGCTAAAAAGCTATCGTTCAGAAAAGGGTGAGCGAGTTTGCTGGCCTTGAGCCAGACGTCAACAATGGACTCGGTGTCGCGAGTTTCAAATTTGCGGATCATTTCTATGTCCTGAAGAGTGCCGTTAATCGGCGCTTGATGTTCGGAAAATGAAGGCGTGCAGAACCAGCCGTACAAATGGCACGGTCTTAAGGTTGAAAGCATGCATAGGGGTTCTTCGTTTGAACCCTCAGATCCGGGACATCAAATCTCCTCTGAAACACATTAGGAATACGCAGCCTAAACCTCAGGGGCTCAATGTCAAGGCAACTCAGATTTCCAAGTTCGACGTGCTGCTAAGGGTGCAAATATCTGCGCCTTACCATCTCATGATTTCCGGAAAATATTAGCCGGCTTCGGGACTTGATGGTGAAGACGCAACCGTTGCCCGTATCCCATTCCGGACGCGCCTTCGCCACCGAACAGGCTCGTTTCACCGTCAAAAACGGGTAAAAAACATTCCAGAGGACAGTTTTAAACATATTATTGAGCCAAAAAGGCAAGTTTATTCGCTCAGTGAACTGAGTGAAAACCTTCCCTATAGTGGACCCTAATCCTCTGAGTTCTCTACTTCCTTGATTTTCGTTAGGTCCTTTTTGCTTTCAAAAGGACAACTGCAAGGTGCCAATTGCGCAAAAACACTTGCGTTAGATCAACGTCCTTCATCTACGCAACAGTACGATTGGGTTGATCGTGGGAGAGGTCTGTAAAAATGTCTACTACAATAGTTAGCAGTGAAGTGGAGAAGCTCGCTGAAATTCCCTTGCTTAAACGGTTGAGTACCGAGGCAAGAGAACAGCTGCTTCGGGGTGCCACCAAAAAATCTGTCTCGCGCGGTGAGATGATTTTTTTTCAGGATGATAAGGCAGACGCGTTCTTTATCGTGCTGGAAGGATGGGTCAAAGTTTTTCGCGCGACAAGCAGCGGTGATGAAGCCGTTGTAGGGGTCTTCACCCGTGGGCAAACCTTCGCTGAAGGAGCTGCCTTTACAAACTCAAACTATCCAGCCTCTGGTGAAGCGGTTACGGATAGTGTGGTGCTTTGCATTCCAGTGGCCCACCTGGCCAACTCAATCGCAGCAGATCCGAACATCGCGCTGGCAATGATGTCGTCTTTGTCCATGCATCTGCATCAACTTGTGTTGCAGATTGAAGGACTGAAGACGCATACCGGTGCACAGCGTGTTGCCGAATTCTTGCTGAACCTCAGCACAGAACCTGCTGGTTCCTGCACATTGGTGTTGCCCTACGACAAAGCACTCATCGCGGGTCGTCTGGGTATGAAACCGGAAAGCCTGTCTCGCGCGTTCCAGAAGCTGAAAAGCTATGGCGTCGAGGTCAAACAGAACCGGGCAATCATTTCCAACGTTCAGGTTCTGCGCACATTGGTAGAGCAGGAACGCACAGTGGTCATGCATTCAAGCCACGGCTAAGATATTGCGCTAAAATGATTTTATTCGCTTGTCCACGCCTGGGTTTTCATCCCTCATAGGCTTGTTTGATGAACTCGCCAAGATGTTGTAGTTCCTCTCCCCGTGGTGAGCTTTTTCGCCATACAAGCGCTATTTCTCTTGGCAGTGCCTTATCTACATCGATGAGGCACACATCATAGTTATCCGTCAGTCCTGCAGTAATCGCGACGTCTGGCAGAAGTGTAGTTCCCAGCCCTTCTGCCACCATACCCACCAGAGTGGAGAGGCTAGTCGCCTCAAATGAACTGTCTTGAACCGGGCCGTCGGGTAAAAATGCAGACAGGGCATGCTGTTGTAAACAATGCCCTTTTTCCAGCAACATCATCTTGGTATCTGTCAGGTCCTGCCCTTCTACATGTTGCCGGTTTGCAAGCGGATGTTGAGGTGTGACAGCCAGTTTGTATCCATCTTCAAACAATGGAAAATGAACAAGGTCGCCAATCTCAAATGGGAGTGCCAGCAAAACGGCATCCAGATGCCCGCTCTGTAATGCAGCCAACAGGTCATGGGTGATGCCCTCTTTGATAAAGAGGCGAAGTTCCGGAAACTTCTTCCGAAGCTGCGGCATAATCCCAGGAAGCAGATAAGGTCCAACTGTAGAAATCACCCCCAGTTTCATGTCTCCAGACAGGAACTTAGAGTTTGCCGCAGCAAAATCTACAAAGGCTTTTGTATCGAGCAGGATGTGACGTGCGCGATCAGCCAGTGAGTTGCCCAGAGGTGTAATCGTGACAGAACGCTTGGTTCGTTCCGCCAGATGAACACCAAGATTCTGTTCCAGCTCTTTGAGCGCTGTGCTCAGAGCTGACTGGCTCACATTACATTTTTCTGCTGCCTTCCCAAAATGTTGCTCTTCAACAAGTGCCACCAGAAATTCCAGCTGGCGAAGGCTTGGTAGATGACTCATATGCTTTATAGATCACTGTATTATCATTAATCAATTTCACTAATTAATGTAGATCGATATTGTGCATTTATCAAATCAATTGAGCCCGAGGAAAATAAATGTCAGAAGAAACTATCATCACATTGCCGCAGCTGAACACACCAGCACCAGATTTTACTGCTCCGACGACTGATGGCACCAAATCATTGAGTGATTACAAAGGCCAATGGCTGGTTCTCTTTTCACATCCAGCTGATTTTACGCCTGTCTGCACAACCGAATTCATTGCTTTTGCGAATGCAGCAGAAGACTTTGGCAAGCTCAATACAGCATTGCTTGGCCTGTCTATCGACAGTCACTACTCACACATCGCGTGGATGCGAAACATCGAGGAGAAGTTTGGCGTTCACATACCCTTCCCGATCATTGCCGACCTCTCAATGGAAGTCGCCAAAGCCTACGGCATGATCCAGCCTGGAGCCTCAGACACTTCTGCTGTTCGCGCAACTTTCATTATTGATCCTGAAGGAATTCTGCGGGCGATGGTTTACTACCCAATGACCAACGGGCGTTCAGTTGATGAGTTCCTACGCTTGATCAAAGCCTTGCAAACATCTACCGAACACGGTGTTGCAACTCCAGAAAACTGGCAGCCTGGTGACAAAGTAATCGTGCCACCGCCAGCAACAGCGGATCTGGCTGAAACACGTAAATCAACTGGTTATGAATACGTTGACTGGTACTTCTCTAAGAAAGATGTGCCTGCTTAATACGAAATCTGTGACGGAGTTCAGGCGATCAAATTGCCTGAACATCTCACTCAAAAATCAGAGTTATCTCAGAACAGCCCTTGTAGGCTGTGCGGGCAAATCTCGTAGCACTGAAACTCTTTGGTTAGCGAAGCCACGAGTTAAGCCAATTTCTTGCAGATAGCTGACCAGGTGCTGAGCCAATGCATGCTCGCAGCCAATTACCGGTGCAAGTTTACATCCCGCAGGAGCGCTCCCCATAATTTTGGAGATATCTTCCTGGCCGTGTAGGCCTCCACTGGCAAACAGCGGAACAACGGTTGCATCTTCGGAAAGCGTCAGGACAGCCTTTTCGACGAAAGGTTCCTCGGAGAGGAATGCCACGCGAAGTTGCTTGTAACCGTAACGAGCTTCCAGACGCTCTTTGAGTTGAAGCGCGCAAAGCCGTGATTCCGGTCCGACAGTCGAGCCATGAGCAACAATTAGCACTTCCCGGTCGAGTTCCGGCTTTAACAACGTGCTTTTGCTGTTTGGTGCCAGAGTACTTTGAATACTCTGTGAAACCAGATCAGGTAGGAAGGGCAATACACCAAGCGGGGGTAACAGCTTGATATACTGCCCATCTCGGTTCAGATTTTGCCATGCACCTTCTTTCTGTTGTTGCAGGTTTGGGTCCAGCCCCAATCGGCGAGGCAGGACTGTTTTGCAGAAGTAGCCGTTACTTAAGAGGAGAGGAAGCACAAGCACGCGCTCGTGCGGGAGGCTTTCGACTACTTCCTGTAGCGGCGGGGTTCCTTTCATCACCCCACTCACCACATCCAGTTCGGGCAGTAAGGGCGCGAGAGCATTTTTCAGGCGAACGTGGCCTGGTGTATTGTCGGCGCCCTTGCCGCCCAAATCTCCATGAGCAGCAAGAACAAGTGCCAGGTCGCTAGTGGCTTGTACCAGCGGAGAACGTGATCTTGTTCCAGACATTGTACTTTCCAGATGGCTTACTCATTGGAATGCGCTTCACTTCTTCAAGCGTTTTCGCATCATAAATGATGATCATGCCGTCATTTTCCCAGATAGAGAGAATGGCGTGGCTGCCATCACGGTCAAACTCGATATGAGCAGCGGTTTTACCCGGGAGCGGTTTCAGCGTCTTTACGATCTCAAGCGTTTCTTTATCGATCACGTACATCTGGTCCTTGTTTGGACCAAAGAACACGTCCGCCCAAGCGTACTTGGAGTTTTCGTGAGATCGCATGAAGAAGCCCGGACCCGCCGTATCAAGTGTCTTCAATACGGACCAGTTGGACATGTCGATCACAGAAATCTTGCTCTCGCTCAGATGCGGCGTCACCATCACTGGTTTCCCCTGCCACTCCCAGCTGATGCCGGAGCCTAGATGCGGGAAGCCGGGTAGATCGATTTTGGCAATGGTCGCGCCTTCATCCATGTCCACCACGACACCGCTCTTCCCGTCCCGAGACGATCCCATCAGGTGTTTGTAGGACTGGTCGAAGAAGAAATCGTCCATCGGCGCATCAACCTGAATACGGCGCAGAGCGAACAAACCTTCGGAGGTTGGCTTCGCACCATCCTTGCCGTAGTTTTCGGCATCGACATAGGCATCAAACTCAGGCTCTGCCTTTGGATTGGTTGCCACTTCCCAGACTTCAGGCACATCCTTCATGGCAACAACGAAGCTGTCACGTTCTGGTGCCTGATAAACTGCAGAAACACGTGTGGTTTCGCCGCCCAAAGACTCTGCATCAAAGATCTTCTCAACGGTGAGGTCCTCAGCAGACAACATCACCAGAGAATGTGGCAGGTAGTTCGCCAGTGCAATGTGCTTGCCATCGCGGGAGAGCGCGATGTTGCGGGCATTGATGCCGCCGCGCACTTCGCCAACCACTTTCAGCGCCCACATATCGTACTTGGTGATCCAGCCATCACGGGACATGAAGAACACGTAGTGTCCGTCCGGTGTGAACTTAGGGCCGCCATGCAGTGCAAACTGGGTTTTGAAGCGGGTGAGCGGCTCAAACGTATCGCCATCCATGACGGTGGCGTAGTGATCCCCGGTCTCCACAACCACAAACAGGTTCAGCGGATCGGATTCATAGACCGGCTTTTCAACGGGCTTGTAGTCCTCGTTGAACACGCGGGTCGCGTTGATTTCCTTTTCACCCCACACCGGCATCGCGCCCAATGGGGTCTTTACTAGGTTCACCAGATCAGCAACCTGCTGATCGTTGAGCTGATCACCGAAGGCTGGCATCTGGGTGTGAACACGACCATCCTTGATGGTCGACGTCGCAGCACTTACGCGCAGACGCTTCAGGCTTTCCGGAATGAGCGCAGGGCCGATGCCGCCTAAGCGGTCGCCACCATGACACTCTGCACAAAGCTCCTGATAGGTGCCCTTTGTGGCATCAGAGACCGGATAGAGCTCAAGCTTTTTACCGCGTGCTTCCGCAGCGCCTGCCAACATGCAGGTTGCCAGCAAAACTCCGGCGAGTTTAGGCATAAACGTGTTTGGCTTCATGACGAGCTCCCCGGAATGGTGTTGTTTCAACGCGCTGGTGGTTTGCATCCCCAAGGCCGATCTCTTCATCCGTCAGGTAACAGGATGGATCTTCCGCCCAAGGGTCGCCCGTCAGCTGCAGCGCGCGTACGCGCGTGTTGCCATTACAGATGTTGAAGTATTGGCAAGATCCGCAGCGGCCTTTGATCTGGCGCGGGGTCTGCTTCAAACCAGCCATGACCGGATCGGATACATCCTGCCAAATCTCCGAGAACTTGCGTTCTTTCACGTTGCCGATTGTGTAGTGCCACCAGAAGCTGTCCGGATGCACTTTGCCGGTGTTATCGATGTTGCCGATGTTTACACCAGAGGCGTTGCCACCCCAGCGCTCCAGCATATCTTCCAGATACCCAGCTTTTTCCGGCATGTTCTCACGCACCCACTGCAACAGGTAGATGCCATCCGCATCGTTGTTGCCGGTCACGTATTCGTTAGACTTGCCAGCCAGCACATCTTCCCACGCCTTTTCAATCAGGTGGGTCATGGCTTTACGGGTCACGTTCAGGTGCGCATCTTCACCACGGTTTTTGTTGCCGCGGCCTGCATACACAAGGTGAGACAGGTAGATCTTGTCTACTTTCTCGCGGGCGCACAGGTCCAGATAGTCATCCAGCGTATCGGCGTTGTCTTCTGTCAATGTAAAGCGCAGGCCAACCTTCACGTTTTCCTCGCGCAGGTAACGCACAGCCTGCAAGGACAGGTCAAACGCGCCATCCATGCCGCGGAAGTCATCATGCACCTTGCCAATGCCATCCAGTGAGATGCCGACATAGTCGTAACCGATCTCACCAATCTTACGCGCCATATCTTTGTCGATAAGCGTGCCGTTGGTGGACAGGGCGGTATAGAAGCCAAGCTGCTTGGCATGGGCCGACAGCTCCAGCATATCCGGGCGCATCAGCGGCTCACCACCAGAGAAGATGATAACCGGGACGCGGAAGCCCTTCAGGTCATCAATAACCTCATAGGCCTGCTTGGTTGAAAGCTCGCCGGGAAAATCTACATCGCCTGAGGTTGTATAACAGTGCTTGCACTTCAAATTACAACGGCGGATCAAGTTCCAGATAACAACCGGACCAGCAGGTTTACGCGCTGGTGGAAGTGGATACGGATCCGCTAGAGCTTTGAGATAATGGGTCAGACGAAACACGCGGGCTCTCCCCTCTGCGACGAAGTCTAAGTCCTGTTTTTTTCAGGGTTTTTGTCGAAAACAGGACATCATTTCCATTGCATGATGTCCCTATGAGCGCCTCTATTTCCTTGACTAAAGTCAGACACTCTTCGCGAGTCTTTCCATGCACCATGGCAAAGACATTGTACGGCCATGTGGGTAGCCATCTTGGGCGCTGATAGCAGTGGGACACAAAGTCCAGAGAACCCATCATTTGTCCAATGCGTTCAACGTCCTCATCAACGATATTCCAGACGGACATGCCGTTGGCACGCATGCCAAGGGCGCGATGATTTGGCACAGCCGCAATACGACGAATTGCACCGTTTTCTTTCATGGAAGCAACGCGTTCCAGCACCAGCTCTTCGCTCACGCCAAGCTGATGGGCAATCTGCGCATATGGCTCGGAAACTAGCGGCAAACCTTCTTGCAGCGCAGCCACCAGAGCACGGTCAAATTCGGAGAATTCTTCGATACTATGCGTGCTCATACTGGAACCTTAAACTCAATAAAAAACTCGCGTTCTTTCGGGAACTGCCGGACCGGGATTCCGGTCAGCTCTTCAATGCGGTTCCCGCAACTCTCAATTTCGTCAGGGGTTTCCGTGGCAAGCACGAACCACATATTCAGCTCGTGATCACGGGCATAGTTGTGCGCCACCTCTTCCAACGAGTTCACCTGTTCAGTCACCTCGTCATAGCGCTCTTCCGGTACAGCCATAGCGCACAGACAGAAGGCCCCGCCCATTTGAGCAATGTCGAACATTGGCCCGAAACGAGTGAGGATACGCGTCTTAAGCAGCCATTGCAGGCGCTCAAGCAGCAAGTCTTCTGCAATGCCCAGTTCTTCTGCGACCGCCGCATACGGCTTTGAGACAACCGGAAGGCCGTCCTGCAAGCGGTTGATCAGCTTGCGGTCCAGATCATCCAGATGCACCTTGGCAGGTTCATTGAGGTGGGCAATATCTGTGCTCATGCACTTACTCCAACACTGCGAGACAGACGGGCACCACGCTGCTTGAAGCACTTGGTGGAGAACAGCACGTCGCTGCTCATCACGTGCTGCGTGGCCGTGGTGGAAAGCCGGTTGATGACCTCCAGCGCCTCTTCACGGCTGTTCGCGTGGGTCATGGTGTACAGGTTGTACGGCCAAAGCGGCATCTCTCTGTTGCGCTGGTAGCAAAGGCTCACCATCGGGTCTGCAGAGAATATGGCGCCAACGTCATCAATATGCTCATCACGAACATTCCAGACCGTCATCGCATTCGCCTTGTAACCGATGGACCGATGCCGCACGACCACACCAAACCGGCGAATGATGCCAGAATCCTGCAGCACTTTCAGCCGTTCAAGCACGGTGGTTTCCGAGCGCCCCAGCTTCAGCGCAATGCGCAGGAAAGGGCGGTCCGAAAGAGGAATGCCATCAGACAGTTTTTCCAGCAGGTTGATGTCACCAGGCTCCAGAACCGACATATCGACCGGCGGGAGTACGGGGGTCTTCTTTTCCAGCCGCTGCTCTGTCAAAGAAAACCCCAGATCCAGGTGGAAAGCCTTTTCCATCCGAAAAGCATGAACGACCAGATTGGTGTTCTGCTCAATACGGGCGAGCGTGGCCTCTAACGTCGCCCGATCCCGTTCAACAACCACGAACCAGATATTGAGATCATTCTCACGCAGGTAGTTGTGGTTGACCCCCGGCTCATCGTTGATGAGCTGCGCTGCCGTTTCCACAAAGTGTGGAGGCGCTGACACTGCGGCCAGGCAACTCGCGCTCACTGTATTTGGAGCCAATACCGCGCCAATGCGCGAAATGACGCCATTTGCGACCAGCCGTTCGTAACTGCTGATCGCGTCTAAAGCGTCCACCCCGGTTTCCCGGGCTATGAGATTGAATGGCTTAGGGACAAGCGGAAAATTATGCTGCCACTTGTCCACCAATACGAGATCAATATCACTCAGCTGTGCGCTCATATCGCAAACTCCCCAATCGCTCGGGCGGCCAGTGCCGCCCTGGGAAAGCCGGGACCTAAAGCCCCAGCTGGTGTGCACGTGAAGTAAAGAAGATGCCGCTTGGTTTTTCCGCTGGCAGAACCTCTTTCAGGGAGAAATCCGTTGTGTCGTAGACATGAATTTCATTCTTGTCACGAACGGACATCCAGACTTCGTTGCCGCGCGGAGTGAACTCCATATGCAACACGCCCGGTCCCGGCTTCATCGTTTTGATGATCTTGCGGTCCAGAATATCGATCACCTGAATGGTATCGTTGTGTGGAGGCGCAAAGTTCACCCAGATCTGACGACCATCAGGACGCGCCATGGCAAACACCGGCTGACCATGTACCTTTACGCGATCGACTTCAGTGAAGTCACGCTCATCCATGAACAGCACTTCGTGGCGGCCAATGGCAGGCAGTGCGTACATGCCGTTGGCTTTCGCCCAGCCTTCCAGATGGGGCATCTTGTAGACCGGAAGAGGCTCTTCCCCCTTGCCGTAGCCATCCATGATGCGTTCAACTGTCAGAGGCTCTTTCCAAAGATCCACATGAGCCAGACCGTCTTCACCAAACAGGCCAACGATGTAGTGGCGGCCATCGCCCGTAACCAGCGCATCGTATGGGAAGACGCCAATGTCTTCGAGTTTGGTGATCTCAGGCTTCAGGCTCTTGGAATAGTCCAAAATCCATGTTTGCTCACCATCCCAAAGGGAGAAAGCAAAGCGACGACCGGGCAGATCCACAAGTCCAATGGTCTTGGACTGATTGCCAACTTCGTCATAAATCGCAGGCACTTCGGAGACCAGCTCCAGAGTTTCCGCGTCAAATACATTCACGCCGCCCGGCTTGTAGTTGGCGACGGCGATCAGCTTACCATCATCAGAAATGGCGCCGCCGATGGAGTTGCCAGCCTGCATAACGCGGCCAACAAGCTTGCCAGTGAGCATATCCACTTTGGACAAGCCACCATCGCGGCCAAACACATAGGCGTAGCGCTCGTCTCGCGAGTAAACAACAGAGGCGTGCGAGAGGTTGCCCAAACCCTCTACCTGAGCCAGCACAGTACGGTCTGTGCTTTCGACAATCAGGGCTGTTCCTGTGGCTCGTTCGATAATCAGACCCAAATCGCCCGTGGCGCGCAGGTCTTCAGAACTGGCTGCAGAAGCAAATAAAAGACCCGCACCTAAGGCTGCGGCAGCAAAAAACGTCTTCACTTGAATGCTCCTGTTTTAAGACCTTCCGCAATGAAGGCCGCTTCAGTTTCGGTGAGGAAGCCGCGCCATGGTGGCATTGCCGTTCCCGGCAATCCGCCAAGGATCACTTCCTGAATGACATCAGAGTCCATATGTTCCAGATTTTCTGGAAGGATTGGCCCTCCAAGACCGCCCTCAAGTGTCAGACCGTGGCAGGACCCACAGTCCTGCTGCACGAAGTCTGTCAGCTTTTCGCGATCAATGATCTTGAGGGCCTCTTCATCGGCAAGAGCCCCAAGGGGCGCTCCAGTCAGCAACGGAAGCGCCAGCACCCCAGCCTTCAGAAAAGAACGCAGCGGGTTTTGCACACTCCGCTCTGTCTTAGCCATTGATAACCTCCAGATGAGGTCTATCGCCCCATTTTGCCTCACTGCCGGAGAAGGACGGCAGCTCCAGAGAGTCTTTTAGACCCACAACATCACCAATCATGAACAGTGTCGGCGCTGGTAGTTTAGCTGCCTTGGCCTGCTCACCGATTGTGGTGAGTGTGCCGAACACTTTCTGCTCTTCCGATGTGGTGCCTTTCGAGATCGCAACAGCAGGCATATCAGCAGGCATGCCGTGCTCTACCAGCTTGGTAGAAATCTCGGCGATGGCGGCAAGGCCCATGTAGATCACGAGGGTGGTGTTAGGGTCCGCAAGGCTGGCCCAATCCAGATCGAGGGGTACATCTTTCTGGCAATGCCCGGTTACGTATCTTAGCCCCGTTGCAAGGCCGCGATGCGTGAGTGGCAGGTTTAGGCTTGAGGCACAGCCTTGCGCAGCTGTGATACCTGGCACGACTTCATAGTCGACGCCGGCAATGACCAGTTCAGCAGCTTCTTCACTGCCGCGGCCAAAAATAAACGGATCCCCACCTTTAAGGCGCACAACACGCTTACCTTCTTTGGCGAGATCAACGAGTAACTGGTTGATTTCTTCCTGAGGAATAGGATGGCTCTTCGGCTTCTTCCCGACAGGATAAAGAGCTGTCTTAGGTGGAACCAGATCCATAATTTCCTGAGAGACCAGACGATCGTAAACAACGACTTCAGCGTCCTGAATGCGCTTCAGAGCTTTCACTGTCAGGAGATCCGGATCACCCGGTCCTGCGCCAATCAGACTGACCTTACCAATGCCTCTCATAACTCATTCCTCAAATCGAAACTGGCGAAAATAGAGGGGCAATCCGCGCCCCTCTGGTGATCTGGAGTGTTGCCGAACCGATGTCTTTTAAGGTGTTAGAGACATAGAACTTGCCCCAAGGAGCAATCAGGGGTTCGTCTTTGATGGCACCTTCATAATTGAGAGTGTTGTCATCAAATGCTGCTGGCTTCTTACGAGCGCTTACAGCCACGGCGCTGACTGCGCATTTCTGCGCGATACTGGCCAAAAAACGGAGAATTGATTTAAACGACACCATAAACTCCAATAGAAACGAACCTTACCCGGCATCGTTATGTAAGCTTGCCCTCGAGCTTCTTACATTGACCATCGTCAAGTTATTGTGAGCGCCTCATGAAAGGCTAATATTAGCATATATTTCAATAGCTTGATGTGTGTAGAAATTTCACAGAAATGCAACCGCATGTGGTGATATCCCAGCTAAATTGACATAGGTCACGCGAAGGCAAAAAATACGTAGACTTCCCACAATAAATAATCGTTCTAAATTGGAGAAAGAGATTCCGTTTCAGGCATTTACTTCCCGGCAACGGCAAGTTGGCGCCCGACCAGAGCTGCACGGAGTGCGCGTTTAGGGAATAAACGTAAGGTCAGATTGGAACCGACCTTTTTACCTAACGGAACCTTAACCCCGTTGCCAAGCAACGTTTCCACCACTCCCCCATCCTCAGTAGGTTGAAATCAAAACCAACAAGCACTTGAGTGCTGCCGACGTGAGGAACCGCTACATGAGTGAGGCGAAGCCTTTTTCCTTCCTGAGCCCTATCAAAAACCCGCCAGCTTACGTAATGGATCCTGAAAAAAAGCATCTGGAAATCACTCTGGATGTTGAATACGACACCAACAATGTTTTCAGCTTTGAAAAGCCTCACAACGTCCCAACCTACACCCGGGTCTTCACAAGCGATCTTACCAAAGAAGCTGGAAACACTCTGACTGGCCCAACCATTGAGATCAGGCCAGGTTCAAAGCTGCAGATCCACACACACAACAAGTTGCCGGAGCAGGACCAGACCGAGCCTGATGACATCAACTTCCCTTACGGGTTCAACAACTACAACATCCACACACACGGCCTGCACGTGACGCCGGAGTCTCCCGGAGATAACGTCTGCATGACCATTCGCCCCGGCGAAGCCTATGACTACGAGTACGACATTCCAGCGGATCACCCTCCGGGGGTCTACTGGTATCACCCGCACAAGCACGGGTCCGTGGCCTTGCAGGTTGGCAGCGGCATGGCTGGTATGATTATCGTGCGTGGCGCGTTTGATGATCAGCTCAAAGAGATGGGTGTGAAGGAATACTGCATGGTGTTCCAGAACATTGCCGTCAACGCTGAGGGCAAGGTGGAGGACCAGAAGCAGGTCGCCAAGTTCCCCAACAGTGAATACAACATCACGGTCAACAGCCAGTATTGCCCGATCATCAAGGTAAAGCCGGGAGAGCTGATCAATCTGCGCCTGTTGAACGCGACCACACGCTCGTCGATCAACTTCGAATGCCCGTTCTTCGGGCAGATGTTTATCTACGGGTATGACGGCAACCCCACTGACAACTACCGCAGACAGGGGGGCATCAGCCTTGCCCCTGCGAACCGCGCGTCTATCCTGCTGAAAATCAGCGAGGCAGCCACGCCCGGAGCTTTCTATTACGTGCAAAATGACTCGGTCGAATACCAGTTTATTCCGCATTACAAGTACCACAACAACCCGCCACTCTTTGCCATTGAGGTGGAGCGCGGCGAAGAGATCGGCGCAGCGATCTACATGCCGAGCGAAACAGCTGAGCGCACCACTCCACCGCCTTTCCCTGAAAGCCTACGTGGTGGACTGCTGGAACCAATTGGCCCAGAAGAAGTAACGAACAAACGCACGCTGACCTTCCAGGCGAATACGCTGGACAATCCCGACAAGTACTACCGCGGGGTGAACGTCACCATCGACCACGGCCAGTTTGGCGGCTGTGAGGTGGTCAATCATTGGGTTGAACTGGACGCCGTGGAAGAATGGACGCTAGAGAATGAAAGCGAGTTTCCGCATCCCATCCATATCCATGTGAACCCCATGTATGTCTTTGAGATTCAGGGCGAAGACCCCTTGGATTACACGCTGGAGCTTCCGTTCTGGGCGGACACCATTCAGGTTCCACCTCATGGGCATGTGAAATTTTGCATGCGGTTCAAGGACTTCGTCGGCAAGTATCCTTTGCACTGCCATCTGCTCTACCATGAAGATGGCGGCATGATGCAGCACGTGAAAGTCGTCAGGGATCTGAAAGAAAAAGACGACTGGAACAACAACCAATAACGGATTGAGACAACATCGGGTTCACATGACTGAGGTACACGGCATCAGCCCTAACAACGAGCGGAAGCCAAAACGAATGCGCAGCTTTTCTCTGAGCCATTTTCTGCTTACCAACCCCATTGGTTATGGAGTAATGCTCGTACTTCAGCTGGCTGTGGTGGCAATGATCACGCGGCCAGATACCCTTCATGTATTTGAAGTTGCTTTCATTCTCGCTATATTCTTTGCAGGCATGGTCAGCCTGCAAAACGCAGGTATGCCCAGCTACCTCTTCACGTATTTCTGGAGCGGGTTTGTTTATGGCGGGCTCGGTATGATTTTAGGCCACCAGATCGACCTGTCCATTGACCAGAACCTGGCAATGCAACAGATGAACAGCCTGACACTGGCTGCTGTTTATCTGAACTGGATGACCCTCATCATGGTGGGCGCCTGTATTGTAACTTGCTTTTTCGCGGATCACCGCAAAGGGCATCCGGCTTCCAAAAGCGCAAAAACCTTCATACACGTCTTCGCAATTTCCATGATGATGTTTGGCGTTTACGTAGGCCATGCACTCAATCTGATACTGCACCGGAACACGTTTGACCGGTTCTATCTACAAGTCCTTGCCATGAGCATCTTCTTCACCATCGGCTATTACTGCGCTCTCAAGTGTCATGACTTGCTTCGTGACAGAAAGAAGGCCTGAGTGGCCCTCTTTCCTTTTGCTTACCCAACCTTCTGCGGTGCGGAATACCGCTTCTCCAGCTGTGCCTGTATCATCTCAAAGACGAAACTAACCGCCCAATAGATGAGCGCGGCGCTGATCAACATCTCAAAGTGTTTGAACTCGGAGCGCCCAAGCGTCCGTGCCAGATACATGAGTTCCATAATGCCCATGGCAGACACCAGCGAGCTGTCCTTAAGCATAGAGATGAAGTTGTTGCCCGTTGGCGGAATGATGATGCGGATTGCCTGAGGCAAAACCACCTTCCACATGACCTGCCAGGGCTGCAAGCCCAGAGCGGCGGCGGCTTCTGACTGTTGCCGTGGAACCGCCTGTATGCCCCCTCGGAAAATCTCCGTCATATAAGCCCCGTAACTGAGCGACAAAGCCAGAATACCTGATGGGATTGCATCCAGTGTGATGCCAAGTTGCGGCAAACCCAGATAAATCAGATAAGCCTGCAACAACAACGGCGTACCGCGAAAAAACGAGACGTAGAACGTTGAAGCCGCATAGGCTGGACCTGAGTTGGACAGACGGGCAAGTGCGCCAACAAATGCCAGTAAGCTGGCGCAAATGATGGACGCAAACGAGACAAAGAGCGTGTAGAACAGCCCCTTGTAAAGCAGGATCGGCAACCGCTCGATAATGAACGGAAACGACAGATCAAACGAGTAGAAGAACCCCAGAAACAGCGCCAGAAGCTGCGCCCAGTAGATCGGCACTTGCACCTTCATTGGCAATTTGGAGACGAACACTACGTCTGCTGTGATCACCGCAGAAATCGCGAATGCGGCCAGCACGGAAGCGGTATCAGGGGCCACATCAAGGTTCAGAAGGGTCGTCAGGTATTGCCCAACGCTGCTCAGATCAAACGCCATGAGCAACGCTGCCAGTACCGCGAAGAAAACCAGGCGCCGGGAGGGCGCATGGCTAAACAGGTTCACGAGAAGTGTCATAGGACCAGCCGCACTAGTGCGTCGTGGTTACAAGGTCAGCCCCAAACCACTTTTTGGAAAGCTCAACCAAGGTACCGTCTGCCCGCATTTCCTCAATGATTTCGCCGACTTTCTGAGAAAACTCAGGGTCATCACGAGACGTCACAACGGCCAAAGGCTCAAAGAACACCGCTTCTCCCAGAATACGGATCGGATAGTTCGCCTTGATCGCTTCCAAAATGGTTGGGACCGAAGTGATACCAGCATCCAGACGCTTGCCATCTCCCAAACGCAGGTCATCCAGAACGTTGCTGTCAGCCTCATAGGTGCGGACTTCACCCGGTGTCACCGCAAACTCGAACGCAGGAGAATAAGCCGCGTCCAGCTCCAACTCGTGCTGAAGATAGTACTCGAAGGTTGAACCTGTGCTGGCCCCGATGCGCTTGCCATTCAGCTCCGAAACCGTCTCATAAGACGCGTCCTTGTGCACGTAAAACGCAGCAGGCGTGTAATAGTAAACTGCTGGAAAATCGAGCACTTTCGCGCGGGCAGGTGTTGGCGTCATGGAACCGATGGACATCTCCCAGCGCCCGCCCCACTTGCCGGATGTAATGGCCTCCCAAGCCGGGTTCAGGAACTCTGCCTTTGCCCCCATACGTTTGGCGACTTCTTTTGAAACATCAATGTCATAACCTTCAAACACACCATTAGCATTCAGAAACGAAGCTGGCGGATATCCGGAGTTGGTCGCGACGCGGATCACCTTGCTTTCCATGACGCGGTCCATCACTTCGCCGGAAAATGCGGGTTGAGATAATGCCAGCAAAGACACGCTGACAACCGAGCCAATACTCGCGATTGATTTAATAATATTCATTTACCCCTCCAAATAATAATATTATCCGGGTGATCCTAGGCAACAGAACCAAGGTAAACAAGAGATTCTCATTTATTCATATATGAATACATTTCAGTTTCACTGAGTGAAATCTATAAGGCTAATCTATTTATTCTTCTGATTGCCCATTTATTAGATAGTATGCGCGATGACTCATAATAGTCATCGCACATACATCTTCATCTATTGGTATTGAACCGTGCTGCCTTCTGCGATGACATCAAGATCAGCTTCATGCCTCTCCATCGCCTGCACCAGTCTCCAGATCGGTTCAAGGAACAGCCCAAACGTGGAGTGATGAATCGGCAGGACACGTTTCGGCTTCAGGCGATCCACCATATCCACCACATCTGCGGCATCCATGCTGATCTTCCCAAGAGCGCCCGTCACACCCACCCCGCCAACATGCGGCACAAGAACGTCAATGGCACCAAGGGCTTGGACTTTGGCCATCACATCATCTACCGGGAAGGTATCGCCAGTCCAGTACATGGTCCTGCGATAATCACCGGCCACGAACTCAAAGAAGTACCCATTACCTGGCCCGAGGATCTTTAGGATCTCCACATTCTCAGAATGCTCAGCGGGAACTGCCGTGATGGTGATCTGACCAGACTTAGTCGGGAACACCATTTGCTCGCCCCATGGCAGAGCGGTGATATTGGAAAAGCCCTTCTTTGCAAGTACTTGCTTGTCAGGCTCTGTCGTGATCATCGCCATGTCAGATGCAATTCTCGCCTCTGCTGCTGCATCAAAATGGTCTGGATGGGAATGACTGATCAGTGTTGCAGTCACCGCTCCAAGATCAAACGCAGGTAAAGCCCCAAATCTTGGTTGCGGTTTGGTATTGGGTCCCTTGGCGAGATCAAACATCTCATTCGGGTTCGGCATCACAATCGCCTGCTTCCCAACGCCAAAGGCAGGATCCGTGAGGAACGTCACTCCATCAAAACTGATGAGCATTGTAGCGCCGCCAAGCCACTGTATCGACAGCGTTTCCTCTGACGAGCTATTCGCTTTTGCATGTGCCAGTAAGGGCAAACCAACGGCAGAAACCAGTGCTGTTGTTCCACTCAAACCAAGAAATTTCCGTCTGTTCATCTTGTCACCTATCTCTGTATGGAGCATAGGGCTAGCAAACTCTGAGCGGCTGGAGTATTCAGATAATACTGTCATCATTAAACGATATAGTTGCATAATGACGAACATCATCCAGTTGCAAACCTTTGTTGACGTCGCTCGCCTGAACTCCTTCACTGAGGCCGCAGAGCATCTGAGTATTCCCCGTTCAACGGTTACAGCTCGCGTGCAAGCGTTGGAGGAACGGCTCGGCGTGCAACTGCTTCACCGCACCACACGGCGGGTTTCTTTGACGCTGGAGGGTGAACGGTTTTTGCAGCAGTGCGAGCCAGCCTTGGAAGCGCTTCTAAAAGCTGAAAGCGACCTGCTAGAAAAAGACGAACTCTCTGGAAACATTCGCCTTTCCGTCCCAACAGATTATCCGGCAGAAACGTTAGAAGCGCTGCTGAGCAGCTTTGGCAAGCTGCATCCCAAGGTCTCGTTTTACGTTGATATGAGCGACAGTCCGGTGGATCTCGTGGCAGATCACTTCGATCTCGCGATCCGCGCGCGGCATCCGGGAGAAGAAACTCTGATCGCGCAGCGCTACACTTATGACCCTGTTGGACTATTCTCTCGCAAACCGCACAAGCTCATCACAGAAGACAACATTGCCTCCTTCGCTCTTCGAGATCCGGGAGGCTTTCTAGCTGAGTTCTCGGTGGGTACAACCTCCACTCATACGATAGAGACCACCAACTTCCGTTTGACCAAACAACTCGCATTATCAACGGATTGCGTTGCTGTGTTGCCGATTTCTCTTTGTGAGCATGACGTGGAACAAGGCCAGTTACATCACCTAAAAACCACACTGCAGATCCCTGAGGTACCGCTTTACATTGTAACCCCAGCCCGAAAGCACAGACCGAAACGCACACGGGCTTTTATCCAACACATCATAGAGTGCGCAAAAGCCCACCGGTAAGACCAAATGGCTTATGGGCGCAGGCTGATCAATTCGGTAGTATCCCCGCAGATTTTAGTAACTGATTGCATGGGACGAGAGAGTATGGCGCAGGATACCCTTTTAAAAGAACAGCTTGGTGGTGTTTTGAGAATAACGCTCAACCGCCCAGACAAACTCAATGCCCTCTCACCAGAGATGCGTCAGGACTTGTTATCCGCGTTGAACGAGGCCCACACCAGCTCTGAGGTGCGCACAGTTATCCTCACCGGCTCAGGCCGCGCCTTTTGCACCGGACAGGACCTCAACGACATCCTGCCCGATAGCACTGGCGAAAAGCCGGATTTGGGTGATGTTCTAACACAACATTACAGCCCGATTATTCACGCAATCCGACAGATGGAAAAGCCGGTTTTGTGCGCTGTGAATGGCGTTGCAACGGGTGCTGGGGCAGGTCTCGCCTTTGCCTGCGACATGGTGTTTGCCGCCAAGAGTGCCAAATTCATACACGCTTTCAGCAAGTTAGGGCTTGTCCCTGGTGCTGGTGCGTCCTTCCACTTACCACGGATGGTGGGCGAGGTGCGTGCCAAGGGGTTGATGCTGACTGGTATGCCGCTGACTGCGGACCGCGCGGCTGATTGGGGCCTGATCTGGGAAGCCATTGAAGATGACCAACTTCAAGGTGAGGTACTAGATGTTGCAACTAAACTTGCCAAAGGCCCAACATCGGCGTATGCCATGACCAAACATCTCATTCATGCATCAGCTGATAGTACGTTGGAAGACCAGCTTGTGCGGGAAGCGGAGATGCAGCGTCGGGCTGGAAATTCGGAAAACCATGCCGAGGGCCTGAACGCGTTTCTTGAAAAACGCTCACCTGTTTTCAAATAGCGCCCGCTTCCTTCTCGTATGGTTGCGGCGCCTCCCAAAACCATAATTGAGGATATATATGGGCATTATTGCACTTGATCACGTCCAGATGACCATGCCAGCAGGGCAGGAAGAGGCGGCCCGCGCTTTCTTCATCGGCCTGCTCGGTTTTACCGAAGTCGAAAAACCTGCGTCTTTACAAGGCCGTGGCGGCGCCTGGTTCACCGCAGGCAGCGTTAACCTGCATGTTGGCGTGGAAGATCCGTTCACCCCAAACAAGAAAGCCCATCCCGCCTTTTTGTTTGATAGCCTTCAGGAAACGGTTGATCGTCTGGCCACAGCAGGCGCTGTGTTGAAGGACGACAAGCCATTGCCAGGCTATATCCGCAAGTTCACCGAAGACCCGTTTGGCAACCGCATCGAGTTGATGCAGAAGACGGCCTGACTGCTAGTGCTGCACGCCAGAATAGAATTCAAATTTCTGCTTTAGACATTGATAAATAAACAGAAAATCTTCGAGTTTTCGAAAACCTCACGATATCCTGTGTGTGTTAGAGGGTGAGTTAATCAAGCAAGCTCACCTCGGCACAGGAGCCTCGGCAGATGACCATTCTCGGTTTGCAACACATCAACCTTCCCATCGCGCCTGACGGGGATAAGCTCGCCCGCGAGTTTTACGTGGACCTGTTGGGCTTTGAAGAAATTGAGCGGCCTGAGATAGCGCGGCACCAACAAGGTGGTTGGTTTTCAGTAGGTTCTGTCAATCTGCACCTGAGCGTGCAAGACCCGTTTGTCGCCAACAAGGTGGGTCATCCAGCCTTCGTGGTGGATGATATCATGAAGCTCACAGAGCACCTGCGGGATGCGGGATATGAGGTTTCAGAGGACCCGACCTTCATTGGCTTCCTGAGAAGAACCACCCATGACCCCTTCGGCAACCGCGTTGAACTGATGCAACCCGAGGACATGGTGCAGCACAAGCTATAGCTTTTTCAGCTCCTGCAACAACGCGTTGGTGAGGCCGAGCAACTTGCCCTCCGGCAGAATATCCTCGTGGTTCCACGTCACCGCAACCTGCCAATGCGTCCCATTCAAACCTTTGAGATCATAGGTAAAATTAAGAACACCGATCTCGCTTCCAGCTTTGAAAGCAATGCGTTGCCAGTCGGTCTTTTCCGCGAGGCCAGGGTTGAACTGCATCGCCTTGTCATCTGCTATTTCGCCGATCACATCGCAGAGCTCTTCCGCGCTTGCATACCATTCCACTCCGCTGAGATATGGGTCCGCCACATCTTCAATCGCGGGCAGTGAACGTTCCTCGATTTTCTCCAGAATTTTCCGGCGCTTAGCAACATCCGCCTGACCATATTTCTCGGCAAGATCACGATCCGCCTTGAGTTGATAAAACTGACGAGATGTCAGGAACGGTGTCCGTTCTTCTCGCGTTTCCAATGGCTTAGTGCCGATAAGGTTGAGAACAACATCAGCAGCGGAGTTATCAGAGGCCGCCATCATGTGCTGTGCAACCACCTGCAGGGTCACCAATCCGCCGCTCATTTTGGCGTAAAGACTGCTAACCGGATGGGATTCCAAGTCTTTTTCCAGTCGAACCTTCTGGTTCCACTTCAGCTCGCCGCTTTTCACACGGCGCACCAGTTCCTGCATCACAAACAACTTGTAAGCTGGGCCAATCGCCAAGGGCTGATCTGCATTTTTGCTGAAAAATTCTACACCATCTTTGCGAATGAGAAGGCTGGACGTTCCTGTGATCTCTTGCATCAGAGACAGGCACTCATCAAGGTTTTCTACCTGATACAGCGCGGGCTTGATAAATAAGCCTTTGATTTTGCCGGATCTTTCCCGCTCCAACAGGACAACGATCTTAAAGTGCGTTGTTTTGACGAGAAATGCGTTTTTTTGCGTTTCTTTGCTGATTTCTTGCGCTGCTCCGTAAGCGGCAAGTGCATCCTCCAAAGACCGTTTCAGCCCCTGTTCTCCAACCAGAGAAAGGAAGCCGGTCGAGAACATGGAAAGGTCATCGCCGTTGCCATTCCAGACCTGAAACAGCAGGTCCATATCAGACGTGTTGCGCAGCGCAATCATCTCCGGCGTGATCCGCTTGGCAGGGGAGAGGTTCTCCAGCGCATCCTTTAGGCTCAGGATTGGATCAAGAAACATCTCTTTCAGGGTGCGCATTTCAAATCGCCTCAGGTCAACCAGCTGGAATCGTCTCTCTTCTCTTAAAGTGAGCCTGTGAGATTGGCAAAGCCTGTCTTCCCTCTTCTGCAATAAGCCACAGTTGGGCGAAGTGAGAGGTTGATGCTTAGCCACCTCAGAACAAATCATACCTCGGTCTATAACCAACCAGATCTGCCGGAATAAACCGGGTGCGGAAGCTGTTAGGTTTGGCCCGCATGCCCTTTCGAAGATTCCCGAGCACTCTATGAGGTTGGTATTGTGGAGATCAGTGTCGTTCTTCCGGTTCACAATTGCGGCAAATATCTGCTGCCTGCATTGCAGAGCATAAAGTACCAGAGCTTCCCTCATTTCGAAGTGCTCATGATCAACGATCACTCTTCTGATGGATCGGAAGATGTGTGTGCAGACATCGCCTCTGTTGATGACCGGTTCAAGCTGTTGCATTCCCCCCATTTCGGCATGGCTGGCGCCCTCAACTTTGGCATCTCACAGGCCAGCGGTGTTTACATCGCCCGTATGGATGGCGACGATCTGTGCAGACCAGAGCGGTTTGCCAAGCAGATTGAATTCCTTAAAGAAAACCCGGACATTTCGTTTCTCGGCACCTTCGCCGATCATATCAACGATCATGACAGGGTCATGGGATCCTTTGAGTTCCCAGAGGATGATTTCGAGATTAAAGCGCAATTGGATCGCGGCCAGAACACCTTCGTTCACCCCTCCATGATGATGCGACGCCGCGCACTTGTAGACCTTGGAGGCTACCGCGAAATCTTCACGATCTGTCAGGATTATGACCTCTGGTTACGCGCGCAGGACAGGTACTCCTTTGCCAACTTGCCAGAGAGGCTTGTCGCCTATCGCGGGTTTCCGGATAAACGTGATCTGACCAACAGGTTCTGGAAGCATTTTTACATCAGCCGCCTTGCAGAAATCAGCGTACAGCAACGCCGCGCCGGGCACCGTGATCCGGTGGACCAGATGGCAGATGAGTTTGATCTGGAAGCCGTTGATGAACGGCTGGTGCGCGAGCGCCTCATCTCCGCACGACAGGATTATTACTGCAACAAAAAGGCCTTTGTGGATCGTAAATCATTGAACTCAATGGATATCGATCAAGTCAAAGCCTTCCTGCTCAACAATAAGGAAAAGTTCAACAAAAAAGCCCTGGGCCAGGCCTTCGGGCTTCTGTTTGATCAGGCTATGCGGATTGAAGACACTGAAAGTGCTGAGGTTCTTTACAAACTCCAGCGCGAAATCTCAAAGAGCAGGCACCTCAAGTCCCTGCTCTCCAAACCCAACAAACTCGTCAAATACGCCCTACGAAAGCGACTGGAGGAAGAGGCATAGTCTTACTACGCCTCCTCTTTGAGACCCGCCTGACTACTTCTTCTTGCCACTCTTAGGTTCCACATCATCGCCGAAGAAGTCTTTCTTCTTCTTTTTACCAAGTGCGGCTTTTGCTTTTTCAGATCGTGTTTTTGGATACTCTTCTTCCATCTTCAAAGCGGCTGCCTTGATCTTGGGAATGAGCTTCCAGGCTTCCTCGAGCTTAAGGTTACGGTGCAGCTCGCCAATCTCTACAATGAGCGCCTTAAAGGCTTCTCTGTTGGTGTAGTACTGTTTAAGCGGAGCCCTTTCTTTAGCCAGCTTCTGCTTCTCTTTTGCACTCCGGGTGGCTTTTTCCCTTTTACTCAGATCAGATTCCGCTGGCTCGAATTTTCTATCAAGCCCCACCATCAACTCACAGGCTTTGAAGACAATCTGCTCCATATCCCAGATTTCTTTCTTATTGGCCTTGGCTTGTTTTTCTTCTGCGCTCAGATGTTCGTCAGAGTTTGCGCGGCGTTCTTCTTCAGCCGCTCTTGCTGCTTCAGCAGCTGCTTGCCGCTGCTGCATAGCAATCAACTCGTCTTCGAAGGTTCCCTTCTTTTTCTTCCCCAAAGCGGCTTTCAACTTCTCGCCTCTGGATTTTGGGAACTCCTCTTCCATCTTCTGAACTGCAGCTTCAAGTGCTGGAATAATTTCGCGAATTGGCTTGATATCCTGCTGGCCGATATGTTTGGAAACATCCGCCATAAACTTCTTCACTTCAGCGCTATTCACAACAAAGGCATTGCGCTGTGGTCGGGTTTTCAGGTTCTCTTCTTTTGCATTCAAATCAGCAAGTGACTGGCTTGCCATGTCGAGAATATGCTCAAAACCTGCAACTTCCTTTCGGGTTGCAGCAGCTTGCTTGAGTGCCTCATCAAGGCTGTCGTAGTAGACCTCAACCTTCTCCAGTTCCGCTTCACCCTTGGCGTCTTCATCCTGAAAATAGAAATCAGAGGCAGTTAGCAGACAGTCTCTGAGATTGGCGATGATGCCTTTGTAAAAATCCTTTTCACCCAAGTCCTGGAACAGACCTGTTTTGTCTTCATATTTGGTGATACGAGGATTATGCGCTTTGATGCGTTCCAGAAGGTCAGATTTCGCGTTGAGTTCCCCCTCAATCGCCTCAGCTCCTTTCAGCTGCTCCATCTGCTCTCTGGCTGCCTGGAAGAGGTTGTCCATATCATCCAGATCCTGATCAATGGCACGCAAGGCGTTTTCAACCACTTTTGGATCCATATTGCCAAGCTCGATGAGACCGACCTTAAAGGTGTCTGCTTGCTCCTGAGCATCGGCATGAGCGTCTGCGATGTCCGCATAGTGGCCTTCAACCTCAGGGTTCTCTCTGGCCCACTTTTCAACCTGCTTCAGTTGGCCAAACCTGTCTCGCACGGCCTGAAGCAACTCATCTCTACGGCCAGAGGCATCAGTTTGAACCCCACCTTCTCCAGCATCCGGCATGCCAAGTAAGGCCCGCATTTTGCCAAGAGCCACTTCGACACCTGCCAGCAGATCGTCGACGCCCTTCTTATCACGATTGGACAGAACAACCTGATCCTGGGTAATCAACGTAAAGGCATCATTGTTTGCCTTATAGAACTCTGCAAACTCCTTGGGCTTTTTCTTCAGCTCTTCTTTGCGGGCTGCAAGATTGGCAAACACACTTTTCACGTTCTTGAGACGGAACTTAATGTCCGCGCTGGTCCGTTCAATTTCAGCGGCTGCGACATCAAACGCTTCCTGCATATCAGCAATCTGGCTGTTGAACGCGTTCAACGCAGCAACACTTACAGCCGTGCTATTATCAGCCATGGCCACATTGAGCGCTTCAAGCGCCTTTGCAGCGAGCGTACGGGCTTGATCGAAGGCTCCAAGATCAACGCTCCAAGCCTGAATCTCAGGCCGACGCTTCACCAGATTCTGCAATTTAGCGGTCGCTTCTTTTGCTTTGATGTTGATACCGGAAATGTCGTTATTGCGGGTTTCCTGAGCTTTTGCAAAGAGTTGCTGCATCTGCACCAAATAAGACTTAGCGTGAGAGACATATTGCTGGAGCTGTTCGCAATGCGCTTCTTTGTCTTCTATGTTTGAGGCAGCACAAGTTACACCATCCTCGTAACTCGCGATCGCACCTTTGAAGGCTTCTTCGAAGTCCTTTCCATTCACACGCTGACAAATCGGACGCCAATTAGCATTGCTTGTGTTGATGGCAGTCTTCAGACTTTCCAGATCTCCCCTCAACCGTGCCAGACGGTTTTCAAGCACATCTCCTGCTGTTTCCTTCTCAGCGGAGATGATTTCGTCTGTTTCAGCATCATTATGCCCTTGCGCAGTCAGACTGATTTTCTTCATGCGCATGTGCATGGTTCGACCGGTTTCAACCAAACTATCAATCTTGGGCAGAGCTTTTTTGACGTCTGAATCAAGCCAGAGATCTGTCGCCATTTTATGCCCGCCATCCAGAGCATTTTTCGCGACTTGATAGGCATCTTCAAACTCTGTCACAGACTTTTTGGACCAACCTGTCTGATCCTGTTTGTGCTCTTCTTCCACCTTTTGGTGCAGGGCAAAAATCGCATCCTGCCGTTCAGCAAGTGCAATCTCTTCACCAAACACATCATCAAGGAACTCAACATCCTCCATCGCATGCGCGCCCTTGGAAACCAGACCGAATTCCACATCATCCGCAGTAGCTTTCTTCGCAGTCTTGGCATTCTTTGGCGTTTCAAAGCACTTCGGCATGTTGCCGATGGCGGCTTTCATCTGCTCGATGGCTGTTTTAGCATCAGCAACGCGATTTTCAGAAATGAGCAGCTTGGCTTCCTGCCCCAGTGTTTCCACCATGGTCTGGTAGCTTAAAAGGTCAGAAAGCTGTTCTTCATAAGGGATCTTGTTACGCTGTTTGTAATAGGTCCCAGCTTCTTTGAGCAGAGCGGTGACTTCCTGTACGTAGCCGTCCAGCTTGAGAGCTGTTGAAACACCACGATCAAGTGCCTCGCTCATGCCCTTCATGCTGAGCTTTGCATTATCAAGGAAATCATTTGCCACATCGATGTCTTCCCCTTCAGCAGCACGTTCAGCTTCATTCAGGTAATCATCGGTTTTCTGCTCAAAATTATCGAAGATTTTGCGCTGTTCCTTGTCGATGATCAGATGGGCCTTTTCCGTAAGACTTCCGAATTCTACATAGGACTGCGCTACTGCATTCTGAATGCCTTCCGCGGTATCAAGCGATACCTCAAGCGCCTCGGGCACTTCATCTCCATAGGAGGAAACAGTATCGGCCTCAGAAGGATCAATACTGCAAATTTTGAGCATAGCATTCGCCCATGCATCAACCTGACTGGACTGTTTTGGAGTACCAGCAGTTTCATTTGAACCGGAAGGGATATCGGAACCAGCCATAACGGACCTCTTGGCGCACTAAAATAAGTTAATGCGGGATATCACTTACGCCATGAGATTATGTTTCACTAATACCCCTCTATCGAGCGAATATTTAATAAAAAGAAATCGTGCAATGAAATTGCTTTAAACACTCATCACTAAAATACGAGACAAACGAACAAATAAGAGAAGCCGCTAACGATCTTTAACCGCCTCAAGGGGTGCATTCTGTAACGTTAGAAGTCAGAAAGGTGACACGTTCACGCCACCATTGTTTAGCCTAACCACCAAACTTAAGAGCGTTCACCGCTGTAAGTACGTTCTCAGGGATCCCAACGCCCGGATTACTGGCGAAAAGTTGCACGGATGGAGCCGTTCCAATTCCATTTTGCGCATCGTAGAGAATTACGAACTTCTTGACGAACTTGTCGACCTCTGCAGGATTCTTAAATTTCTTAACATCGAATTTTTCATTAATGACCGCGGCTTGATTGTCGATATTTGTTCCGACCATTTCCTGGGGCATACCAAGAACAGTTCTTACAACTTGATAAAGAGCTGGTGAGCCGAGAATCTCATAGGCATCCGTGATATCTTTTGCCGTTCTTTGAAAGTTGAGTGCAAGTCTTACGCCTTCGTTCTGCTCACCTTCATCTTCTTCAAAGTTAACTTGGATATATTTTTCTATAATATTTTTAGTACTCTCAACGCGCTGCGCTTCCAGCCCATCTTTAAATTTCTCAACCGCATCTTTAAGTTCAGCAGGCTTTTTCAACTCATCCAGATCAAGATTTTCATCAAACCATTCAACTCGCTCTTCTTTTGGTCCATTGATGATTTCCTCAGGAATGTCGTAAGCTATTGTAACTACTTTATAAAGGGCTGGATCCGCCAGAAGCTGAATCGTCAAACCAACATTTCTCTGCATCTTTTGCAGATAGTAATCGGCAAGTCGGTCAACATCCTCAACTTTTTCACCTGGGACATTTGTATATCGGACAACTTTCTCATCCAGAGCTTCATTCTTACTCGACCAATCGAACGTACCTTCAATGGTTCCGTCTTTATTAAAGGGGAATGCTTCAGCCAGTTCCTTAAATCGACCATCGCTTAGCGTGTTCGCTAGCGCTTTTTCGTCTGACGTACCTTCAGTCAGAACTTTTCGGACCATGCCCTTCGCGTAGGCCATGTCTTCAAGGCCCATCGTTTTCATCATGAAATTATACAAGCGATAATCGTTTAGAAGATCGTCAACGGTCTCTACGTTCTTAAAATTTTCTTCGTAGTACTGAATCTCGCGTGCAATTTCTGGATCTTTTGCTGTTCGATCTTTTGCAGCAGGCAAGTCGCGATTAAGCACTGAAAATCGAAGATGAGTATCCATTGAATTGAACCCGATTACATAAAAACAGTTTGGGGTAGTCTGACTCGGTTGTCTTGTCTGAACCTGATGAACTTTGGTGCTGATCTTTTCTACGGACTGGTTTATTTAAACCATTGTAATGATTGCACTTCAGGCAGAAAAATCGAGCCATGCAGAGTTTGGTCCTGCCCAGTATCCAGCCTTAAGATTGGTTTTCTTGAGCTTCTCGTGATGTTGCAATGATTATTGGAGAATCGCCTCACGTAACCTCGTACCCCTTCTCCCACAAAAAAAGACCTCCACCATCTTTGGCGAGGGTTGTCGGAGTTTTTCTGCCCGAGATGTGCCTCATACCGGGTTGGTGGGGCGTTTGGCTTTGGCTGTTTGTTGTTATCAGGCACCGTTGGGGGTAGTGCCTGATGTTTTTGTTGGCGTATTCTTTTTATGAGAACCCTAGGTATTCTCCGGAGTTCGGTTAGCTCATTTTTTCTATACGCGCGGGGAGAGCCTGACGGGCGATGCTGCCGACGACGGGGTCGGCGAGCAGGGCTGGTCGTTTGCTCGTTGGATCGGTGTAGCCCAGGTCATTGCTGTTAGTGCCGAGGCCTCGCTCAGAATGTCCTTCCAAAATGACCTTTCCGATCTTGTGGGTGCGCGCGCCTAACTCGCGGTGGCCGTAGCCGTGCTCAATGCCGATGGCGCCCCGTGCGATGCCTTGGCGAACCAAGGCCTGCCCGCTGATACGGTTGCTTGGGGAGATGACGGTGATCCAGTCTCCGGTTTTGATTGAGAGCTGGTCCGCATCTACCGTGTTGATGGCAATGGCGTTGGAGAGCTTGAGATCATCCAGATACGGATTGCCTCCGGTACTGGAAGAGCGCAACTGGGATTTAGTGCTGACAACGCGGAACGGCCATAGATCCGGCGGGAAGGCTTTGTCCACCTTAGTTCCATCAGCAAAGCTTGGGGCCTGCCATGTTGGGCAGCCAACAAACTTCTTACCCGTCATGGAGTTTCGCGCGGTGCCGACAGTCTCGTTCCAGACCTGAATGCCTTTCTTATAAGACCGCGCGAAGGTGTCCCCTTTGTATGTTTTCGCCACATCCTCATAGCGGCCACCTCTGTTGTAAACATAAGCAACACGGCGCCATTCGTCTGGCTTCAGGGTACTTTCCAAGTCTGCTCGGATACGATCCACACCGGTGATCGTCATGTCGGCGTCATCACTTTCCGGCACCGCACCGCCATCAAACGCCACGTTGGCACCGGCTCGCATCCAGAAATCCTCAGAGCGGTGCAGCGGGTGCAGGTTGCCGTCTGCATCCGGTATGGCTTTGTCGCCAAAACCCGGCAGATCCATTCGTTTGGCGACATCGATGAAGAAGTTGTCCATGTCCATGTGGCGACCATCCGGTGTTTTGCCGGTCTGACAATCCACCACCGGCCAGCGGGCCGTGGAGACCTTGGTTGGCACACCGCCCCAGGCGGATGCCCAGCCCCATGCCTCGTAGAACACACGGTCCGGCACGATGTAATCGGCGAAACGAGAGGTCTCGTTGATGAATGGATCAATGGCGATGAACAGCGGCAAGCGCTTGGTGTCTTTGATCTTCTCTTTGACGTCGTTTTCCATGCCCGCAACACCGTAGACCGGGTTGGAGGACCATGTGATCACGGCTTTGGCTTTGTAAGGATACCCTTCCAACACAGAGGTGAGCCATTGTGCACCCATGGGCTGGGTGAAGGAATGCCATGGTGCCTGTGCTGGATATGGGTTTTTGCCGCCCGCAGTCAGACGCTTGAACTCGCTGGTTTTCTCGTAGGCAAAGCCACCGCGGCCTGCATCAACGCCTTTCACCTTCACCTTGCCGGGGAAGGCGAGCAGGTTATAACGCGGGCCTTTCTGCACATCTTTGAAGCGACCGCCACCAGCTGTGGTGCCACCTTTGGCGTTGAGGTTGCCCACCAGCGCGTTGAGCATGACGATGGCATAGGCGGTGTAAAAGCCTGCTGCATGCATGGTGCCGCCGTGGCAGTCGGCAGCTGCCTGTTTGCCAACGCTAGTAAAGTCGCGTGCCAAAGAGATGATACGCTCTTCCGGCACGCCGCAGTCTGCAGAATATTCGGCGAGTGTTTTGTGCAGTGCCTCCCGGCGCAGCAAGCTCAGGCTGGTGGCTACGGGCACAGTAGAACCATCCAGAAGTATCACGGTTCCCTGGTGGAACAGTGTGGCAGGGCGGCCCTTTGCAGGAGAAAGCTCTCCCGTTTGCGCATCAAGGCACATTGGTGCTTTTTGAGCATCTTCTTCCAGATCAGCTGTTACCATTCCTTGCCGCAGGAATGAGCCGCCTTTTGGATGCTCTGGATCATCAATGACCAGATGCGTTGCATTGGACCAACTGGCCTCCCCTGCCGTCTGAGCTGCTGCGCCGGACGGTTGAGCCAGAAACTTGGCGTCATATCGTTCGTTTTCCATGATCCAGCGGATCATGCCCATCACCAGCGCACCATCCGTGCCCGGCCTGATAGGAACCCATGTGTTGTCCTTGCCAAACGCATGGTTTTGAGAGTTGGTGAGAACAGGGTCCACCACCGCGTACTTGACCCCATCACGCCCACGGGCAGCGCCCATCAGTGTGCCCTGCAGCTTGTAAGGGTTGCCTGCATTGCCCGGGGCCGTGCCGATGAACAGCATGTACTTGGCATGGCGATAGTCCGGCTTCAGGTGTGGCTGCTTTTTCAGATTGTCCAGCATGGCCGCATAACCAGCGCGCATGGACAGGCCGCAGTAGGAGCGGTGTCCCACAAAGTTGCGGGTGCCGTAAGCCATTTTGGCGAAGCGGGCAGCCATCATCAGGCGACCGTTTTTGAAGACCGGGATCACCACCAGCTGGTTGGCTTTAGGGCCGTACTCAGGGTTTTCCGGATCAAGCGGGGTCTTCAGGTCGCGGATCGCGCGCAGGCCTTCCACCTGGCCTTCCCCAAACAGGTCTCCCCCTTCAACGGTTTCCTCAATCAACTGGTCCCAGGAAATTTCCTTCCACTGGCCACTGCCGCGCTCTCCCACGCGTTTCATTGGCTTGAGAATGCGTTCCTTGCTGTTTTGCTTGGCGATGGCAGCGTTGCCGCGACCGCAAGCGGTGGAGCGTCCTGCAAGGCCTTGCTCATCATAGGCAGACAGGCCGGTGATCGCGTCTTTGATGGGCGTGTCGTATGGAATGTGCGGATTGGTGGAGAGTGGGCTGTACGGGTTTCCGGTGGCGCGCAGAATATCGCCGGAGGCTTTGTCGACCCGCACACGGATGCCGCAAACGCTGGTGCAGCCCATGCACATTGTGTAGCCGACCCGTTGATCGGGGTTAAGGATCACCTCTCCGGTTGTTGGATCAACCTTATATTCCGGTGGCAGCGCCCCTCCGGAAATGCCTTTGGCTTTCGCATCCCCCAGCACGCCCTGATAGAAGTTTTTGCCCGTTTCAGCAAAGCCCCAGAAGGCAGCGCCAGCTGCGCCAAGAGCGGTTGCACCTTGAAGAACACCACGGCGAGAAATAGTCATAACTGGCTCTCCTTAGGCTTGAGTTTGCTTGCTGGCACGCACGGCCAGCAGGTTGATGAGAAGCGTGACAAAGATCAGGCTGAGGATCAGCAGGCCAGCAGACCCGGCAAGCGTCCGCAGAGCGTCCTGAGACAAAGCGGCTTCATGGCCGTAAAATGCGGTCTCGGTTTTGGACATGAGTTGCGCCCCGTTGAAGGTGGACCAGCGGAAAGCCAATGCCCCAAACACGGCCAGCGCCCCGCTTACACCGCGCAGCAGCAAAGAGGCCTTTGCACTCACAGCCAGAACCACTGGAACCACGACACCTGCGATGATGAATGCACCGAACAACCCAACAGGGGCATAGTCTGCCGCCAGAGTTGAGAGGTTGGTGTCGGTCAGCATCCAAAGGCCAAACGCGACCAGAGTTGCGGCACCTGTCACCACCAGCATGTAACGGCCATCACCCTTCTCACCATTGAGGCTATCAATGGTCATGGTGGCACCAGCACCGCTCATAAGGGCGGTCAGAATAAGCACAACGGGGAAGCCGAATGTGTTCCATACAGGACGCGCGGCAACCACGCTCATTTCACCAGCGGTGTACCCTAAAATGCAGAGGGCCAGAGCGCCAACAACCATGGTCAGCATGCGTTCACCGCAACACATGGGCGCGTTGCCACGACGGCCAGTCATGAATGCCAGCAAAAGCGTGGAGGCGATAAACAACGGCAGGAACCAGCTGCCCCACCACATGATGGAACCGGGTGCAGCACCACTGTAAAAGTGCATAAAACGTGCAGGCTGGTGCAAGTCTGCCAGCAATGGCAAACCGGAGGCCAATGCAAAACTGGTGGCGACAATCAGGGCGCCTTTGGCTTCTGCAACGCGCACAAGACGAGCATAAGCCAGCAGCAAAGCAGCCCCTGCGCCCGTTCCAACCAGCAGGAAGTAAGCGACCGCCCAGGGCCGCCAAACGGCTTCATGATCAAAAGACATCAGATCAACAGCAGGCATAACTCACACCTCCCCATGTGCAGGCATTTCAAGACCTTGGCGCAGATCACGGGCACCGCCACCAACCGCTACGGTTGAAGCAAGCCTGTCATCCAGCCCAATGTAATAGACGTTTGGTCCTGTCTTAAATTCCGGTCGCAGGCCCTTGGTTTCATGCTGGGCCATCAGCTTGCGGATTTCGCTTTCCGGATCGTTCAGATCACCAAACACGCGGGCGTTGCCAACGCAGGTTTCAACGCAGGCAGGCAGCAAGCCAACGGACGTGCGGTGCACACAAAACGTGCACTTGTCTGCAACGCCGGTTTTGTGGTTGATGAAGCGCGCTTCATAAGGGCACGCCTGCACGCAGTAGCCGCAGGCCACGCATTGCTCGGCATCCACCACAACAGCCCCCTCCTCGGTTTTATAGGTGGCATTGACCGGACACACCGGAATGCACGGCGGCTCGTCACAATGGTTGCACAAGCGCGGTAACACGGCCTGACTTGGACCATCCGGGCCATCCAGCTCGTATATAGGGACAGCGGTACGGTGCTGGCCTGCGGGCACGTCGTTTTCAATGGTGCACGCCACGGTGCAGGCCTGACAGCCGATGCATTTGCGCAGATCCACCAGCATGCCCCAGCGCTTGGGCTTTGCCTGTGCGCTTGCAGATGCATGCGTCGCCACTGCAGCTGTTGAGCCTGCCATGGCCAGTTTGAGGAACTCACGTCTTGAATTCATGTCTCCCCCCGGAGTGTCACGGTTTGGGTTGTTCCCAAGCTACCGGGAGGCCAGCAACAAAAATATTGGGGAGGTTATCTGCGGGCTTAGGGGAGTTCCCCTAGATGGATGGAGCAACACCAGAGACCAAGCCCTTAGTCATCACAGATGCGCGTCTCATTCGTCCATAGGAGAGCAGTCATAAGCATGCTGCACAAACAAATGATCGTGGTGAATAAAGGAAAACAAACATGCCCGCTATCAATCTTACCGCCGCCTGGCAGGCCGTGCCATCAGGCGTCTGGCAACCTCAACATCAGGTCGCTGGTGTTTGGAGAGACATCGATCGCGAAACATCAATTGCCTCAATACCGTTGGTGCGATCCGCACCGGGAGCTGGTGACCGCCCGATTTCTGGTCGTTTTACTGTGCCAGTTCATTCCACCTATCAGGCGCGCGTCTCTCCGCTCTCGCCCAACCCTGTCCGCCTAAACTCTGTTTAACCGTTTAGAGGAGCGAAGCTGTATTTTTTAATGCAGCTTCTCTTCAAGCAAATTGCATCATGAGGCAGTCGCTCTTATACAGATCAGAAGATTTTTCAGAATGTTCTTTTCTCCAAGGGTTCCTCATTTGAGCATATTGATTATTGCCGTTTCTGGCATGCTTGCCGGGGTATTGTCCGGCATTGTTGGCACGGGGTCATCCATCATCCTGCTGCCTATTCTGGTGGCTGTGTTTGGCACCAAAGCGGCCATTCCCATCATGGCAATTGCCGCACTCATCGCCAATTGCGGGCGCGTGATTGTGTGGTGGAGTGAGATCAACTGGCGCGCGGTGTTCTTTTACGCGCTGCCGAGCATTCCCATGGCTGCTCTGGGTGCGAACCTGTTGATTGCCATACCGGAATCCGTTGGCAGCACCATCCTTGGCCTGTTCTTTCTGGTGCTCATTCCTGTGCGCTATCTGCTGCGCTCCAAAAACATCGGCTCCAAGCCAATCCACCTTGTGTTTGGCGGAACGCTCATCGGGTTCATCACCGGACTAGTCGCCTCTTCCGGCCCACTGAGCCTTGCCGTATTTTCCTCTTTCGACCTCGTCAAAAGCGCGTTGATCGCAACAGAAGCGGCGGCTTCCCTGTTCGTGTTTGGCTCCAAGGCTGCGACCTTCAGCTATCTCAATGTCATGAGCACGGACATCCTCATTGGTGGGGCGCTGGTGGGCGGGTCGATCACCCTTGGCACCTATGCGGCTAAAACCATATTGAACAAGCTCAGCTCCAAGCAGCATGACCGGATGATTGATCTGGTTCTGGCAGGCTCCGGCATCTCCATGATTATGCCTTGAATATTGCAGGTCGCACCCTACAATCGGCACACTTACAGATTTAGTCTTTCTGCTCTTTCAGCCTCTGACTTTCATTGAGACATTGCGATGCTTCCTGCTGACTATATTGACCTTTACTGCGAGCGAACCGCACCGGGGTTCTGGAATGAACCGCTGAATGCGCTCAGCAATCTCAGCTTTATTGTGGCTGCTCTGATCGCGCTTTATCTGGTGCGCAAACGGGGCAACCCGAGCATCGCAGAGCTGGTGCTGATCGCGCTTGCAGCGGCTATTGGCGTTGGCTCATTCCTGTTTCATACATTTGCGAACACTTGGTCAGAGCTGGCGGACGTTGTCCCGATCTGGAGTTTTGTAGCCTTTTACATCGTCACGGTGATCTATCGTGCGACCGGCGAAAACCTGTTCCGCACCTTGCGTGCCAGTGCCATTGCTGTGGGCATCACAGCAGCCATTTTCTGGTTCAGCTCGGATGCTGTACTGACGGATATCGATGCTGGACCTGATCCGTTCAACGGTTCCCTGCAATACCTGCCAGCTATGGTCGCTCTGCTCATCGCAACCCTGCTGATGCACCTGCGCAAACACCCGGCTCGGGCCTATATCACACTCGCCACGGCAACCTTTGCAGTCTCTTTGATGTTCCGAACCGTGGACATGGCCCTCTGCTTCTCCGTCGCTTTCGGCACCCACTTCATGTGGCACCTGCTCAACGGCCTTATGATCGGCTTCCTCCTTGCAGCGCTGGTTCTCAAGATGCCGCCACAAGGAAAGGCTCAATGATCCGGTTGCGTGACTACATTGCAAACTGGGAGAACTCACCACTCGCAGGACTTGAACACACACCGTGGGCAATGACGACAAACGCTGCAAGCATCATTCAGGGCATGATCTCTCGCCTTGATAGCTCGTACCGCGTCACCAACAGCATCGCTATTCACGAAAGCGCCGTGGTGGAAGATGGGGCGACACTGAAAGACGCAGTGATCATCAGGCCCAACGCCTTTGTGTCCTCCCGCAGTTATTTGCGCGGAGGCGTGTTTCTGGATGAAGGCTGCGCGGTTGGCCCGTTTTGTGAGGTAAAGTCCAGCTTCATGTTCAAAGGCTCCAAACTCGCCCGTCTCGGGTTTCTGGGAGATTCCATTTTAGGCGAAAACGTCAATCTGGAAGCCGGCGTTGTGGTTGCCAATCACCGCAATGAATGGGCTGGGAAAGAGATTACGCTCCTTCAGGATGGCAACGAGATACCGACAGGTGTGAGAAAATTTGGCTCCCTGATCGGTGACAACAGCAAGGTCGGCGCAAACTCAGTCCTCGCTCCTGGCACCTTGCTCAAACCCGACAGTGCCATCCCCCGCTTGACCTCGGTCGATCAGCAGACGAAGCAGCTCATATCTGCGATGCTATAAGCTTGTCTCTGGCATTAAACTTTGCGCCTGACGCAATCACATTCAAAATTCGTTCCGCACACTCTTCCGCACTCAGCGCCGAAGTGTCCAGTTCCAGATCATAAATCCCCGGCTTATGAACCTCTTCCTGCCAGCGAAGGACGGGTAACGGGATTTTGCCTTCCTCATTGGCCGTGAGATAGTTCCCATCACTGCCAGCTCGGCGCAGCATAATCTCTGCCAGTGGGCAAAAGACGCCGACGATCATCACGTCCAACCCTTCCAACTCCTTCAGATAATGCCCCCAGTTGCCGTCCAGCGTCGCATAGTTGTTGTGGTGGCCGAGATCAGCGATGACATCAAAGCCCAGCTCAGCATGAGCTGCGATGCTTTTGTAAAGCGCGTGATAGGAGTGGGAGACAAAGTCTTCCAGGCCAGGCCTTTCCCCTCCCGGACGCAGACCTATCCCCGGCTTCATGTGTTCCGGGGTCATGTGCTTGACGACAACGTCCACACCGAGATTTATCCAGGGCTCATCTGCCTGCTTTTGCAGTGCAGATGCAATCGAGCTTTTGCCAGACCTCGGTGCTCCATTGAGCAACACAACCCGCCCTTGCATCATCTGCCAGCCTCTCCGCTGCACACAGCATAGCAGGTTTGCAGGGAAGTGACGCGGATGCCGAGGGACTGCCCCCAATGCGCCCTCGGCGTTAGGGCTGCGATCAGCCCTCCCCCGCGTCCTGTTATTTTTTGCTGAGCAAGCTCATGCGGCCCATGACGTCGTGACCATCCCAGTATTTGTGCTTGAGAACAGCAGCCACGTGAACGGCAACCAACGCCAGCAAGGACCATGCAAGCAGCTCATGCGCCGTTGCCGTGGTGTCTTCCAGATTGATACCAGCAAGGGTTTCCATTGTTGGGAAAATCTTTGGCATTGCAATGGTGAACCACTTTACGCCGTGCCCGCCAAAATCAACCTCAGCCCATGCCACCAGCATGGTGACGAGCGGCAGAAGGTACAGACCCAGGTGACCCAGATGGGAGCCGATTTTTTCCCATGAAGTCAGCCCCGCAGGCAATGCAGGCGGTTTGTTGACCAAGCGGATAGCCACGCGCAGCAACAACAGGCCCAGCAGGGTCACGCCCATAGAGATGTGGAGGTCAAACAGACTTTCTTCCAAGGGGGTATCTTCCAGAGAGTCCAGCTTCATGATGTAGCCGGTCACCCACATGGATAAAAAGCCAAGGGCCATTAGCCAGTGAAGGATCCGGGCGGAGCGCACATATTGTTGATCAGTCATAGTTTCTGCCAGTTCTTCTTATGGCAGCAACTTGTTGTTTGCAGTTGTGCTTCAGGCGCGTCTTAAACGCCGCCTGGTTGCCGCCTCGTAACCCCGGCACCTCACCACGCTATCCTGAAGTTAACCTGAAACTTTGAGTAAAGTTTGCACCGCAAAGCTCCGAAATCCGCCTTTAAGCCTCTTCCACGCCGCAACACCGGCCAGACCCTGTTGCGCGGTCGGCACTTTGGGTGAGCTGGTAAACGTCGACGAGGGTTTGCACTTCCAGTTTGGTGAGGACGTTGTGGCGGTGGATTTCTACGGTTTTGACGCTAAGGCCTAATGCATTGGCAATGCTTTTGTTTTGCAGGCCTTGTGCCAGATAACCCATCACCTCGCGTTCGCGGTTGGTGAGGCGGTCTACCTTCACTTTGGCCTGCGCTGTCAGGCAGCATTGGCTGGCGCGGTTTCGGGTCTCTGTTATCAGGTCTTGCAGTTTGTCAAGCAGGCCTTGCTCATCAAACGGCTTTTCCAACACATCGACAGCACCAAGGCTCATGGCACGCACGCCATCACGCAGGTTCGCGAAGGCAGAGATGACGATCACCGGCAAGTGCTGGCCCGAGGCACGCAGCTTCTCTAAAAGCCCGAGGCCACTGGTGCCGGGGATGCGCATGTCGGTGATGATGACGCCAACGCAAGGGCGTAGATCAGAACTCAGAAAATCATCAGCACGTTCAAAATCAACAGCCTTCAACCCGACGGACTCTACCAGACACACCAGCGCTTCCCGCATGGCGTCATCATCATCAATAATGATGATCACAGGCTCAGCCTCTGGTCCATAAAGCGGTTTAACTGGTTGTTGTGTCATGGTTTCCCTCAGTTTGTGAGCGGCTCAATGGCAGCCTCACTGTTGCGCATGTGCCTTCATCAAGCATCGGTTTCAGGGTCAACTCCCCATCGTGGCTGTCAACAATGCTAAACGCGGTGGCCAGCCCTAAACCCAGACTGCCCTTGCTGGAATAAAACGGCTCAAACACCTTCTCCTCCAGCTCTTTTGGAATACCAGCCCCTTGATCGCACACCCTAAGCTCACAGGCTTCTGCGGTCTGTTCCAGTTGAATGGAGATCACTCCGTCCTCAAGGCCAGCTTCCACCGTAGCATCAAGCGCGTTTTGCAGCAGAACCACCATGACCTGCCGCAATTGCACATCATCACAGCAGACGAACACAGGCTCTTGCGGAGAGTGCCATTGCAGCTGACAGGCATGTTTGGCGGCGAAGGTGCGCATCAGCATCACCGTTTCATCCACCAAATCGCGCAGGTCCACACGCCGCCGCGTCTCTGGCTGCTTGTTGAGGAAGCTACGCATGGAGTTGATGAAGTCGGAGGCCCGATTGGCTTGCTCGGAGATGCGGGTCAGTTGTTTTTGCAGCGTTTCTTCATCCGCCGTGCCACGGTCCAACCGCTGCCGCAGACTGTGGGCGAAGGTGGAGATGGCCCCAAGCGGTTGCTTGAGATCGTGCGCCAGACTGCTGGCAAGGATGTTCATGGAAGAAACACGCCCGGCATGGGCCAGCTCGCTTTCTAGCATCAGGTTGCGTTGCAGAGCGTTCGCCAGCTTGTCACTGGCCGTTTCCAGCTGGCGTGAGCGACGACGGACCAGAAATTCCACGTGCCCTACATGCAGCAGAAAAGCTCCGCTGAGCAGGATAATCACACCAAGCAGAAAGTAGTTCCGCTCCACCCAGTCCTTCAGGATCTGTCGCAGGTCCTTGTTGTAGGGATAAAGCGCCAGATCCCGGTAAACACGCTCAACCGCAGCATAGGAAACCGGCGCAATCCAATTGGCGTGGCCGAGCCATTCATCCGTGCAGGCGCCATCCGGCATAGAAAGCAAGGCCTGCGTGATGCGCGTTGCCAGCTGAGGCGAAACGCCGGGCACCTTTAAAAACGCCCAACCCGGATAAAGTTCCGTGGTTCTGGCACAGGCGAACTCCGGGTCATACTGCTGACCAAGAACACGAATTTGCGTTTTGTCCAGCTTGCCAGCAGCGCTCATGCTCTCCAACAGACAGGCGCGGACAATGCCGATCTGCACGTCTCCCTTCACCACCGCCTCCACCACCGTTTGCTGCGGAAAGCCCAGTGGTTTAACGCGTAAGTCAGGCTCATCACCTAGGCTTTGCTGTAAGCTGTGTTTGGCAGCAAGATATCCGCCAAAAGCTTCTGTCGAGACCACGCCCACACTTGCGCCTTTCAGCTCTGTCAGCCCCGTGATGCCACTGTCCGTTCGCGTAAAAATCACCGACCCGAGGTCGTGCATCTCATTCTTATTGACGTGAGAGCGTGCACTGGCGATGCGGCTGACGCCCGCAATCCGTTCCAACTGAAACGAGTGGCCGGGATTGGTGATGATGAAGTCCAGCTGGTCGGCCTGTTCAGCGATTTGTTGAAGGGTCAGAGGCAGATAGGAGAACTCCACATCCGGCAGCTCACGTTGTAAATGCTCAATGGTCGGCGCCCATGTGCGCTGGGTTTCCAAACTGCCGCGATAGGACAGGATGCCAACACGCACCATGTCAGAGCGCGCAAACACCGGACTGGCCGTCAGTTGGAGTACAACCAGCACAGCAAGAAAAAGTACAACACAAACAATGCGCTGAAGAAAGCCTCGCATGCAGCAGTTCCCAGGCTCAACGTATATTAGATAATCCGAAACAAACAGCGATCCTGCCGAATTGCAATAGGTATTTCACCTAGGGCGACGAAGCGCGGCAGGTTGTACCGCTTCTGCATTTACTTGGGGCCTGCCCTGTAGTTTACTCAGGGGAACGAAACCTTCACCTCTGCTGATTTTGAACACTCTGTCATTTACTGCAATCTATTAGGACCAGAACACCATATGATCGGCTATATCACTTTAGGTACCAACGACTTAGACCGTGCCTGTGCATTTTACGACGCCATTTTTGGGAAGATGGGTGCAACACGGGTCTTTGAAAACAACCGGCTCTATGCCTGGAGCTTTGGCGAGGGCAAACCGCTCATCGTCCTCAACACGCCTTATGATGGCGAAGACGCATCCGTTGGCAACGGCACCATGGTGGCTTTGCGGGTGGAAGATCGCGAAACCGTCGAGACCCTGCATACACTCGCCCTGCAACTGGGTGGCAAAGATGAAGGCCCTCCCGGCCCGCGCGGTGAAGCATTTTATGGAGCTTACTGCCGCGATCTGGATGGCAACAAGCTCAACTTCCACTGCTAACGGCCTTCAGATGTATCACAAAGCACAAAGGATTTGGCGAACCTGCGTAAACATGGCATTGGAATGATTATTCAGAGATTTCAAGTGCTCATACGGAAGGCCGCCAATGCTACGTTCTCTTCTTCTCACCGCGACTTGCGCAGTTTCGCTGCTGTCTCCTCTTGGTGCACAGGCTGATGAAGCAGAGAACGCCTTTGTGGAGGCCAACATCCTGTCGATCTTTTACCACGAGGTTGGCCATGCGGTGATTGACCAAATGCAGGTGCCGATCTTCGGGCAGGAGGAAGACGCCGCAGATGTGCTCTCAGTGCTGATGATTGACTGGCTTTATGAGGAAGAGGCCGCGCAGGAGCTCGCCTTTGACAGCGCGTTTGGCTACATCAACGATCCCGAAGGAGAAGAAGAGGTGGCGTGGTGGGATCTGCATGGACCTGATCAGCAGCGCTACTACAACCATATCTGCCTGTTTTATGGAGCAAATCCGGACAAGCGCGCGGAATTGGCTACAGACCTGGAGCTGCCGGAAGACCGGGCAGAAATGTGCCCGTTTGAGTACGAGCAAGCTGCCAGCAGTTGGGGCGCTGTGTTTGATGAGATGAAGCCAGGCTCCGGCGTTGCGATGACTTTTCAAGCGGGCACTGGCGCGGACGCAGAAGTCATCAATCACGTGCTTTCTGAGGAAATCAAAAGCCTGAAAGACGATATGTCTCTGCCCAACGAGGTCATCGTAAAGGTGGAAAGCTGTGGCGAGCCGAACGCGTTTTACGATCCTGAGGAGGTCTCCATCTCCTTCTGCACCGAGTTCATCCCGCACCTGAGATCCCTCTATCAGTCCAACTTGCAGAACTGATGTGCTTGTGTACTGGGGATCATAACTTGAGCCCCAGTTTGCTGATCCAACTGTGGCGCACAACTCGAAGAGTCCATTTCAGCTCATCACTCGGGATGAAATACCCGCCGATGCCAGAGGAAAACAGCAGGTCATACGTGCGCTCGGTAGATTTGTGCAGCGCCTGCTCAACCTCATCAGCAGAGCCCTCCGGCTTAATTGGGATCATCATGCAGATGGTGTCGGGCTCTTGCTCAATCACCTCAACGCGTACGCCTGCATCAAACTCATAACCCGTTGTTTCGCCAAGCGTTCCTTTCGGATCTGCAATCAGACGCTGGCGATACGCAGGATCGTTGATCATCCGTCGGTAGTCTTGCTCCGCAAAATCGCTGTTGTCGCGGTCTGTCATGCTTCCCTCTTCCCTTTCGCGATGGAAGAGCGGATGCCGAGCAGCTTGACCTTGTTATAAACCGAGGCAACCCAGACAAACATCTCCCCGCTGGACCACAAATCCATCTGGTTGAGATCCAATGTTGTATCAAGTGCACCCTCTTGTTTGGCAGGTGGAATAGTCAGATAAAGCGTGTCTTTGCGCTGCTGGATGATCCGGACTTTAACGCTGGGATCAACCTTCACTCCCAGCTCTTTAAGCGCAGCAGCTGCATCGCGCTGTGCCAGTTTCGCGAATGCCGGATCCTCCCACATGCGCTGGGTCAACAACAACTCAAAGTCTCTTTCCATTGCTGCTCTTCCTGTTTGACTGCACAAGATCAGAGAGAGCCTAAAGGCAGGACCTTAAGTCTTCGTGGTAACAAGTCTTGCATCTGAGAAGATGGCTTCAATCACTGCTTTTGCTTCTCTTTGTTCCTCAGCGATATTGTCTTTTCTGGCGTAGAAGAGCGTGCGAACTGCCTTCCAGAGAGCCCAGCCTATGGCGCGATCCCAGGTTTTTTGGTCGATGTTGACCGCAGTTTTGAAAATCTCGCGATTGACGCCGGAAAAGAACTTCCAGGTGATAACTAAGTCGCAGGCGGGATCGCCAACCGTGCATAAGCCGAAATCAATGACGGCACTGACGCAGCCATCCCGTGTGAGGATATTACCGTTTGAGAGGTCTCCCTGTACCCAAACTGCAGGCTTCTCCCATTTGGACCGAAGCGCTTGCTCCCAGATCATCAGCGCTGCGTCGGCATCAATCAGGTCAGTCACACCAGAAAGGCAAAAACGGGTCTCCTCATCATAGACGCTGAGATCACCACCACGGTAGCAGTTGTGATCTCCGGCTTCCGGTGCTCCTGTGGTATCGACAGCCCAGAGCGCATGCAGGAAGGTCGCGAGATCTCTCGCAAACTCGTTCATATCACGGACAGAATGAGCAGAGGCTGTCTCTCCCTCGATCCAGCGATAGACCGACCACGGATATGAGTAATCTGCATTTGGTTTGCCAAGGGCAACAGGTGCAGGAACCGCCACGGGCAGGTATTTTGCCAGTTTTGGCAGCCAGTTAAACTCCTTCTCGACCTGCGGAACATAGCCCGCAGCAGACGGCAAACGAACCTTCAGCTCATCGCCCAGGCGGAACGTGTTGTTGTCCCAGCCATCCTTCTCAACACGCTTGAGAGGCAGGGCGGCCCACGCGGGGAACTGCTCATCAAGCATCTTGCGCACCACCTCGGGCGCTATCGTCAAACGGCCATCACTCATTGAAACTCGCAATCACACATAAAAAATCAGCATTAAAAAAGGCGCGGTCGGAACCGCACCTTCAAGAAAGCAGAACTGAGTGTGTTTGCGAAGGGAAAGCCACAAAACCGGGGCAATCCCTTGAAAACTGTCGCCCTAAAGCGACACTAGGCAACGAACATCAGATAGAGGCCAAACAGCGCTGTAACCGCACCAAGCGCGCGCAGGAACATGCGTCCGCTGTTCCATTCGGTCAACGAGCCAAGCCCGATGCCGGATAAGCCAAGCGCGAAAGAGGAAACGGAAAAGCCGAGCGCATAGATCAACAGGCTGCTCGCGTTCGCCTCAGTGGCATGCGCCGCACCGTGGAACACAGCAAACACGCCAACAATCAGCGCACCCACCACCACAGGCAGTTTCAGAGCGAACGCCACCAGCAGGCCGATCACGATGACAGACGCCAGAATACCCGTCTCCACATACGGCACAACAACACCCATGTAACGAGCCCAGAACGCCATGAACATGACCAGCGTGAACACCAGCGGCCAGACAAGGCGCTTCTTAAGCAGAACCAGCGCAGCCCAAACACCGACGCCAACCATGGTGAGGATGTGGTCCAGCCCGCCAAGCGGGTGCCAGAGGCCGTGAAGGAAGTCCGCTTTGGCCTGTGCCGTGGAAAATGCGGCAGCCTGAGCTGGCAGAGCAATCAATATCAATACTGCCAGAAGACCCGTTAAACCGGCAGTTTCTCTCAATTTCATCAGTGTAACTTCCAATATTGAGCGCGCGACGCCACGCGCAGTCTATGTCGTCAGGTATGGTGCAGGGTGACCGCACAAGGTGACGCCAAACTGACTTGTTTTCGGTGATCAAGCAATCAAACCGCGTTCTTTTGGGAAAATCACACCGGATTGCTTGTAGAAAACATCATTGGAACTACTCAGTGAGAATGCAGCAGTAAAAAAGGGAGCCTGTGAGGCCCCCTTGGTAAATGCCTTAATGGGTCATCAGAACCGGGATCTTCATATCATGCAGCACCCGGCGCGTTGCCCCGCCAAACAGGTATTGCGCCAACCGGCTGTGGCCGTATCCGCCCATCACCAGCATATCCGCGTTGAGACGTTCTATCGTGCTCAGCAGAGCTGCTGAAACGGAACCGGAGACGTTGCTCATCACTTCCAGATGGATATTGACGCCATGGCGCTCGAAGTAACTACGAATATCCGTTAGTTCTGAATGCTTTGGCTCGTCATGCGGCGTGATCATCACAACAGAGACAGTGTCTGCATTTTGCAACATGGACATAGAGGCATGCGCTGCGTTGGAGGCAGGGCCGGAGCCATCCCATGCCACAGCTATGTTTCTGGGTGCAAACGCTTTTTCATAGGCGTGCGGCACAATGAGCGTCGCGACACCGGTGTCAAACACCATCGCCTCAATCATGGCAGCACGCATCGGTTCCGGCTTGGCAGGATCATCCTGTCGTATCACGGTAACATCACTCAAACGCCCCAGATGCATCAGCTCGTCAAACGTGCCGCCAAGGATGATGTCTGTGACGCGTGTTTCACCATCTATGCACGCGCCCTCAAAGTGTTTTGCGAAGCCTTCCAATGACTTATTGAGTGTCGCGGCGGACTGCTCCTGCAAGCGCTGTTCATAGTCTGGCGGCATTGGCCCGGCGGTGCACAGGTAGTAGGAGGTCTCGTAGTTGGGCACGACGCCAATCAGATAGGCATCTGTCAGCTTGGAGAGTTCAACGGCAACGCGGGATGCGACCTGATCACCGGACGTGTCGGTAAGGGTGACGACTGTTTTGATAGACATATCTGAACCTCCAATTGACTCAATTCATGAAGCGCAGAATGCGAAAAGCACCCACCTGTAGGTCGAGTTGCAAAGAATACCCTTCCCGCCTCATAGAGTGATAGTTGGCCTCAAACAGCCGCAAGTAAATTGGGTGCTATACTTAGCCTCCTACGAAATATTATAACCCTACGTACGCGCTATAACCTTAAGTCAACCTATGATAGACATAGGCAAACAGAACAACAGGCTGATTTTTACATTTTGAATATTTAAAGGCAAACAGCACAAAACTGCCCTATTGTGCAGTCTGCCTGGCGGAGTTCAACGGAATTGGCATAAATTGAAATGTATCCAACTCATTGGATTTGCGTTTCTTTTTCTAAAACCGAGCATCTGTGTTGAGGGCATTTTTGAATAATCTATAGTTTCAAAATGAGCTCGGACGAACCAGTTAAACCGGACATTCCAATTCCCGAACTCGAAAGTCTTTTTGATACGAGCATTCGTGTGTTTTTGGAAAAGGGGATTAAAGCTGCCACGATGAAAGACGTGTCGGAGGCGGTGGGCGTTTCTCTTGCCGCTCTGGAAGGCCGATTTACATCGAAACAGGGCTTGGTCGTCGCGGCGCTCAGTTGGTACTACCTCAAATATAGCCAGCAAATGCAATCGGTTATGGCTCTGCATTCCGATATCTACTCCGCCATGCAAGCAGCTTTCATGGAATTTACCGAGCTGTGCTGCGATGAGATCAAAGCGGAGAAAGGCCTCTTCTGGCTGACGCTTATCGATCTTGGTTACGTGGATAAAGAGCTCTGGGAGCAGTTTCAGGGGCTGCAGTTCAATTGGGAAGATCAGATCCGCGACAAGCTCGTTCAATGCCAGAATGAACTCAAAGATCCGGGCGAGATCGAGCTGCTAACCGGGTACTTTATGCTCATTTTTGAAGGGCTCTACGAGATGGTAAAGTTCGGCATGCCCGAGGAGAAGATCTTCAAACTTATCGAGGTTTCACTGGAAGCGTTGGGGAGTAGAATGAAGACAGGCGGGCGGTAAAAGCCGGTACTTGCTGGCGTTTTGCGGGTAGCCCAATGGAGGCGCCATAGACGCCCCCATTTCAGTGCACAGTGAGGAGTTTTTTATTTTGCAGTAGCACTGAGGGCGTTGCCCAGGGCGAACACGGATGCGAACAGCAGGACGATATCTTTCAAAAGGAACTGCCCCGGAATAACGGAGATCGCCAGCACGCCAGTGTCCGGAATGAACACGCCCGGCGTGGAAAAGAAGAAGCTGAAGGTCAACAGAAACGTACCGATTGCACCAAGCGCACCGAAGACCGCGAATTTAGGCGCGAAGAAGCGGGTGGTGAGTAACGCCGCGATGGTCAGCTCTGTAAGTCCGATGAGTTTGGACACAGCTCCTTCGGACAGGAATGAGTAAAGCCATCCAAGAAAGGGAGAATTCTCGACCAGTCCGCGAATTGCTCCGGCCTCATAAGCCGTAAACTTCATGCCACCAAACCAAAGGAACACGAGAATAAGGGCGGCGAAGATTCCGTTTTTTGCGATATCGGAGAACAAAGCACCCAGGGCGGCGTTGTCATCTGATTGAGTGGCAGACGCGTGAGTAAGATCAGTCATTTCAACCTCCTGTGTTGAATTTGGTAGTGTGTTGCGGCGGGTCTTGCCAGCCTGTGCACTTAGGTATATGTATTACGGACCGATGTGTCCATAATAAATTACGGACTGATCGGTAACATTGTTGTGAGCGGGAATTAATGTGATGGCGAGACCTCGGGAATTTGACCCCAAAACTGCGTTGGACAGAATACAGAGAGCTTTTTGGGAAAAAGGCTATCATGGCACCTCCATGCAGGACCTGGAGAGGATAACCGAGCTGAAGAAGCAGTCGCTCTACCGGGAATTTGGCAATAAAGACGCCATGTACGCGCGCGCGCTGAAGCTCTATCACGAGCGGGACATCAGCCACCTCGCACAGGTGATCTGCAAGGCCCCGGACGCAAAACAGCGATTTGTGGATCTGTTTGCAGCAGTGCTGGAGCCAGTGCGCAACGGCGACCGCAGCGGTTGCTTCCTGTGCAACTCCGCCATTGAGCACGCCCATGATGATCAGCAGATCCAGCTCAACGCGCAGGAAGGTATCCAGAGCACGCAAGACCTGTTCAACACCGCCCTCGCCGTCTCCGAGCCATACAAGAGTGATGATGCTTTGCGAAAGCAAAAGTCCATTCTATTGGCTGCAGGTTACTTCGGCCTGCGCGTCATGGTGCGCGGTGGCACGCCCTTGGCAGAGCTGGAAGAGACAGTCACCGTTCTGGTCGACACCATTTAGATGGGCCAGATTTGCTTAACAGGCGCAGTTATGTAGGCGTCGCCTCACTTTATAATTTCAGGATACTTTAAATGGCTGGTTATGTTCTTCACCACTACAATATTATCGACAGGTCGCGCATTGAGGAACTCGGCCCCAGATCCCTTCCTATTATCGAAAAATATGGTGGCGAGTTGATCGTCGCAACCCCAATAAAAACCCTTGCGGGATCAACATCCTACACGAATATGGTGATGTACAGATTCGAGAGTTTTGAGGCTGCTCTGACCTTCTATAACTCAGAGGAAATGGTGGAACTCAGAAAGTTCAGTAGCGAGGTCATCAAGGGATTTGCGACAGTCGTTCCGAGTCATTCGGAAACAGAAAGCGTTGTGAAATCAAGTTATTTCGCCAAAGAGGCCGCGAGTTGATCTTATTCCGCAGAGAATGCAACAGCTGGATGCAAACCGCTTTATCAGAGATGATCTTTTCTTTCTGCTTCGCACCATATTATCCTAACAATGCAAGTATTATGGTAGAACATATTTATTGAAGTAGGGAGTTCCGAAACCTCTTATTGGCCATCCGTTTATACTATACAGCGCGCCCAGAAGACAGGTGCGCCCAAGTTTTACCATACCGGGGGAATGCGTAAATGGCTTACCTGATTAATTTAGATTACAACAGCAGAGAACCTCAATTTGAGTTTCTGGATGAACCTCAAGATATGCCACTTTTTGGGCTTAGCAGTGGAAATATTCTTGATCCCAATCGTTTCCCGACCAAAGCAAAAGAGGAAACAAAGAAAAAGGTTATTCCCGATATCTTTTCCATGCCAGGACTGAATGCAGTCTCTCAGCGCTTCAAAGATCGGGTGGAAGAGTTTGAGCCGGGAGTTCATCAGTTTCTCCCACTTGAGCTGTTTAAGAAAACAGGTGAGCCGATTGATGGCAATTTTTACATCTTCAACTGCGGAAAACGTCTGGATGCGGTGTTGAACAAGCATTCTCCAGTGGGGTGGGGGAAGCCTGACGACTTTACGGGCAAGCCTAAGTTAAACATTCATAATGGCAATACCAACTACCTGAGCGTCTCTCGCATTAAGGGGCACCATTTTTGGTGTTCTGACTATCAACGCATTATTGGCGTTTATGTCTCCAATGAGGTCTTCAAGCGCCTTAGCAAGGAAAAGTTCAAATATTTCAAATTCAAACGCTGGCCCGAGCTTGATGAACCATGGTTGCCTGAAGAAAACATTGGCCCATTTCTCGAGTGGGAAGCCGCTCAACAGTATTGATCTGGCTTGAGTTAATGCAAGCCGAAACCGCAGATAGCGGTAAGTTGAAATTTTGCCATTCAACCACTTGATAAACATAGTTCGCCATTTCCCAACACAAAGGCTGGCAAAGCCTATAACCTCGCCAGCCGGATTTCTCATTAAGTTACAGCCTTATACGGACTGGACCTTGTAAAGGAAGTCATCGATCTGCTCACGCAGGTCAACAACCTCTTGCCGCACAGAAGAGGCGGTTTTGGAGACCAGGTCAGAGGACTGATTGGTTTTCTCTGCTGCTTGCGCCACCAGCACCATGTTTTCAGAAACGTTCTGCGTACCCGTTGCTGCCTGATGCACGTTTTCAGTGATCTCGGCAGTGGCCGCGCCCTGTTGTTCAACAGAGGCCGCAATGTTGGATGAAAACTCGTTAACCTGCCGGATGCTGGAGGTGATTTCCTGAATAGCTTCAACGGCATCCTTGGAGGAGCCTTGAATCTCCGCGATCTGCTGAGAGATTTCTTCAGTCGCCTTAGAGGTCTGGCTTGCCAACTCCTTCACCTCGGTTGCCACAACAGCAAAGCCCTTGCCCATCTCACCGGCACGAGCTGCCTCAATGGTGGCGTTGAGCGCTAGCAAGTTGGTTTGCTCGGCGATGTCCTGAATGAGATTGACCACCTCACCAATACGCTGCGCCGTGCCGTCCAGATCCAGCACTTTGGTGTTGGTGGCCTGTACTGCATCGTTGGTTTGGGTGATCACCTTGTTGGTGCGGGCAATCTGCTGCGCAATCTCTTCAATGGAGGTTGAAAGCTCCTCAGAAGCAGAGGCCACCGTCTGTACGTTCGCTGTTGCTTCTTCAGAAGCCGCAGAGGTTGCTGTGGTTTGAAGGTTTGTGTTCTCGGCAATATCCGCCAGATCTTTAGAGGTCTGCTCCAGCTCATCAAACCGACTGTGAATGACCGTCAGAGCGGTTTCTGCGGTGCCGGAGAACGCCTCAATCAGTTTGGATGATTCCTTCTGACGCTCCACCTCGCGCAAATGCTCCTTCTCAGCTTCTGACTGCAAGCTCTGGCGTTCTGAGACCGCAGTTACAAACACTTTCAAGGCGTTAGCCATCTGACCGATTTCGTCAGAACGGCCTGTATACTGCACCTCATCGGAAACATTGCCATCAGCAAGAGATTGCATTCGGTGGGTCAGATTGACGATTGGACGGGCAATGGAGTTGCCGATGAACCATAAAATAATGCAACCGATCAGGCCGGAAACCACCGCTGCAATCAATGCCATATCGCGTGTATTGCGGGCACCGGCTGTCAGCTCCTCAGTGGTGACGGACATGCCGGCAAACCAGGACTGATCTGTCGTACCCAGTTGAAACTTCTCGAAAATAAACAGGCGGTCACCAACCTCTTGCATGTTCGCCTTGTCGCGGACACCGCTCATGATACTCGCAATAACCGGGCGGACTTTCTCGCCCAAAACAGAGCGGTCACTGTGGCTGACCCAAAGCCCGTCTTCACTGACCACGGCCAGACGACCTGTGTCATAGAAGTTGGCGGCACCCATTTTTTCTTGCAGCTTGTCGAAATCAACATCGATCACCACAACACCAACGGCCTCGCCTTTCGCGTTCAGGATTGGGTCCAGAACGGAAGCGGAGAGGATTTTTTTGCCTTCAACATCAAAGGTGTAAGGCTCAGTCACGAATTGGCTTTTCTGCTGTATCGCCCTGCGCATACGCAGTTGAACATCAGCGCGGCCAATGTCTGCTGTCAGGGATTGGACGCTGCCATCTTCCATATAGAAGTAGGGAACGAACTGGCCGGTGTCAGAAGCGTATTTCTTGCCAACGTAATCAGCATCTTTGCCTGCAACATCCGGCTGAAGGAAGACGGCGATGCCGAGAATGTCCGTTGTGCCGCGCAAGGCCGCTTCTGTCATGAGCGCGATGTTGGTGCGCGAAGCGTCTCCACTGTCGATTTCAGCGCCGTAAGTGCGTGCAAGTGTTGTGGAAATAACCTGCGACTCTTTTAAAAGATCCTGCGCTGTAACAGCCAGTCCAGATGCAACCGAGTTGAACAGGGTCCGACTGTCTTGCTCAGCCGTTTGCATGCTGAGGTAGGTTCCGATCGAAATTACGAGCGATGAGGCAACGAGAAGGACCGCTGCTGATGCGCTGACAATGCGATGACTTAGTTTCATTTTCTGCTTCGCCATACTGTAGAAATCAGTATGGGTTCCGCCATCTCTCACTCATATGATGCTGGTTTCAACCACCTGTGGTTGATTGCCACTTTCCTTGCGTAAATACAACAATAGCCATTATTATAGTTTTGTTAATATTTAACTGAATTTATCATCATAATACATACAAAGATAAGCTTAGATCAGATATTATCCCTGATAAAGAACCCATTTTATTGGACAATACTAAAATAAAACTATTATCACTATTAGGGATTATCCTAAGTGCGCAATACATGCTTTGGATTTAAACTTTGAAAAACTCAAAACTACAGCGGTACTAGTACCTACATCTTTTACTCAGGGCATCTCATCAACGGCAGGTTGCTGCCACGTCTCCACGGCACGTCTTGAACTGAGGGAATAACGGCATGATCTTGTGCGACCCTGCTGAGGGGGCCAATTTTCTACAAAAAAACGCTGAGCCCGTTTCCGTTGCTATGTAAGCCCCAAAACCAAAACGGGGTGAAACCCGCAGGCCTCACCCCAATTCCACCAATTATCTCAGAAGGTTACATTCAGGCAGGCACCTTCTCCTGCTTTGCGTTGTTTTGTGCGTTACTAAGTGCAGATATGCGTCGTTCGCGAAGCTTCAGCGCTTTTTCCGCATTGCCCGCTCGTACGTGACCATACCCGCGCACTTTCACCGGCCAACTCAGCAGATCATGCGCAGCTTTCTCACCAGCCTCCGCCAAACGAGTGCAGACCAGATTCATGTCCGCCTCATATGATGAGCGCATTTCATTTGCCAGAACGCGCTCCTCATTGTTGCGGAACGGATCAAGGAACGAGCCGCGCAGACCTTTGAGGCTAGACAGGACCGTGAATAACTTCATCATCCACGGGCCGAACTCGGTCTTCACCGGCAAACCAGTCACGCGGTCTTTTTTGGCAAAGGGACCGCCCCCAATGTGGAAGCGTACATCCAGATCGCCCTCGAAAGTTTCCGCGAGGCTTTGCTTGAAGGATGGCTGTGAGAACAGGCGCGCAACTTCAAACTCGTCCTTATGCGCCAGTAGACGGAAATATTGCGTCGCGGCGGTGCGAAGTATCTGTTCACCTGCTCCAGCCTTTTTCAGCGCAACCAGCTTTTGACGGTAAAGTTTGCCAAGGCTGCTGCCCTGATAATCCTTGAGGCGGTTCACCCGGTCCTCAATCAGCTCTTCCAGCGGCAACGGGCGGTCGAGCTTCACTACAGTCGCAACCGGTGCCCGTGCTTTGGCGACCCGCTCCGGGTCCAGCACCATCAGGCGGCCCCAGTTGAAGGCCTCGAAGTTCTTGTCGCGGGCCACACCGTTCAGCTCAATGGCCTGACGGATGGAACCGAGTGTCACCGGAATAAGGCCGCGCTGCCAGGCGGCACCAAACAGCATCATGTTTGCCATCACCGCGTCCCCGCACAGGTCTTTCGCAGCCTGTGTGGTGTCGAAGTAATCCAATCGGTCACCAACCGCCTCGCTCAACCGCGCCTGCAGGTTGGGCGTGTTGATGTCCCAATCCGGGTTCTTGGAAAAGTCGATGGTCGGCACTTCTTCCGTGTTCACCACCACCTGAGCGGAGCCCTGTCGCAGCGTTGTCAGCGTCTCGTCACCTGCTGTCACCACCAGGTCACAGCCGATCACCACATCCGCTTCGCCAACAGCCAATCGTGCGCTTTGCAGCCCATCCACGGATTTGGCGATGCGCATATGCGTCATCACCGCCCCGTACTTTTGCGCAAGGCCCGTCAGGTCCAGTGTAGAAACGCGGCTGCCATCCAAATGCGCTGCCATGGAGAGGATCGCCCCGATGGTGACAACACCGGTGCCACCAATACCAGTCACCAGCAGTCCTGTTGCGCCGTTGATTGCGGGCAACTCCGGCTCTGCCAACAGTTCATCGCCAACGCTTTCAATCTGACGCTCTGCAGGTGTGGTGGCCTTTTTCGGCTCTGCACCATGAATGGTCACGAAGCTTGGGCAGAAGCCCTCAACACAGGAAAAATCCTTGTTGCAGCTGGATTGGTTGATCTGCCTCTTGCGACCCAGAGGCGTTTCCAGCGGCTCAATGGAAAGGCAGCCAGACTTCTCACCACAATCGCCACATCCCTCGCAGATGTCCGGGTGAATGTAAGTGCGGACCTTCGGGTCCTCCCACTTGCCACGCTTGCGCAGGCGGCGGCGCTCGGTGGCGCAGGCCTGATCATAAATCAGCACCGTCACACCTTGCATCTCACGCAGATCGCGCTGCACCGCTTCCAGCTCCCGGCGGTGGTGCACCTCAACGCCTGCCGGAATGGATTGAGCCTGCACCCGCTCCACATCCTCGGTCACCACAACCACCTTCTTCACGCCCTCATTGAGCGCGGCGGTGATGAGCTGGGGCACGGATTGCTCGCCATCAACGGGCTGTCCGCCCGTCATGGAAACAAAGCCGTTGACCAGCAATTTGTAGGTCATGGTTGCATCAGCGGCCACAGCCTGACGCATGGCCAGAAAGCCCGAGTGGAAGTAGGTGCCGTCGCCCATGTTGGCGAACACATGCGGCTCATCGGTAAACGGTGCCTGACCCACCCAGTGCATACCCTCGCCGCCCATTTGAGAGGGGGCCTTGGTCTTCACCGGATCATTAAAATACGCAATGGTGTGGCAGCCAATGCCTGCCAGCGCGCGGCTACCATCCGGTACTTTGGTGGAGGTGTTGTGCGGGCAACCGGAACAGAACGATGGACGGCGCACCGGCCCCGGCTTCAGCTTGATCGGCACCGGCACTTTGGCCTTCAGCTCCTCATCCTCCAAAAACTCTGCAATGGCAGAGGCCACCTGATTGGCAGCAAGCACGCCAGAGTTCGGCAACAGACCCTTGCCCTGCACCTTTAACGAAATGCCCGCATCAAACAGGATGGTTTTCAGCTGATCCTCAACAACAGGACGCTTTTCTTCCACCACAAGGATCTTCTTGAGACCCTTGGAGAACGCCTCGATGATCTTAGGGTCCAGCGGCCACACCATGCCAATTTTCAAGATTCGAATGCGGCGCTTTTCCGTTTCAAGAGACGTAAGGCCCAGCTCGTTCATGGCCTGACGCAGATCAGAATAAGATTTGCCCGAGGCGATGATGCCCACCTCCGGCTCATGCGCATCGTGAGTGATCTGATTGATGTTGTTGGCCTGCGCAAAGGCCAGCGCACGTGGAATCTTCTCTTCCAGCAGCCGCTTTTCCTGCTGCACGGGCAGGTCGATCTCACGAATCCAGACGCCGCCCTGCGGGTCTTTCAGGTCCGGCTTCAGCACCTCAATGCGGTCCAGATCCACCTCCACGGTGGAGGCGCTTTCCACCACATCCGTCACCAGCTTCACGCCCACCCAGCATCCGCTGTAACGGCTCATCTCCACGGCCAGAATGCCGTAGTCCAGAATATCCTGCGGGTTGGCGGGGTAAAGTACTGGCATGCCAGAAGCAATCAACGCATGGTCCGACTGGCCTGCAACGGTGGAGGACTTGGCCGCGTGGTCATCCCCACACAGCGCCACAACACCGCCCTTGGGGTGCGTGCCTGCAAAGTTGGCATGGCGGAAGGCATCGCCAGAACGGTCTACCCCCGGCGTTTTGCCGTACCAGAAGCCAACCACGCCATCCTTGTTGCGCATCTTCATGTTGCCCACGTGCTGTGAGCCCCAGATCGCCGTTGCCGCCAGATCCTCATTCACGCCCGGCTGAAATACAATGCTGTGCTTATCCAGATGCAACTGCGCCCGCCACAGCTCCATATCGTAACGCCCAAGCGGAGAGCCGCGGTAACCAGAGATAAAAGCACCCGTATTCAGCCCCGCCAGCTCATCACGCATACGCTGCTGCAACGGAAGGCGCACCAGTGCCTGATTGCCTGTGAGAAAGACAACGCCGCTGGTCTGGGTGTACTTGTCATCCAGCGACGGGGCGTTGTGGCTCTTTGACGGGGTCGGCACACTGCTTTTTTCTTCAGAAACCATCAGATAACTCTCACAAATGTCTGGCGTTGCCGGGGTGCGGCAGGAAATTATCTGCGATGAAAAGACCCAAGATTTTTTGGAGATTTGATTATGAGGTGCGGCCTACTCGCAATATTACGTAGACCCATACTGCATGAAATATCAGCGGATGTACAATAATCCCTTTGAATACAACAGATACCCAAACTGAACGCCCTGAAGCCTCTGATTTCCTTGAGACTTCAGCAGTCCGCTACGGCAGTTTCGACGAGGTTCAGCACACCGGCCAACACACAAAAATGGAGCCCGAAAGGCCCCATTTCTGATCGAAAACTCAAGCATTTACAGCATAGTCCGCCTTACTGTGGCAGCAGGACGTCGCCTTTGCCGTTTTGGACGACCAGCAGGATGCAGTCTTTTGGGCCAACGCAGGCATCATCGTGGAACTCTTGCCCCGGCTGCATCACGTGCGAGCCCACCGGCAGCACTTCTTTTTTGCCAGCGCGGGTGTGTTCCCACTGTCCCTGCACGGTGATGGCGTTGTAGTCGTTGGAGTGGCCATGCTCCCCCACGTGGAAGCCACCTGGCATCTTCAGGTACATGCCATAAGGGCCGGTATCACGGTCGCCCCACAACACAGAAATGTGGATCGGCGTGTTGCCAAACTGGGTCCACTCAATGTCTTTCAGCTGGGTCATATGGTCATCATCTCCACCAGCAAAAGCGGCGGTGGACATGGCAATCAAGGCTGCGGTGCTGATGGCTTTCAGGGCTGTCTTAAACATGGCTAATCCTTGTAACTCTCTGTTTTCATGAGCGCAAAGAGATGTGCTCTCGGTGTAAGGCTGAGACTAGCGATTGCCCTGATCCTGTGAAATATGCATAGTTGCAGCGAACAAGGGCGGACATGCATATGAAACTGAGCGCAGACGATCTTCTGGTGATTATGCACCTGACCCGCGAGCGAACACTGGAGAACGCCGCCCTCGCGCTTGGCAAGGACACCTCCTCTGTTTTTCGCGGGATCAAGCGCATTGAGGCCAAGGTGGGCGAGCCGCTGTTCACCCGCTCCCGCGCCGGTTTCAAGCCCCTGCCTCTGGGTTTGGCGCTGTGTGAGCAGGCCGAGCAGATCCATGCAGGACTTTCCGCCGCTGATGCCCTGCTGGGTGGTGAAGATGTCGGGCTAACTGGTCCACTGCGGGTAACAACCACCGACCTGCTGCTGCAAAGTGTGATCCACCCCCGTCTTGCAGCGTTTCGCAACGCCCACCCAAACCTGCAGCTGGAATTCAATGTCACCAACAGCTTCGAGAACCTGAGCGAGCGGCGCTATGATGTGGCCCTGCGCCCCACCAGCCAGCCGCCGGATGATATGATCGGCCTCAGACTGGGCACCATCGACTACAAGCTGGTTGGTGCGCCAGAATATCTGGATGGGTTGGGTGAGCTTGATTTTCAGGAGCTCACATGGCTGATCCCCGGTGATAGCCTGCAAGCGCACCCGGCAAATGACTGGTTTCGCGACAAAGTCCCCTCACCGGCCAGCCTCCTCCGCTACGACAGCATGAGCCTGCTGGCGGATGGTATCCGCAGTGGTCTGGGCGTTGGCATCTTGCCCGACATACCGACGCTTCTTGATGGCCTGCGTGATGTCGGAGAACAACCTGCCATCTACCAGACCGATCTGTGGCTGCTCTACCACCCCTCAAATCGCGGCAATCTCAAGATCACCGCGTTTGATGGATTTGTGAGAGGGGCATTGGGGGCTTAGGTCAAAGGACGTCTGCCATCAGATTTCTCCGCACACCCCACTTGCGAGTCTCCAAAGCTTTGCGGCTGTTTTCAGAAAGATCGCCCGCCAGCACAAACCGCACGTTTCTGGTCTTAACATCCTTGGCCGCAAGGCTTCTGGTCACGTTCCAGACGGTCTTTGCGTTATAGGAGGTCCAGCTCAGATAGTCGTAGGGCAGAACGATGTTCGCCGTGCTGTCAGCCTGGTAAGCCACCACCACATCGTGATGCACTTCCACCTTCTCAATCTTGCTGTCATCATGCAAACGCCCCAGCATCTCCACCAGCATCAGCGCGGAGAACGCTTGCGGGCGGGACTGCGCACCGGACGCATGCTTCATGAGAACTTCAATGCCCTCAAGGTCTTTCGCCTCAATCACAAGGCCCGTGAAAATGGTCTTCTCCGTTGGCGTAAAGTGAGCGTTCAGCAGAACGCCCTCAGTGCTTTCCTTGGAAATACCAGCTTCCGCCAGACGCTCGCGGTTGATATCGGCCATCTCGTCAGGCGTCTTCAGCAGCGTTTTTCTGGTCAGACTGTCCGCCGTCTTAAGGCTGCTGATAATGATGCTGCCCACGCCGGGCACAAAGCTCAGCCCCTGATCCACGCCAAACTGTCCCGCAGCATGATAGTTCGCCAGCTCCGTCAGCTCATCGCGCAACGGGGTGAAGTGAGTGTACGGATCCACCTTCATCTCAAAGGCCAGCTTGCGTATCGCCTCCGGACGGCCAAAGAAGCCGCTGATGAACCCGTCTTCTTCACGCTCTGCTGTTTCCGGCGGCATGTTCCCGCGCGTTTTCACAAAGGTCGCCGCTTTGCCCACGCCTTTGCGCACGGATTTCACCATGCCCTTGGCATTGCCATACACGTTTTTGGCTGCGGTGACTGGGGCTGTCACCGTTGTGTAGACCGACTTGATTGGCGTGATGACGGCTGTTCCCGCGCTTCTGGCAAAGGCGACTGCCTTGTTTTTTCGCGCAGTGCTGCCAGTGCGTTCAGCTCATGGACATGGTCTTCCATAAACTGCTTGCCCTGCACAGTGTAGGCGCCATCTTCCGTTTTGATTGCGAAGGTCAGATACCGCCCATTGCTCGGCGCCGCCTCGCTGATTGTGTAGTTTTCGCTCTGTAGCGGCACAGACAAAACATCTGCCGCAGCAAAGTACTTCGGCGGCTCTTCGAGCTTTTTAAACGAAGCCGGACGCTTCGCTGATTGCTCCGGCATCACATCGCTGGCAGCAACTTCATTGTGCGAAGGACTATCAAACAACCCATGCTTATCCTGATGACTTGCACAGGCCGAAACAGACAAAAAAATAACAAGCGTAAATGGCTTTTTGACAGAAAACATAAGATCTCTTAGGCCCGGAGAGGAAGGTATATTAGCGGTAAAATCTCATAAGCTAGGTAACGGCACAGTTATGCGGTAACGTGTTGTGATATTTATATTTTTTACAATTCACAGTATAGCTCTTGAAAAGAGACTCGGCAGCACTTCAAAAACCATACCCTCAGTTTCCAAAGCTTTCATGACAACGCCCCGCAAACTAAACTTTATCTGCTAATACTCAGAATTTCGAACCAGCAAGTAAAGAAACGCGCAGCAGCACTCTAGCCGCTGCGCTCAGTCTTCTTCACACTGCCAATATCATCTTCGCGCGGAAGGCGAGGCCGGCTTCTGTGGTGTCCTGGTCGAGTTCGGCGCGGGCGCGGAGGACCTGGCCCTGGCGCAGGTCGAACATCAGGCGGGCACGTTCTAATGAGGGAAAGTCAGCGGGCAGGTTGCCCAGCTCTTTTTCCTTGTCAAAGCGGGAAGCGAGACGCTCATCTGCTCCGGTGATCGCCCCTTGAAGTCGCTCGGTGGTGCCTTCCACCTGCCCCACTGTTGTTGAAACGCAATTGCCCAGAAAACACCCCTTGCTGCCGCTTTCGTGGTTGCTGGCGTAATCAATGGTCGAGCGCATGAAGGCGACCACTGCCTTTTTAATATCCGGCTCTGTTTCAAACGCGACCAGCGGTGCGCATCCGTCATCATTGGAATAGCGGTCGATCGCTTCCAGATAGAGCTGATGCTTGTCTCCAAACACCGAATAGAGGCTTGGGCTGTTGATGCCCATGGCTGTCGTCAGGTCCTTCATGGAGGCTCCGTCGTAGCCTTTTTTCCAGAACACATTGATGGCAGCTTGCAGGGCTTCGTCTCGGTTAAAGTTTCTTGGGCGTCCCATTTATTTTGTATCATCCATTACAAAACTATTGACTCTTGTTTGCGGGCAAGTTTAATAACGTTCATTACAAAACTCAAGGAGGCTTTTGTGAAACATACAGCATTAGCAGCGGGACAGCCGTTTCCGCAGCTTACAGTGAAGGCTGTTGGTGGCGGCGAACTCTCGCTCGGCACACCTGATGCTGGCTTCGACTGGCAGATGATTGTGGTGTATCGCGGGGCTCATTGCCCACTTTGCACCCGTTACCTGAAGCAGCTCAACGAAAAGCTGAGCGACTTGCATCGCCTTGGCATTGAGGCCCTGGCGGTTTCGGCAGACAGCCTTGAACGCGCACAGCGCCAACTGGCGGATGTGCAGCCGGAGTTTCCGGCCGGGTACGGTCTGACCCTTGAGCAGATGCAGGAACTGGGCGTTTACATCTCCAAGCCTCGGTCCCCGCAGGAAGCTCCTGCTCCGTTTTCCGAGCCTGCTCTGTTTGTGGTGAATGATAAGCAGGAATTGCAGTTGGTGGACATTTCCAACGCGCCGTTTACCCGGCCAGATCTGACCGCGCTGCTTGGTGGATTGGGGTTTATCCGCAACCCGGATAACAACTATCCAGTGCGTGGCACGTTTAAGTAAATCCGAGGTTTTTTGAGCAGTTTTCTGTAACTGCCAACCTCGTAAAACTCAACTAGCACACTGCCCCATATGACGACTTAACTCAGCCGCAACAAGGTCTGGGAACACTCGATAACACTCTGGTGGTCGTGAAAAGACGAAGAAAGATAAGAAAATGACAAAGGCAACACACACCGCAGAAGGCATCCGCGCAGCAATGGATCACCTGATCGACCGCGCCACCAACTATGACATTGACGCCTTGCAAACCATCTATCACGATGACTTCCACACCACGCTTGTTGCACCCGACAGCAGCGTGACCACCTTCAACAAGCAAGAATTTATCGAGCACTTCCGCAAACAGGCTGAAGCAGGCAAGCACCAGCTGAACACATGGGCAGAATGGCACGATTTCCATATTCTCGGTGACACCGGCGTTTCTGTGCTGACCCGCAAACACAGCGGTATGAATGATCAGGAAATGAAGCTGCTCTGCAACATTGAATGGCGCTTTGAAGATGGTCGCTGGCAAGTGCTGCGCGAAGCAATCTTCATGCAGCCGCTGGACAGCTGATAGCAAGACTTCCCTTCCAATGAGCGACTTAGGGGGCATCCCCTAAGTCATCACCACGGCGGAGCCGAGGTTCCTCCGCACTCTGGTCGCGCCGGAGCCTGAAGGCATGCCTTCATAGCGGCCTCGCGCCCTCCCTTTGAACCTCACTGGAGAATTCTTATGAGCAATCGTCTGGCTAACAAAGTTGCCTTCATCACCGGAGGCAACAGCGGGATAGGCCTTGCCACCGCGAAAGCCTTTGTGGCCGAAGGCGCAAACGTCGTCATTTTGGCCCGCACACAGGCAAAAGTGGATCAAGCTGTCGCCCAAATTGGTAAAAACGCTATGGGCGTTGTCGGCGACGTAGCCGATTTGCCTTCTCTGCGGAAAGCTTTTGAGCAGGTCAAAGAAGTCTATGGCCGGATTGACGTTGTCTTTGCCAATGCGGGAGTTGCCCCGGCCACGCCGCTGATTGAAACCGGCCCAGAACAGCTGGATCGCGTGTTTGACGTCAACTTCAAAGGCGCTTTCTTCACCGTGCAATACGCACTGCCATTGCTGGCACCTGAGGCCTCCGTGGTTCTCGTGGGTTCCTGCATCAGCGAAATGGGCACGGCGGGTTACTCAGCCTATGCGGCCTCCAAAGCTGCCGTGCGCTCTCTGGCACGCACGCTAACGCCGGATCTTTATGAGATTGGTGCGCGCATCAACGTTCTCAGCCCCGGCCCCATTGATACGCCTGCGCTAACCAACGGCGGGCTCACTGATGAGCAGGTGAAGGCCACAAACGAAGCATTCGGCAACATGCTCGCCGCAGGGCGTGTTGGCCAACCAGAGGAAATGGCAGCCGTCGCCGTATTCCTCGCCTCCTCAGAATCCTCGTTCATGCGCGGCGCAGATGTGCAGGCGGATGGAGGCATGAACCAGATCAGGCTGCCTCGCGCGTCCTGATCGCGGCTTAGACATGCTCGCCCATCCCGCAAGCGGGGTGAGCTTCTCATTCAACATTCTCAAGGTTTTACATCATGCCATCAGTCAATCCCGGCACTGTCATACTCAACGGCGAAAATCCTTTCAGCTGGCTGAGCAAAACCAAAGACGGCCCGCGTACATCCGAGGCAAGTCTCTGGACCATCACTTATTCCCCCAAAGGGGCTGGCCACGCTCTGTTCATCAAGAGTGAACTGACCAACGATGAATGGCGCATCTACACCGACAATGTGGAGATGACCCGCTGGCTGCAATCCACTGTGCAGGGCATGCTGGGGCCAGACACCAAAGACCAGAGCATCCCAACCATCAACGCCGAGTTTGACCGAAGCGGTGACACCCAAAAAGCATGGAGCCAGACCATCCGCAGCGCAGAGGACGAGGTCGTGATGTCATGGTTCGATATGCTCCAGCCTCTGCTCGTCAGCGACGAGACTGTCAGCGATCTGCCGCTCCGCCCTTATGGTGTGAGTGCGGTGATGATCCCGGCGGAGAAAGCAGTGCTCACCGTGAATGGACAACAGGCCCGCGGCCAAATCTGGCCTATGGATCTGGATGGTCACCCCTTCACCACCGGCGCTCTGGCCTTTTCAGAAAGCTGGCGTGCGTAACCGCCACTCATCACACCCCACAAGACAACAGGAGATCAAAATGACACCGTACACAATGACCCGCCGGCGCGTGATGCTGACCTTGGCTGCCACGGCTGCCAGCACCATGCTGCCACCCATCAGTTTTGCAGGTGAGTTGGCCACCATGAAGCTTGGTGGGCTGGAACTTTCCACCTTCTCAGATGGTTACTTTAACCTGCCCAACAACTGGTTTGGCAATGCGAATGCGGAAATCCTCGCAACAGCGGGTGATCCTGTTGTTGTTGGCGCCAATGTCTGGCTGATCCGTGCGGGAAAACGGCTGGTGCTGGTTGATACGGGGTCAGGTGTCGTTTTTGCTGAGACAGACCCAAATGTTGGCAAATTGGATGCCTTGCTCGCCGCACAGGGCATCAAGCAGGATGAAATCACCGATATCGTCATCACTCACATGCACGCTGACCATATTGGTGGATTGCTGGGTCCGAATGCCGGTGGTTTCAGCAATGCAAAAATCCATATGGCAGAGGCTGAATGGACCTTCTGGACAGACCCGGCATTGGTAGAGCGCGTTCCAGATGAAATGAAACCCCTCGTCGAAGTCGCCCAAGCGATCGCAGCGCCTCTCAAAGATCGCGTTATGACCCATCAAGGTGAAACAGATTTAGGGGACGGACTGGTGCTTGTGCCGCTTCCCGGCCACACACCAGGACACAGCGGGCTGCGCATTGCTGGTGGCGGCAAGGAACTCTGGATTATCGGCGACGCCATCATCTCGGAGGTTTTACAGTTCAGGAATCCCGAGATCACATACGGTCTCGACATCGATCCGCAGCAAGCCATCAAAACACGCAGGGAACTGCTCACTCGCCTCGCGGAAAGCGGCACCCCACTGGCAGCCACACACCTGAGCTATCCCGGCATGGGCCATGTCACACAGGACGGCGATGGCTTCATCTTCAAACCCCTGAGCTAATCGCTTGGATCGCGCCCCTCTTTGGCAGCAGTTCAGCCGGTTGCACGCACCTCTTCAAGCGGTGTGCAATCGGTTTTCTTGCTCAGGATTACCAGCTGGCATAGCATGACCGCCTGTATTTTCAGGCGCATCATGCGCCGACAAGTTGTTTGAACAAGGTGATTTTGAGATGAAACCCACCAGCATTTCTGAGCTGACAGCAGAGTTTGGCGTGATCCTGTTTACGGAGAACTTTGAGGCCTGTGTGCAGTTCTATGAGCACACTCTGGGCCTGCAAGTTATTGAACGCACGCCGGATCTGGTCAGTTTTCGCTTTGGTGGCAGCTATCTTATGGTTGAGCGCGGCGGGCACGGCAGCCCCACGCAAAAACCGCGGAGGCAGAACCCGAGTGTCCTGCGGTTCAACACAGACGACATGGACAAAGCCATTGAGCTCCTGAACGCCAAAGGACTGGATGTTCAGCCGCAGTCATTCGACTGGGGCACAATCGCAGCCTTTACCGATCCGGATGGCAACCTGTGTGAGCTGAAATCCCCGGCCCTCGTGGGAGCGTGACAGAGCATCTCCCCGAAAACCGCAGGGCCATCGGGGATGTGTTTCAGCGCAGAAAGCTGAGCTTATTTCCAGTAGTTATTGGCCGCTGCAACAGTGCTGAAGTGCTCAGCAATGGTTTGTGAAGCTGCGATCAGAGACTCTGAATCATATTCATACATCAAGCGCATGGCAGAGCGGACTTCGGCATCCGGCTGCATAAACTTGATAGCCATGCGGGACAGTTTGACTGCAAGCTCATAGCCCTCTTGCGGGTTGGCTGTTTGCAGCGTTGGGAGCCAGTTCTCATCCATAATTCGCATCCTTTTGATTTGGCGATTTTGGAAGAGTCAAACAGGCGAGAGACAAGCGCAATCTCCCCAATTTCCATTGGGATTTGTAGGAGGGGATCCTCAAAGAAACAGGCAGAAGCAACGCTGCTCCTGCCTGTAGTCGCAAAAGATTAATTACCGACCTTCTGGTAAACGGCAGGCTTGCCGCCAGTCACTTTAGGCAGCGCAAAAACGGTGTACTGAGTGTCCTCATCCGGTTCACCCATGCCCAGAGAGCCCATTGGCATGCCCGGAACTGAGAGGCCTTTGATGTCCGGACGCTCCGTCAACATGCGGTTTACAGCATCCAGCGGCACGTGCCCTTCAATCACATATCCATCCACGATAGCGGTATGGCACGCCTCAAGATTTTCAGGCACGCCCACCTGCTGTTTGACGCGGTAAAGATCATCCGTCTTCTTCACAGTCACATTGAAGCCCGCATCTTCAAGCGCATCCCCCCAAGCTGTGCAACACCCGCAACTCGGAGATTTGTAAAGGGTTACGTCCTTTTCACCTTCAGCATGCGCAGGCAGCATTAAAGCGCTTGCACCAAGAACAGCAGAGAACACACCAGCAAACAGATTAGTTTTGGAGATCATGAGTCTATCCAATCCAATTTATTATTTATTTCAGTCAGTTAGAGTTTTGAGGTCTAAACAACTGAATGGATTGGAGGCCTGTCTATACCGCTGGTTTGAGCAGAGTACACCGGTAGCAAAACCGGCACAGACATGCTGGAGCTGCGGTATAAAGGAGAGATTGCATTGGTCTGATCCAGCAGGCCAAACGTCGCCATACAGGCAGTCATACCTGTTGCCATGGCTGTCTCTGTTTCACAGCAGCAACAAGATGATTTATCAGAGATCATATGCTCCATGGCAGCTGCATTCTGCTCAACCAGAGCGAGCTTTTGTGCTGCACTGTTAGACGCCATTTCGCCCTGCATGCTCATGGCATAGGGCGTGGTGACGAACAGCGTCAATAATATGATCAGCACACGAAACATGGCTGCAACCTAAGGGCACATTACGGCAGTTTCAAGTTAAACTGTTGTAATCTCCTGCGTAGGACAGCGTGACATTTATGCGCACCAGATTTTTCATTTCTCCCGAAAAAACGCTTGACCTCAACTTAACTTGAGGAAGTACTTGAGTGTCATCTCATCACAAGCGGGCTGAGGCTGTTCCCCCCAATTGGCGTAATTTTGCGCTTTTGCCTCACCTGACTAAACTGGAGTACTGACATGAGTGAACCAAAAGCCGCCTACCTTGTTGCCAGCAGCTTTATGCCAAAAGATCATGGCTCAATCGACGCATATGGCGAAAAAGCCGTTCCACTATTTGAAGCTGCAGGTGGGGAATGCATCATCTTTGGCGGACCCGATCAGCCTTTTGAACATCTGGAAGGCGTATGGAACACAAACGCGCAACTGACGCTTTTCCGGTTCCCAAGTATGGAAGCCCTCAAGACGCTCTGGAACTCCCCTGAATACCAGGCAATCAAACACCTTCGCACAGACGTAATCCCGCCAAACTTCACGATTGCTGTGGAATCCAGCATCTAAATCACATCCCCCCAAAGGCATTAGGGCGCTCTGTCTCCCCAGGATACGGCAGAGCGCCAGCCTTCACGCAAAGCGTGCTGTACGGGCAACAGACGTGCTTTATTTCGCAGAAACGCTGGGTTTAGCAGACAGGGCCATGATCTGCCGATAGGCTTCAAAGATTGTTTCTTAGAGATTTTATTGATGTCTGTTTCACGCCCCATCCTGTTTTATCAACTCAGCCTCACCAGCTTTCAGTTCCCCCGTGCCATGCTGGGCGTGCTGTTTCCCTACCTTGTAACTGTCTACCTTGCTGAGAGCCCGGAACGGGTGAGCTATGCAATGACGGCTTCTATGCTGCCCAACCTGTTTGTGCTGCTGTTTGCCGGGGCCGTCGCTGACCGTCTGAACAAGCGCAAGCTGCTTGTTTTGCTGCACATCGCCAATGCGGTCCCCGTAATAGCGTTGACTGTGCTGCTTCATTTCGGCTTTGTCGGGTTTGAAGGCCTGATCCTCTTTGCGCTGCTCTCTGGCACCACACTGGCATTCGTTCAGCCTACGCTGGATGGCATGCTCAACCACATCTCATCCATGCTCATCGGGCGCAGCGTGACGCTTTCCGTAGGGATGCTCTACCTCGTCACGCTGGCAGGCTTTGCACTTGCCAGCAGTGTGGAGTGGGTTGGTGTTGCACCGCTGCTTGCCATCTCCAGCACGCTCTTTCTGGTTGGCATTATAACAAGCCTGCGTTTGCCAGACACGCCAGCACTTGCGGCAAAAGAAAGACCCAGCATCCTTAGCGAAATTCGTGAGGGACTGGCTTTGGTGTTGTTTTCCAAAACCCTAAGATTGCCGGTGTTTCTGATGAGTTCAGCCGGCCTCATACTGGGCGGTCCCTATGCCGTTCTGGTGCCGCTTATGTTACGGGATACCTATCACGCCACAGGCTTTGACTTTGCGTTTGCCTTCGCTGTTTTCATGGTTGGCGGCGCATGCTCCAGCGGCTTGCTCCTCAAACTGGGAGCAATCAGAAATCCAGTCCCACTGCTTGTTGTGGGTTACAGCATGGGCGGCTTTGCACTGCTGTTTTGGGCGATGTCTCCACCTTACTGGGCTTTTCTTGGCAGCATCTTCTTTTGGGGCGTTGGCGGCGGTATCTGCCTCAACATGAGCCGCATCATCTTGCAGGAGCAGGCGCCCTCAACCCACAAATCCCGCGTGCTCAGCGTCATGTATCTGGGTGATGAAGGCGGTGCTCCTGTTGGCAGCCTTATAACTGGCGTGTTGATCACCACCCTCAGCCTGTCCAGCGCCTCCATCATTCCCGGCGTTGTGGTGCTCTTCATCTCCCTCCTCCTGTTGCTTGTGCTAAGCGCACGGCGGAGTGAGGCAAAAGCAACACAGGATGCGGGGCAATGACGGGCAAGCTGTATGTGCCTTGACTTCCCGTGCAAACCGCATAATCTCTGGCCCGATCAAAACGCGAGGAGATAAAGCGATGAACAAGAACAGGACAACACATTCAACCTGCCCTGTTTCTGTAAGAGTTCATCACCATGCCTTTATCTATCTCACTCAATCATCTGTCTTGCGCACGTCCTGACGGTACTGCACTTTTTTCTGATCTCAATCTTCAGTTTGCTCAACACCGCACCGGCCTGATTGGCCGCAACGGCACTGGCAAAACAACACTGCTGAACCTCATCAGCGGTGCGCTGACACCTGCTTCCGGCTCTGTCTCCGTGCAAGGGTCCATCGGCTTGCTAAAGCAGCAGCTGCAAAGCGGGCCACAAGAAACACTAGCAGACCTGTTTGGCATCACCGAAGCTCTGCGCGTCCTGCAAAAGGCTGAGGCAGGAACTGCCAGTATGGACGAGTTGGCTCATGCAGACTGGACGCTGGAAAGTCGCATGGAAGCGGCCCTTGCCCAGATGGGGCTAGAAATCTCCGCTGATCACCCACTCTCCTCCCTCTCCGGCGGGCAGATCACCCGTTGCAGGTTGGCGGCACTTCAGTTTCATGATGCTGATTTTCTGCTGCTGGATGAGCCCACCAACAATTTGGATGCAGATGGCCGGGAGGCTCTAGGCACCTTCCTCGCCAAGTGGCGCAAGGGTGCGATCATCGTCAGCCATGACCGTGCCTTGCTGGAGCAGATGGACTGCATTGTTGAACTGACCACACTGGGAGCCTCCGCGTTTGGCGGCAACTACAGCTTCTACAAGGCGCAAAAAGCACAGGAGCTGGCTGCCGCTGAGCAAGATTTGGCATCTGCTGAAAAGCGTATTGGCGACCTGAACCGCAAGATCCAGAGCGTTGCCGAGCGCAAAGCCCGCAAGGATGGAGCTGGTCAACGCGCCCGTGCCAAGCGCGACCAACCCAAGATCCTTCTCAACGCCATGCGCAACAAGGCTGAAAACAGCCTTGGAGAGAACGCTAATCAGGCCTCCCGACTGCGCGAGGAAGCGGAACAGCACTCCAAAGCCGCCCGCGAAAAGATCGAGGTTCTGGAACAGCTCAGCATCAGTATCGCCTCCTCTGGTATTGCAAGTGGACAGCGGGTGCTGACAGCTGAGGGCCTGAGCGTGGGCTATGAGAAAGATCAGCCTTTGCTTCACGATTTTTCGCTCGTGATAACGGGTCCGGAACGCATTGCCATCAAAGGCGCGAATGGAACTGGCAAGACCACGCTGCTGAAGACGTTGACGGGTAAGCTCCCGCCCCTGTCCGGCACGTGCCAGCTGCACCCGTCTACCCGTGTGCTGGACCAGACCGTTAGCCTGCTGAACCCGGATCTTTCGGTGCTGGAGAACTTCCGCGTGTTGAATCCGGAGCAGGATGAAAACACCTGCCGCGCCATCCTTGCCCGCTTCCTCTTCCGCGGAGACGCTTCCACCCAGCAGGTCAAAACCCTCAGCGGTGGCATGATGCTCCGCGCCGGCCTCGCCTGCGTGCTCGGCGCAGCCCAGCCCCCCAAACTGCTCATCCTGGACGAACCCACCAACCACCTCGACCTCACCGCCATTGAGGCCATAGAATCCGCCCTCACCACCTACAACGGCGCCCTCCTTCTAGTAAGCCACGATCCCGCGTTTCTGGAGAGTATTGGGGTAACGAGAGAGGTGGTGTTGGGGGAGACGGTGGGGGTGTGAAACAAAAAAGCGGAGGCTCACCGCCCCCGCTCTCAACACGCTTAGAACTTGTAACTCACTGAGCTTTTGAAGTTGATACCTTTCTCAGGCGCGGCTCCATCAGCAAAATAAGGGCGGTAGTTCTTGTTGAACATATTCTCAATGGAAGCACGGGCCTCCAATCCCTCAAAACGCCCCTCTTTTGGAGTCCATGTCAGAAACACATCATGGACTGCATAGCCTTTACTCGGACGATACAGGCTGGTGTAGTTATCTGGCACCCGGTCCTGAGCATCGACAAAACGGCCCTTCCAGCCAAATGTGATGTCCGCTTCTGGTACCTTGTAGCCCAGGCTGACGACCAACTTTGCTGGAGCAACTTCAGAGACGTACTGGTCCGTGGTTGCATTGACGTCTTTAAGTGTCCCATCATGCTTACCCTGCATTCTGGAATACGCAATGCTACCGAAGAACCGCTCACTGTCGTAATACAACTCGGCTTCAAAGCCCTGCGTATAGTAGCCAGCAAGATTGCCATATGTTGGCGCAGGAGCGTCATAGCTTCTCGAGTTCTCACTCAACAATCGATAAATGTTGTTGGAGACATCATTGCGGTAGATCGCCATACGACCAGTAATCGTGTCGTTCTGTATCAGCACATTCTTGAAGGTTGAAGCCACACCGATACGTTTTGCAGAAACACGCTCATTTTGCAGTTGCGTTGCCGTCGCACGTGAGCTGCCTACATCATAGAACTCATCAACCAGTGGGGCGCGAAGCTTATAAGCATAGTCACCAAAGAGTTTGATGTTAGGTGTCAGAGAGTAAACTGCACTGATGCTAGGAGAGAATCCAAAGCGCTCTACAGTACCGTAATCATGGTTCATCTCTGGATTGTTATATTTAGGTGCAAGGTTGGCTTCACCTTTGGAATGAATGTAGTCATAACGCAGCCCCGGCGTCAGTTCTAATCCAGCAAAGCCAATCGTGTATTCACCCCAAGCGGACCAAATTGTCTGCGTTCCACTCGGAATGTTATAAGGCTGCAAGTGCCCATCATTGTAATCAGGATTCCCGACATAACTCTTCTTAAAAGCCATACTGTCACGAATTTCATGACGCATTTGCACGCCATATTTCAGCGTATTTTCAAATTCACCCCAATTAAAAGCAGAGGTGTTTTGGAGGTCCAGCTTGTAAATGGAATAGTCTAGCGTGCTGTCATCACCACCAACATAAAGGCCTGCGCTGTAATCCGGATTAGAGATGGGAACCCGCCGCGTGTCATGTTGGGCTGTCTTTGAGTAAGAAGCCTTGAATGCCAAATCAATAAGATCGCTGTCTGGGTTGTATTCATAAGTCCCACTCAACGAAGTGTCCTTCATTTCGCGATCAACAGCCTGTGTTTTCAGGTATTCATCTAAAGACCCGTACTTGCTTAATGACGTTTGCTTAGGCTTGATCAAACCACGTCTGGCAGCCCAGGGCTTGAAATCGTCACTGTAAGAGTACATTCCGCTAAACTCGAAAAAATGATCTTCACGCTCCAGGTTTGCTTTGAAGTGGCCTGTCAACATGCTACCCGCAGAAAGAGTCAGATCTTCGTCATTCCCTGCAACTGAGTAGTCATCATTGGTGCGGTGTGTTCCGGCAACCAACACTTCAAAGCCTTGCTCCTCCGAGCGGGCATAGGTGGCAGCTGATTTTACGAGTTCATTGCCGTTGGAAGCAAAGCCGACTTTCGCAAAAGCGCCATACGACTGGCCATCACGCAACATGTCCGAAGCGCTCTTAGTTGTCATCTCAACAGAGCCTCCGAATGCACCATACTTTTCGGCGGAAAAAGTACCCTTGGTGAGATCTATGACCTTAAGCAGTTCAGGGTCGATAAAGACCGATCCCTGCTGGTATTTCTCAAAGGACTTTTGAGCGCCATCAATGGTGATTTCAATATCTTCAGTGTCGCCAAAACCCATAATGTTGATGGATTGCCCGAGAACACGGCTGTTGCCGATCAACTCAATACCAGGGAGGCTGGAGAGCAAGCCAGGAATCGTCGCGGACTGAGTGCGGTCAATCAGGTCACTTGTGATCTCGGACTGCGCAATAGTGTCCTTGTTGTCTGTAGACCCGGTCACAACGATTGGATCCAGCGCGTCTACGTCTTCGCTTTCTTTCGATTTATTGGATTGAGCTTGAGCAGATTGCACAGATAGCGAAAGGGCGCAGGCAACAAGCACAAAGGTGCTGCAAGCCTGCTCCGGCCTCGGAGAGAACTTCATTATTTTACCGATGTTTATAGAAAGAGGTATTGGCTTGCGGCTACCCTCTACCTATAAAATATGAGTAATATAATCAAGTTTTATTTTTGGAGTTTTGGATAAATATTTCTCATCGGTCGCAATTAGCAGAAATCGATTCTCTGACTACTGGGTTGCCTAGTACTCTTACGAAATCTGAAACCGACCAACTACCCCTAAGTCAAAGGTGCGTCACCTTCAGTGCTCCGCCCCAGCGGCTGTTGAGGTAGTTGGCGACGAGGGAGCGGTGGCATTGGTGGGGGAGGTGTTCGGAGCAGAGGAGGCAGGCGCCTTCGAACATATCTGCTTTGAACTTGCTCTCCACCTTGCGCTGGGAGAGCAGGCCCATGAAACGGTCTTTGAAGATGGTCCAGTCGCCCTTCTCTTTCTTGAAGGCTTTGAACATATCCTGATCCGGCGCCAGCAATGGCTCGTGCTCATAGCCGATGCCGCCAATGGCCTCCAGAAAGAAGGCCAGATCATTGGACTTGGCAAAACCAGACAGCTGAGAAGTGTTATTGAGGCGCACATCAATCACCTTCTTGACGCCCGCACTTTGCAAGCGGCCAAAGAAGTTCTCTGCTGTTGTTTTGGTGAAACCGATTGTTGTCAGGGTCATATCAATCACTTTATCTCTCAGCCAAGCAAGCCTGTTTTAGTTCATCCGCAGTGCAGGCGCCATGCTGGTGATCAAAAGCAAGGCCATGCTCACGTTGAACAGAGCAATGCGATTGCCTTTTGCCAGCAGAGTTCGCAGGGCTGAACCAGAAAGCGCCCATATGCTGATGCTGGGAATGTTCACCACAGCAAAGACCGCAATCAGCAACATCAAGCTGGTCATGTAGTTCTCAGCACTGGTGTAGGAAACAGTTACAATCAGCGCCACAGCCCAGGCCTTTGGGTTGAGCAGTTGGAATAGGAGATTTGTTGGCTGGCAGGGCTCTGCAAGATGGCTGTCTCCAAGTAGGTGAAGGGCCTGCAACAACCTCTCTGCTCTGCGGATTTTGTCAGTTTGATGAGGAGCTTGACCATCCGATCCTCTCCAACCTACCGTCTTCCCTACGGCTACGCTTGCAGGATCTGGGCTCGGAGCCTTGGTTAGCAGCAACGCTCAAACTCATAGCCCTGGAAGCAAACTTTAACGGGCAAGGCTCTAGTGCCATTTTAAACCGATTGATTGAAACAATCGCCATTCAGAGTACGCGAACGCTCAACGCCCAACCCAGCGAAGATGCACAGACAGGCTTTATCGCGGCGCTTGCTGACAAGTCCCTCGCGCGCGCAATCACCCAGATCCACCGCGCACCCGAGCAGAACTGGCAAGTCACCAGCCTAGCCGAAGTTGCAGGCATGTCGCGCGCCAGTTTCGCCCGCCATTTCATTCGGCGCGTGGGCAAATCACCCATGGAGTATGTGCGAGACTGGCGCTTGATGCGCGCGCGCAGCCTACTGACTGACACCAACCTCAGCAGCAATGAAATCGCCATCCGCTGCAGCTACAACTCCCTCCCCTCCTTCTCCAAACTCTTCAAAAAACGCTTTGGCATGGGGCCGGGAACATTTCGGAAGAATGGCGAGAGAGAGTAAGAACCCTGTAATTTATGAAGCAAAAGCCTCGGTATTTACCGAGGCTTTTGTCGATCATATTTATAATTTACTGATTAAAAGTCATATTTGCTACAAGAGACGGAAGCTTCGTTTTCATCTGTTTAATCGCATATTTTTTTGTAGGCACCAGTTCCACCGTTACTTTTTCGTCGGAGAAATATCCGCCCTTTTCGCGAGTTACGAGCTGTATAGTTCCGATATGACTGATCTCATTTGCGCTAACTGTAAAGCTTGGCGCACGTTGAGAAAGCTGCTTAGATGATGCTGGTATGTATCCACCAGAGAGAAGCCCACCAAAATTTATTGAGTATTGTTCTTCACAAATTATCCTATTAATCCAATAATCTCCAGCTGGAAGCGCTTTATAGCCTGGTCTGGATAGTAAACTCTTAAATAAAACCGCCTCACCATCGCTAAACTTATAAACTGTGTTTGTACTTTTACTCTGGAAAAACAAGATAGGCAGCCTGCACCGACGCGAGCCGTAATGCAAATCTGTAAACACTATGCCTTTGCCAGCTTTCAAATCTTTTCTTATTTCTGTAGTGGCTTTTGTATTTTCCGTTACTTCGTTGGGGCTACCGCTAGTCGTAGTACAAGCGCCCAATAATAATAATCCAAGAATAGATTGCTTTTTTAACATTCCAACCAACATCAGAGTACTTTCAATTTAACTCAAAATCATCATGGCTGAAGAAAGCACCCAGAGCATACCCCAAGCTGAACTCGTAAATTTACTCAATTAATAGGTGTAGATTAATGCCAACCCCCAAACCGTGCTTGTGCTTCCGATACCACGAGATCGCGGAACCATTTGTGGGCGGGGGAGGTGCGGTTGCGGATGTGCCAGATGGCGCTGATGCCAACGTCGACGACAGGGGCTGGGCATTTGCAGGAGGCGAGACCGGACTTTATGCCACCACAGATCAACTTGCGGGGCATAGTGGCAATCAGGTCTGTGCCTGGCAGTGTTGCAGCAAGGGCGTTGAAGCTGGGGGCAGAATAGACCGTCTGGCGTTTGTGGCCCAACTCAGCCAATGCGCGGTCAATGAATGTCACTTCATCAGCAGTTACCAGCATGTTGGCATGCGGTGCCGCGACATATTTTTCCAGCGTGTCCGGAGCATCTCGTGTTTTAGGATCGTAGAACACCACAAACTCATCATCAAACAGCGTTTGCGCAACAAACTCATGGGAGTCTGGTGGTGGCAGCGGGGTGAACAGCAAATCGGCATCGCCATCCACCAGTGAGGCGACCTCGTGACGATGAGACAGGCGACAGCGGAGAGTTACACCAGGAGCCTCCTGCCGTAAGCGCTTGATTACTGAGGGGATCAGCAGGTTATGGTCTTCATCACGGCAGTCAATCACAAAGCGGTTGGTTGCGGTGGACGGATCAAACTTTGACGGTTCACCGATCAACGCCAGCGTTTGCAGCAGCTCTTCCACCATGGGCATCAGAGCATCCATACGCTCTGTCGGCACCACGTTGCGGCCTGCTTTGACGAACAGCGGGTCTCCCAAAAGACCGCGCACCCGCTCCAACCCGTGGCTGACGGTGGACTGGTTTACACCCATCATCTGCGCAGCCTGCGTCACTGATCCGCTTTCATGGATCAGCTTCAACATCATCAGGGCGCGGCCATCAAGACCTAAATAATTCATTTTCTGCATAGTTCTTATTGAATTAATGCATTTGTATTCATTAGGCCAGCCCCTCATGTATCGGCAGAACGCACACTCTCAATTTCAAAGGAACAAAATATGCAGGATAAGAGAGTTTCTGTCGCTGTTGCCTACCACTCTGGTTTTGGTCACACCGAAACGCTGGCGAAGTCTGTCGTCAATGGCATCAATTCAATTGAAAACGCAGATGGTGTGCTGGTCGATGTCACTGGTTTAAACGGCGACTTTGCCATTTTGAACAACGCTGATGCCATCATTTTCGGTTCACCAACCTATCTGGGCTCTGTCAGCGGTCCCTTTAAGATGTTCATGGATGAAACCTCCAAGGTCTGGTTTGACCGTGGTTGGCAAAATAAGCTGGCGGCTGGCTTCACGGTATCGGCTTCACAGTCTGGCGATAAGATGACTACTCTCGTGCAGATGTCTGTCTTTGCAGCTCAGCAGGGTATGATTTGGGTTGGCGCCAACGATATGGCAGGTAATAACTCCAGTGCTGGCTCCGTTGAAGACATCAACCGCCTCGGTTCTTATCTGGGCATGATGGCACAAGCTAACGTGGATGAAGGGCCAGATGTGGCGCCACCAAATGCAGATCATCGCACGGCAGAATCCTTTGGCAAGCGCATTGCGGAAGCATCCCTGCGCTGGGGCAAGGCTCCGGCCACTCAACCACAAGAGCTGGAAGCAACGGCTTAAGGCTTTACTGACAACGTAAAAGTCGACCCTACAAAAACGCCAAGCAGCATAAACTGTTGTCTCAACGACTTTTGCAAAACTGGCCCCTCTTTGCCGAGGGGCCTTTTTCGTCAGGCGGCCTGAAAGTCGTGCAGGATGACATTGAAACCTTCATCAACGGTTGGCGCCTGAAAGTATTTGGTGAACTGCTCAAACTGAGCTTCACTGACCGTAAACTGATGCTCGCCTGCCTCATTGCGCACCCAAAGGCGTTCCTTACATACCTCATCAGGCACGGAGAGATAATGCAGCTCGTGGGCGACATTAGCAGCCTCAAACAAGCTCTTCATCCACTTGCGATCCCGCATCGTGTTGGCCTGAAAGTCCAGCGCGACAGAAACACCGTGCTGCAGCAGACCCACAATGTGCGGGCCAAGCGCTTTTTTCACGCGGGCAGAATACTTCACGTAGTCCTCCAGCGTATTCAACTCATCGGGAAAGAGCGTCGCGTTCCAATGATCTTCGCTGATCAGCACAGCATGATGATCATTCACCAAATGTGTGAGAAGAGTGGATTTACCAGAGGCAATCTTTCCGCATACCAGAAGCAGCTTTGTTTCCTGAGCAGTCATAATTACCTCCGTAAAAATCTATTCCAAAATTATAGATCTATCATACTCATATTCACCTCAGGTTGCACAATGTGACATAGCACCCCGAATCCATAAAAATCTTAGGCATTTCTGCCATTTATGCGAAGCCTTTACATGCATCACATCTCATAAAATAAGTATTTACACCTATTTATGAGTGAATAGATTTCCGTCAAAATGCCTGCCGCTGGCAAGTGAAGCATAAGGTGATAGCCCCCAATGCCAGCGGATACGGCTATCTTCCTTTGTCGAGGTACAAAAAACAATGGACGACGCTTCTGGTTGTCGACCGATCACCGGTGAGGTTCTGATCAGGGAGCCTTACCAATGATAGAGCTTCTCCTTGAGCCTCAGGTTTGGCTAATCTTTCTTACCCTGTTTGGACTAGAGCTGATTTTGGGCGTTGATAACGTCGTGTTCATTTCGGTTCTGTGTGAGCGCCTTCCCGCACACCAACGCACGATTGCCCGAAACCTTGGTATCGGACTGGCCGTGCTTGCTCGTGTGGGTCTTGTGTTCTCCATCAGTTGGGTGATGTCCCTCACCTACTCGCTGTTTCAGGTCAGCACCGTTGATATCAGCGGTCGTGACCTGATCCTAATTGGCGGCGGCGCATTCCTGCTGGCCAAGAGCGTGGCAGAGTTGAAACACCTGTTGGTGGCGAGTGATACCGAGCACGCGCCTCACCTGGCAAACGGCATGACGGTCGTGCTGCTGCAAATCGTGGCGATGGACGCCGTGTTCTCCATGGACTCGGTGATCACCGCTGTTGGTTTGACGGATGATTTGCCAATCATGGTCGCGGCAATTCTGGCATCTGCTGTTGTCATGGTGCTGACAGCTGGCGCAATCAACCAGCTCGTCACAAAGCACCCGGGCCTGAAAGCGCTGGCCCTGCTGTTCCTTATTTTGCTCGGTGGTCTTCTCATGACTGAGGGCTTCGAGATCCACATCAACAAGGGCTATGTCTACTTTGCGATGGCCTTTGGTTTGCTGTTGGAGATCGTCCACATTCAGCTGAGCAAGAAGATAAAGGCTGTTCAGGCACGCCGGAAGTCCAACATCCGGTACCTGACCAAGCCTTCAAGGCCGGGCCGGGTGGAAAACAGGCAAGCAACCCGCTTCGGCAGTTTAGCGAACCTATAGGGTTTGATCAGCATTTCTGCATAGGCAGAGCAGGTGGAGACCGATACAGAGGGGATTAGCTGCTCTAATCTCTACAAGAATCGGATCTCTGTCTGTGCTGGAATTACTCGCAATTTGCTTTATCGGTCTGCTCGGCGGTGTCGCCGTTGGCCTGCAAGCGCCTATGGGCGGTATTATGGGCCAACGCGTTGGCGGAGCTGCCGCCAGTGTCATCATTCATGCAGGCGGATTAATCGCTTCGCTTGCCCTGCTGTTTGCGCGCAAGGGTGAGCAGATCAGCGAGTGGCGCACCATTCCGTGGTACATGCTGGCTAGCGGTGTCTTTGGCCTCATTCTCTATCTCACCATCACGCAGACCCTGCCAAAGTTGGGCGCAACATCAGCTGTGCTGCTCATCATCGTCGGGCAATTAATGGCTGGCATGGTCATCGACCACTTCGGCCTCTTCAACCTGCCCATCCGCTCCATAGACCTCAGCCGCGCCCTCGCCGCCATGCTGCTGATCTCCGGCGCTTATTTGATGGTGCGGTAAGTCTCAGGAGCCTCAGAAATGCAGAAGGTCATTGTCACAGGAAGTTCTGGTCGCATTGGCAGCGAGATCGTCTTAGCTCTCAAGCCATCTTATGAAGTTATCGGCATAGATCGCGTCGCGGCACCAACAACAGCACACATTGCTGACATCTCAGATGCAAAGACGATGCAGCACCTCTGTCAGGGCGCGTTCGCGGTGATCCACTCAGCCGCTCTCCATGCACCGCATGTAGGCGTGTTCTCGGAGGATGAATTTCGCCGGATCAATGTAAAGGGTACAGTTGCGCTGGCTCACATGGCGCGTGCGAAGGTGTTCAGCGTTTCATTTTCACCAGCACCACAGCTCTTTACGGTCAGGCCAACACGCTTGCAGACAAAGCAGCCTGGATCACAGAGCAGATAGAACCACAGCCACGCACGATCTATCACCGCACCAAATTAGAAGCCGAAAACCATTTGGCACCACTGGCAAGCGATACGTTCAAGGTGAGAGCCCTGCGCATGTCACGATGCTTTCCGGAAGATTCCGCCCTGATGGTCGCCTATCGGCTCCACAGAGGTATCGACAAACACGACGTTGTCGCAGCGCACGTGGCTACACTCACTGATGACGGAAAAGATTTTGATCGCTTCATCATCTCCGGACAAACGCCCTTCCTGCTTGAAGATGCGGAGGAGTTGAAGATAGACGCGCCTGCCGTTATCGCCCGGCGATCCCCCGCGATTGTAAAACTATTTCAATCACAAGGCTGGACATTGCCCAAGTCGATCGACCGTGTTTACGACGCCAGTTATGCGAAGCAAGAGCTGAACTGGGAGAGCAAGCACGACAGCTTTAATTTCGCTGCCACGCTTAACGCTGTCTGATAGATACGCCCTTACACCAGCACCTGCTCAGCCCCCTCGGAAAGGTGATAGATACAGCCCTGTTTACAGGAGAGCTGCAGGAGTTCCAGTATGTTGAGGCCCATATAGAGCCCGCGTAAAATGATGGAAGTCATGCCGTGTGTAACTACAATGGCAGGCTCAGTCAGCTCCTCCAGAAAGTTCTGGACGCGTCCTGAAATCGCTTCGAAGTCTTCGCCTTGCGGACTCGCGAAGTACCAGAGACCACTCTCGTAGCCATCTCCGACTAGGTTCTTCACTTCCTGCCTCTTCAGACCTTCCCAGGCGCCCAAGTGGATCTCCTTCAGCCGGTCATCCAGCTTCTGCTCAATCTCTGGCCCCAGTGCCAACTGCGCCGTGTGCACTGCGCGGGGCTGAGGGCTAACGAACGCAGTAGACGGCAGGGCGTCAACACGTGAGAGAAGCTTGCTTTGCAGCAGAGCTTGCTCCTTGCCCTTCTCTGTGAGTGGAGAATTCTGGTGCCCCTGAAATCTGCCCGCTACGTTCCATTCTGTTTGACCATGCCGAAGCACGAAAATTTCCGGGTATCTCGCCAAAAGACCATCCAACTCAAATCATATAAATCGAAGCTACAGATATTGGCGGGAACCTGAAGGCGTGTCCAGAGCGTTTTGAGAGGGCTCAAGCCTTACGCAAGGCTAACTGTTAGGCTGAGCTTATTCAGCTCTAGCTCACTGAAACTTCGTTTGATTTTGATTAAAAGCTGATATAGCACCTGTAAGTGTGCGTCCTACCCGCATCACGAGTGATACGAACAAGCGTGTAAGCAAAAATGACAAGTGACAGTGCAGCTCATATCGGCTCAATAGAAGCAGTCGCCACCACCGTAGCAATCATCGGCGGCAAGTGGAAACCGATCCTGCTCTACCATCTCGTAACCGGTTCCAAGCGTTTTTCCGAGTTGAAAAAACTGATGCCCGGCGCCTCCGACAGGATGCTCACCCGTTCTCTTCGAGAACTGGAAGAACACTTCATCGTTCGCCGTGAGGTGTTTGCTGAAGTGCCCGTGCGCGTGGAATATTCGCTGACCAAAGACGGTTTATCGCTTATTCCGGTTCTCAACGCCCTGAGCGATTGGGGGCAGGCCCGCAATGGCGTGGATGATGAGAGTGCCGAACCATCCTCCATCTTTGACGCATTGCTTCCAACATTTTCAGGGTAACCATATGAAGATTGCTTTTCTGGACCGCAGCACTATTGGACCGAGCGTCCACATCTCCAAACCAACCTTTCCGCATGACTGGGTGGAACATGACAACACCTCTCCTGAGGAAGTGCTGGAGAAGCTGCACGGGGTTCAGATCTGCATCACCAACAAGGTGCCTCTTTCCGCCGATGTGCTGAAGCAGCTGCCAGACCTGAAGCTGATCTGCATTGCAGCAACAGGCTACGACAAGGTGGACATCGCGACCTGTGACGAGCTGGGCATCGTGGTGTCCAATGTGCGCGGTTACGCGGTCAATACCGTTCCGGAACATGCCTTCGCTCTCATCTTCGCTCTGCGTCGTTCGCTGGTGGGATACCGCGAGGACGTGGTCAATGGCGAATGGCAGAAGTCAGGCAAATTCTGCTTCTTCAACCACCCGATCAAAGATCTGTCCGGCTCGCGCCTGGGCATCATTGGCTCAGGTACATTGGGCAAGGGCACCGCGCGGATCGGCGAAGCTCTGGGTATGGACGTTGTATTTGCCGAGCGCAAGGGAGCAACAGATGTCCGCTCTGGCTACACCGCCTGGCAAGAGGTGATCACCACCAGTGATGTCATCTCCCTGCACACGCCGCTAACTCCAGAAACACGCGGTATTATCTCCACGCCTGAGTTTGAGGCGATGCATCAAAAGCCGATCCTCATCAACACGTCTCGCGGTGGACTGGTGGATGAAGCTGCACTCGTGGAGGCGCTCAACAACGGCCAGATCGCAGCAGCGGGATTTGACGTGCTCACCACAGAACCACCGCAGGAGGATAATCCCCTTCTCAGCATTCTGGACCGCCCAAACGTGATCGTAACCCCGCATGTGGCCTGGGCATCAGAGGAAGCCATGCAGACCCTTTGGGACCAGCTGATCTCTCACATGGAAAGCTTCCAAAAGGGCACGCCAACCAACGCTGTTGGTCGTACAGGCAGTTAAAGCCTCTTAGCTGGCAGCCATGACGATGCCTACCCCACCGAGGGCAACAAGCACGCACCCTGCCAGCTCAACCGGCGTAATCTTCTCGCGAAAGAACATCCATGATGCTGCCAGCGTAAACACCAGCTCAATCTGAGCCAGCGCACGCACATACGCCACTTGCTGCAATGTCATTGCTGTAAACCAACCGATGGACCCGGCAATACCCGCAAGCCCAACTAGGCCGGACAAACGCCAGTTTCGGATTGCTGCGCGTAACTCTGCGGGGCAAGTCACGGTCATCCAGCTGCCCATGACAACGGTCTGAAACGCTGTCACACACACCAGCGTAAACGCCGCTTGCAGCAAGAAGGAGTCGGCCTCAACGGAAAGCGAAGCTGTGCGGTAGAACGCGGCGGATGCCCCAAAGAACGCTGCCGATGCCAGACCAATCAACGCTGGTTTCCCAACCAGAGTGGACAGCACCATAGCCCCTGTTGGACGTTGCTTCCCAAAGCTGATGAACAACACCCCGATGATCCCCAGCGCAATCGCGCCCATGCCAAGCGGTGTCAGTTGCTCTCCCAGCAAGATAAAGCCAAAGAGTGCCGCCTGAACTGGCTCTGTTTTGGAATAGGCCGTACCGACAGCGAAATTGCGATAAGAAAACAGGTGTACGAGCAGGAAGGTGGCAATTATCTGCGCCAAACCGCCAAACGCAGCAGCCCAGTAGAATGTTGTTCCCACATCGGGAACGGATTCTCCTGTTAGCTTGAGGATCACAGCAAGGTAAAACACCGCAATAGGGAAGCCAAAGCCGAAACGAATAAACGTGGCCCCTGTGGTTCCAATTTTGCCTTTTAGGTGCTTTTGCAGTGCCGAACGCAAATTCTGGCTAAACGCCGCTGCAATGGTGATTGGAATCCAGAGTTCCATTTTGATTTATCCTCAATCCAACACATCCAGCATACGGACAAAGCCCTATATGCTCCATAGGTTTCTTGAGGCTGAACAGTCTGCGAACTCACCAACTCTTGAGAAATATAGAACAGTTATTCGAGTGATAATAGCGGCGTGATACCTGCTTAATCAAATAAAGATAGTTTTTTCTTTCTAAATATGCTCCATTGAACTGCAAGGGGGAAACGGGATGAAACTGTCTGTTTTAGTGTTCGCGAATTTTATTGCATCCATTGCCATGGGGATCGCGCTGACCATCGTCCCCTGGGAACTGTCAAAGTCTCTTGGCGGTGAGAAAGTCCTCGCCTTTACAGCAACCTATGCCACTGCTTTGCTGATCTTTCTTGCACCAATCTCCGGCAGAGTGGTGGACAGGTTCTCACGTCGCTCAACCCTGATGATTTGCATCGCGATGATGGCGGGTGTCTTACAGATTGCATCCGTCGCCCATGGCAACTCATTTCTCAAAATCGCCAGTTTAAGCACGTTCTACTTCGCCTCACAGGTCTTCTTTCTGTTCTTCTACAACGCCCTGACAGCGTTCATTCAGGAAGTGTTTGCGGAAGGTGAGCGCGGAAAAGTCAATGGCTGGATGCAGGTGGAAATGCAGGCCTCCACCTTTGTAGTGGGTCTGTTGATGATCTACGCCGTGAACAGCGATGACTTCCAGTTCCTCTTGCAGTTGAACAGCGGCCTGATGTTGCTTTCCGCCCTTCTGTTTTGCTTCATTCCTTACACACAGCAAGCAAGACCAGCCCGTGCACGCGTTTCGCGCACCGTCTTCCGCAGTATCTTCAAACGGAAGGATTTGGTGCTGCTCGGGGTTTGCGCCAACATTACATTCGTGGCTGTTATGATGCTCAACCTAGTGCATCCCATCTATCTGAGCGGTGTACTCAAACTGGATGTATCCGCCCTTGCAAAACTCTCTATTTCCTATGGCTTAGGAGCAGCCCTCTCCGGCTTTCTCATCAGCCGATTCGTTTCAACAGGGTCCGCCATAAGGATCATGCGCATTTGCCTAACGGTCTTCAGTCTTGCACTGCTCACAATCAGCCTGTTCCCAACTCTTCCAACCATTGTGATCGGTGCAGGAATCCTTGGCGCGACGGGGTCTGCCAATCGCGTCGCTTACAACACCTACATTATGAGCAAGGTTGAAAAGGGCATTTTTGGCAGCTACCTCTCTGTCATCAGCTCCCTGACCTACGTCCAGCGAACCCTCTTCGGTTTCCTGCTCTCCCTGCTCATCGTGGGGTTCCCAACCTCAAACTACTACTGGTTCGTCTTCGCCATCAGTTGCTTCGGGCTTCTCTTGCTGCAACTACACGCAGTACTTGCTTCTACGCAAAAGCTGGAGCTCAGCGAAACTATTGAAGTCAATTGAGGTCGTTTCTGTGGGACCTCAATCAACCCTCCAACTAAAACTATTCACCTCTTGGGAAGCGCTGGCTTTCTTCTAAAATATTCAGATCCATGTGGTTGCGCATGTAGCGTTCGGAGGCTTTTTGCAGGGGCTGGTAATCCCAAGGGTAATGTCCGCCCTGACGAAGCGCTTCATAAACGACCCATCGACGCGCCTGACTGGCACGAACATCTGCATCAAAACGGTCCAGATCCCAGCGTGCAGCGGCTTTTGTGCGAAACTCGTCTGCAACATTCTGATGTTCAGGGTCTTGAGCCAGATTATGAAGCTCATGTGGGTCTGCTTCCAGATCAAACAACTGGTCTTCATCCAACAGGCATTTGTTGAACTTCCAACGGCCCTCGCGCAGTGACACCATGGGTGCATAAGACGCTTCTGCCGCATATTCCATCGCAACAGGTGAGGTGCGGGTCTCACCCTGCCCCAAGCCAACCAGCGTTTCTCCGGTGGTCCACGGTATCACCTCTGCCATGCTGATGCCCGCCAAGTCACATAGCGTCGGGCACACATCAATGTTGCTTACGGGTGTCGTCACCAAACCGGGTTCCATCTGTGGAGCAGCAACCATCAAGGGCACGCGTGCGGAGCCTTCAAAGAACGACATTTTGAACCACAAACCGCGCTCACCGAGCATATCGCCATGGTCTGAGACAAACAGGATGATCGCTTCTTGCCGCGTGCTCTCCAGCGCAGTCATCACCTCACCGATTTTATCGTCGATATACGCGATATTCGCGAAATAAGCGCGGCGGGACCGGCGGATATCTTCCTCTTTGATATCAAAGGAACGCCAGTCATTGGCATCAAAGATACGCTTTGAATGCGCATCGTGCTCCTCGTAAGGCATTGCAGGAACCTCTGGCAGAAGATGCTCACAATCCTCATAGAGATCCCAATATTTCTTCCGCGCCACATAAGGGTCATGTGGATGAGTGAATGACACCGTCAGGCACCAAGGCCGTTCATCGTTGCCCCGCGCCAGATCATAGACCTTACGCGTGGCGTGGTACGCGACCTCATCATCATATTCCAGCTGATTGGTGATCTCGGCGGTGCCAGATCCGGTCACAGACCCCATGTTGTGATACCACCAGTCAATCCGCTCACCAGGCTTGCGATAGTCGGGCGTCCAACCAAAGTCAGGCGGGTAAACATCTGTGGTCAGCCGCTCTTCAAATCCATGAAGCTGATCGGGGCCAACAAAATGCATCTTACCCGACAAACAGGTCTGATACCCCGCCCGGCGCAGGTGATGCGCATACGTCGGCAAGGAGGATGCAAACTCTGCCGCATTATCATAAACACCAGTCGCACTTGGCAACTGACCTGACATAAACGAGGCCCGCCCCGGCGCACAAAGCGGAGACGCCGTATAGGCATTCTTAAAACGGGTCGAACGCTCCGCCAGCTTCTTAAGGTTCGGCGCATGCAGCCAATCAGCCGGACCATCAGGAAACAGAGTTCCGTTCAACTGATCGACCATAAATATCAGAATGTTTGGTTTGCTCATTGGGTACCGGCTGAATTCTGGTGAGAAGGAGTGACCTGCACGCTCAATCACCTGCGCTCTGGCATCATCGCCAAGCGCAAGAACTGAAACGCGAGTCAGTAATACCCCCTATGCATACAACGTCAGTCAGGTGATGAATACGGGAAACGTTGGTAAGCTATCGTGGTAGCTGGGGTTTTCCAAGGCACTCAACTTTCCTGTCTTTTTCTCTGCCAAGGTCCATGGTATTGCCATAGTCCTCTGACTATTCAGCGCATTCCATGTTTGAGAGTTGACCAACAGCTGCATGCCGTTTCGTGTTGTGACATTGCTGAGATCTGCCCTGCTCACGTGCATCACTCTGATGCTCGTGTTTTCTGTCATGGGCCGGCCAACGCCTTCGCATGATCTGGGTGCGCTGGCGCAAACCACCTATCAGCAGCATGTGGTTGCGGACACGCATGATCAGGAAGCAGGCCACAGCCACGACGCGTTTGAAGATGACCTGCAAATCTCCGGACATCTGCACGGACATAATTCTGCTGATCATTCTCATGAAGCACCAGCTGAAGCACATTTCACGCGTCCTGTGATTTCTGCTGAGGTTGGCAAGCACGTGGCGCAGCCCGTCAAAAGCTTGCGATATGACCTCGCTTCAAGGCTGGAGCGCCCTCCCCGACCATTCCTTCTGTAGCACCAATCCTATAAACTACAGATGGATTTTCCATGACATTTCCTCTTCAGCGCGCAGGCGCTGAGCGGTGGACGCCCGCGCGTTTGCTGCTGCTTTCCTGCATCCTGCTGCTGGCGCTCACGTTGCCTGCGGCAGCCCATGGCATCGCGACTGGTGACAAGGGCTATATTCAAGAGATCGCCGGGATCAACATCATCCCCTTCATGTATCTGGGGGCCAAACACATGGTCACGGGGTACGACCACATCCTGTTCCTGCTTGGGATCGTGTTCTTCCTCTACAAGACCAAAGACATCGGCGTTTATGTGAGCCTGTTCGCGATCGGCCACTCCACCACGATGCTGCTTGGAGTCTACTTCAACATTGGCATCAACGCCTACATCATTGACGCCATCATTGGCTTCTCGGTGGTCTATAAAGCGCTTGATAATATGGGCGCCTTCCGGGTCTGGTTTAAGTATCAGCCCAACACCCGCCTCACCACACTGATCTTCGGGTTCTTTCATGGCTTTGGCCTGTCCACCAAGATCCTCGAATACGAGATCTCACCGGATGGGCTGGTGCCAAACCTTCTCGCCTTCAACGTGGGTGTCGAACTTGGCCAACTGCTGGCCTTGAGCGGCATTCTCATTGTTATGGGCTACTGGCGGCGCACGCAGACCTTCTGGCGCTACGCCTACTCCATGAACACCACCATGATGACAGCAGGCTTTGCGCTGGTAGGATACCAGCTCACGGGCCTCATCCTATCTTTGTAATGCGAGGCCCCATGCACAATACAACTCCACCAAAACGCTCTGAGCTGCCATCTTCTGCACAACTGAAACGCTCCACCATCATTGCGGCTTTGTCTGCTCTGGCCCTCCTCATCGTGGTTATCCTGCCCTCTGAATATGGGGTAGATGCCACCGGCATGGGCCGCGTTCTGGGCCTGACAGAGATGGGTGAGATTAAAACCCAGCTGGCAGAGGAAAGTGCAACCGATGCAGCTGCAACTGCGGCTTCTGCACCGACAGCCTTCACTCAGCCAGCGGCAACCACTTCACCGGAACTCACCAACCGCGTTGACGAGATTGAACGCAAGCTGGCTGAGGTGATGCTGAAACAGCAGTTGCGCGAGCGTGTGACTGCCACGTCTCGCCGAGTTGACACGAAGACTGTTGCACCAGCGAAAACTGTTGCTGCAGTACCCGCGGCTCAACCTGTTGCCCCAACACCTGCCATCAAAAGCGATCAGACCACCATTCAACTTGATCCCGGTCAGGGTGTTGAGGTGAAGCTGGTGATGAAGGCCGGCAAGAGTGCGGCGTTTCGCTGGACGGCAAACGGAGGCACATTGAACTTCGACACACATGGAGACGGGGGTGGTCGCTCCATCTCCTATGTGAAAGGACGCGGCGTGCCGCAGGATGAAGGACAGATCACGGCAGCATTTGATGGCAACCATGGTTGGTTCTGGCGTAACAGAACTAACAGCCCTGTTACTTTATCACTGCAAACACGCGGAGAATACGAGTCGTTTAAACGAGTAAAGTAAGCGACTCATCAAGTTGACCTAATCGTCAATTCGGGTGGTTTTTCTGTAGTGTCCCGGCAAAATGCCTGCAAAACCGAAAAATCACCCGGGTTTTCCCCTTAAGCGCACAATATTCGGCGACAATCTGTCATGGGGTTCAATACCTATTACTCGAGGTAATACTGATATATGTCTCGCCAAAGCGCTTTGGTACAAATAATATTGCAACTAACCCGCACATTCCCCTCAGTTAGTTTGTGATTTGTCATTTGAGGGAATTTTAAATCGTTATAACGTGGTCAAACCACGCTTTCGTGCGATTGCATCAACTACGCATTCCTACTTATTTCATTCCAACGCGTTTCGATGCACTTTCCCTTCAAATCTTTTTGCACCCGGTGAAAAGTTTTTCACCTGCAAGGTTTGCCGCCACCCTCGGCAAGCCTAATTCGGGGCCTTACTGCCAGCTATACCCCCTTTTAGCTGGTGCGTAACAACCGAACCACATGAGTAAAAGCGAAGTCCGTTCCCTGCTGTTATAGACAGCATTCCCTCCTCCCGGGCTTCGCTTTTTACTCACTCAACATGCGATCGGGAGACCTTTAAGGTGACGAAGCTGCGTCCAGGCGTCATTTTTGGCGAAGAATACAAAACCCTCATTCAGGCAGCACGCGAAGGGCAGTACGCTCTTCCAGCAGTAAACGTAGTTGGCTCCAACTCAATCAACGCAGTGCTCGAAGCTGCAGCAGCCAACAAATCCGACGTAATCGTACAGCTCTCAAACGGCGGCGCACAGTTCTATGCTGGAGCAGCCTTGCCGGATAGCTTCCAGGCCCGTGTTCTTGGCGCGGTTTCCGCAGCCCAACACGTGCACCTGCTGGCAAAACACTACGGTGTTTGCGTTGTGCTCCACACAGACCACGCAAACCGTAAGCTGGTGCCTTGGCTGGAAGCTCTTATCTCGCACGGTGAAGACTACTTCCGTGCAAATGGTCGCCCACTCTTCACGTCTCACATGCTGGACCTTTCTGAGGAAACTCTGGAAGACAACCTGTCGGAAAGTGAACGCCTGCTGAAGCGCATGGCTCCACTGCAGATGAGCCTTGAGATTGAACTCGGCTGCACCGGTGGTGAAGAAGATGGCGTTGGTTCCGACGACGACATCGGATCTGACAACCCGAAACTGTACACCCAGCCAGAAGACGTGCTGGAAGCGTACAATCGCCTCGACCCATTGGGTCACTTCTCTGTGGCAGCATCCTTCGGCAACGTGCACGGCGTGTACAAGCCAGGCAACGTGAAGCTGCGCCCTGAGATTCTTCGTGAAAGCCAGAAACTGGTTCGCGAAACCCACGGTCTGGGTGAAAACCCACTGCCACTCGTGTTCCACGGTGGTTCCGGCTCTGAAAAAGCAAAAATAGCAGAAAGCCTGGGCTACGGCGTGTTCAAAATGAACATCGACACCGACACCCAGTTCGCATTCTCCGAGCAGGCGGGCGCTTATGTGTTCGAAACGCCAAATGCGTTCAAACACCAGATCGACCCAGAGACCGGTGTCCCTTATAAGAAGGTCTACGATCCGCGCAAGTTGCTGCGTGAAGGTGAAAAAGGAATCGTCACTCGTTTGACAGAAGCCTTTGAAGACCTTCGCAGCACTGGTAAATCCCTGGCGCAGTAAGAATGACCTCACAGGCCACACGTTGGGGGTGTGGCCTGGACTTTAATGGAGTACAGGATGAAAGCGCTATTTATTGGCCAGTCCTATATTGACGTGACCTTTTTGTCAGAGACCATGCCGGAAGGTGATGAGAAGGCAATTGCGCAGGATTACGCTGTCAGCTTTGGTGGCAACGCTGTCACCGCGGCTTTCGTCTGCGCAAAGCTGGGCATCTCACCTGACCTGCTGTGCTCCATGGCAGACGACTGGCTGTCTCGCATGTTCCGCGATATGGCGGCCAAGTATTCCATTCCGATCCACGGCGCTAAGGTAAAGGAAAGCTCCCTCTCCTTCATCATGCCTAAGGACGGCAAACGTGCCATCGTGCGCTGTCGCGACAACGACTTCCTGCATCCGGTTCCTGAACTTAACCTCGCAGGTTGCCAGGCGCTGCACGTAGACGGCCACATCCCACACGCTGCTCTGCATTACGCAAAGTTGTGCCGCAAGCATGGCATCCTGACGTCTCTGGATGGTGGTGCTGTTCGTGAGAACACCGAGGAACTGCTCGACTACATTGATGTAGCCATCGTTTCTGAGTTGTTCTGTGAACAGCTGGAAAAATCCCCGGAAGACACACTGGAATACCTGCGTGCCAAAGGCGTTAAGGTCGGCGGTGTCACTCAGGGCGAAAAAGGCCTGCTCTGGTACGAAGACAAGTGCCCGATCAAGCGTCTGCCAGCTCTGAAAGTGCCAAAAGAACGCGTCATCGACACCAACGGTGCGGGTGATACCTTCCACGGCGCTTATGTTTACGGCTACCTGGCGGACCCTCAGGGAACCTGGGAAGACCATTTCAAACTGGCTCGTGCGGCTTCCGCACACGCCATTCAGTTCCTCGGCAACGAGGCCTCTCTGCCAACCGTCCTTGATCTGGACAACGTGCAGAAAAACTTTCCTGCGAGCGACTAATCTAAGCGGCTTTGCCATGGGTGAAGCCATTTAGAGCCAAATAAAAACAATAAGAACGAACAATAACAATAATAGGCCCCACACGGGCACGTGTTCATGTGGCGCTCGCACACTCAAAAAGCCCCGTCTCTTTATGAGGCGGGGTTTTTATTTTGTCTTTTTCATATGTAGCGCCAAAGATCCAGACCAGCTTCCCTTAGTTATTGTCAGCTATACCCCCTTGATTCAGGCGGATTAGAAAAGGTGGAAAACCCCAGTCTGCAGATATTTTTTGCAGGATCACACCAGTGAAAACCAAGATATCTCTGGCTTCTCATTCCCGACTTTTAATAACGTTGAATATTACGGGCTCAGTTTCACTAATATTCTTCACGAATTCCAGAGAATATAAGTAAGCACATGATGAAGTCCATTGATCGCAGGCTTCTTTCACACAAACACAAATTGCATACAAACAACTGCTCGCCTGACGCGACAGAACAATTTCTGCATGCCAATTACACAGTTTCCGGCAGCAGTATTTAGCTCAGTTTCTATTGTTTAAAACAGGGTTTATACTATGACTCATCTCAAATATTCATGTGCTCTGGTCGCCTTGCTGGCGAGTGCAGGCATGGCACACGCAGGCACAATTACTATCACCACAGATGGCAGCAATGTGGTGACTCATTACACAGGCTCGTCAGACAACGCTGACACAGCCCTTGTTGAGACATCGCAAACCGGTATTGCCGACAGCGCAGACGTTGATCGCATTTTCGCAAATGAAATCAAAGGCAACGCCGCAGATATTGCCAGTAACAGCCAAACTATTTCCGACTTTGAGACCCTGTTTGGAACAGTGCAGACAACAGCACCAGCGGCAATATCTGATGGCGTTAAAGATCCGCTGAAGAACAACACAGGCACGCCTTTGGAAGAAGTCCGCGATATTGAAGCTACGCTCAAAGATGGCGCAACAGCCAAAACCGAGTGGAAAGCTTACCTGGACCACGTTGAGGCAAAAGCAGCTGCTGGCGAAGAGATCACCATGGATGCTCCGACAGATCCAGTGGCGGGTGACTTCACAAGCGGCGCGCTGCCTGCGAACATGGCGGCAGATCTGGGTACGCTTGATACTGCAGTAGACAACTACGCGGCGGAGCAATTACCACACGAGAACTACAGCACCTTCACCACGGCCAATGGCGCCAATGCATCTGGCCGTGCAACAGCTCAGGCACTGGAAAGCGGCGAAGGTCTGGCGAATGGCATTCTGGCATCCTTCAACGCGGTAGATGCTAAAATTGGCGACATCAGCACATTGCCAAGCGACCTTCAGGCACCAACCCCGGCGGATACCACCGTTGTCTCGGCTGTGACCAAGCTCAACGAGAAGGTCGGCTCTCTGGCTGATCTGAACTCCACCTTTACCGGCACAGCCCGTAACAGTGTTGTGGCAGCAGTCAACAGCAATGCTGAGCGTATTACTGCCAACAGCGCAGCTATTTCTGACAACAGCTCCCGCATCGTTTCATTGGAAGAGGACGTTGATGAGCTGCAGTCCGGTGTTGCCATGGCAATCGCGATTGCCAATGCGCCGATCATTCAGGGCGGTTACAACGGCCTCTCCCTCTCTGGTGGTTTCGGGCACTTCAAAGGCAAGTCTGCTGGTTCTATGAAAGCCGCCTTCATGCCAATGGACAACATGGCGATCACCGCCTCCGTCGCGACCGACTTTGACGACAACGTCGCCGCCGGCGCAGGTCTCGGTTTCTCATTCTAAGTTTTCAAGGAGAGGCACATGAGCCGACTTCTTTCATTTTTCTTCGTAGCCTTCGCCATGGTTTTCCATGGCGGGGGTGTTCTCGCACCCACTTCTGCTCAGGCAAAAGAGGAGTGGTCCGTTCAATGCAGCAAGCAACAATGTCAGATGTACGCCGAGATACGGCTGCAAAACGGCACCTTGTTTAACAACATCGCGTTTCGCAAACTCAATGCCACCACATACGCGGGCATCCTTAAGCTGCCCCTCGGTATTCACATCCCAAGCGGCATCAACATCGGCATTGATGAAGCGGCGATCATTCAGGCCAAGCTGATCACCTGCAATCCTGATGGGTGCGAAGCTGCCTTTACAGCAAATCAAACGGTGGTGGATTTTCTGAAGCGGGGAGACAAAATGTCGATCCTCGTCCGCAAGGCAGGAGATCGAAAGCAGCTGGCTCTCAATTACTCCCTGATCGGCTTCACCCGTAACTGGAACGCATTCCACAAGCGCATGGAAATGCTGACACCGTAGCCAGAAGGCCAAATAGATTTCTTAGGAGGAGTAAGTTATTGATATGCCTTGCACCTGTGGGAGGACCTAGGCAGCCGTGACATACTCATCCAATACCGACAATTCCATATCCATTCGCGATGAAACCGAGTTTCAGCGGTTTATCGGATATGAGCTGGAGCTTTTCCCAAAGGAAGGCACGGCAATCTGTGCGTTGGATATTGATGCCCGGTTTGCCAATCGCAGTGGAGTGGTACATGGGGCGATTGTGACCATGTTGCTGGACAATGCCTGCGGTGGATCTTGCAACGCAACGGTGGATCCCACCGGGAAGCAACCGTTTGTGACGCTGTCACTGACAGTCAACTTCATCGCACCTGCCATCTGCAAGCGGTTGGTTGCGAAGGGCAAAGTCGTTGGTGGCGGCAAATCAACACTCTTTGCCGAGGCGGAGTTGTTTGACGAGAATGATCAGCTGATTGCAACGGCCACCGGCCCTTTCAAACGCGCACCACAGCGCGAGATGCGGCTTGATCACTCTTGAGTCTCGCGGGGCTTTGGTCCGACGCCATCAAAGAAGGTCGTCATGAGCAATGCCGTGACTTCTCCGATATCCGCCTTTTCTTTCACGATCATATCCCAGGCAGAAAACAACAGCACGTCATAGGTATTCATCACCCACCGCGTCGGCAGCTCCTTGCGAATGTCGCCATCTTCTTTCGCTTGCTCAACCGAGGTGATTGTCTCTTGCTCCATAAGGGCATAGCGTGGATCTTTGCTCAGAACGCGTTCCCCATCCAGCCAAAAAGAGGAGAGGAAACGTAGCCGGTCTGCAAGCGGAAGCATCAGCTCAACAGCCCGCATCATCGCTTGCTTCCCGCGAAGACCTTCTTTCTCCATAGGCGTCAGCGCGTGAATAATATCCTCAAAGCTGACCTTCAGGACCTCCTCAATCAACGCTTCCCGAGACGCAAAATGTCGATACAGCGTGGCGCGACCAATCCCGGCAATCTCAGCGATCTCCGTTAGTGAAGCCATTGGATTTACTGGTAATTCTGCCAAGCCAGCTTCAATCAGGGCCCTGCGGGACTTAACAGCCCTTTTATCACGCAATAACATTTCATCCTCATTTTATGAGACGCACTTGTCTCACATATAATTATTATGATACACAACCTTCTCATAAATCAAGATCAGAGATGATCTAGAGGCGTTCACTCAGCGATAATCGGGCATTCCGTAGGCCTAAACCAAACTCTGAAACCTGCCTCAATTAAACATATTGCTCAGGAGCACTGAATGTCCAAACGGATTGTGTGGTTGTCAGCGGCATTGGTGCTACTGGGAACTGTCGGTACCTATGTTCTTTCGCTTGAAGACACAAGTGATGTCGACATCGGAGAAAAGGACGTTGTTCTGCCTGTGGTCAGCTATGTGACTGCGCAGGCAGCCGATAACACCGGACATATTTCTGTTTTTGCCGAAGTGCGCCCGCGTTGGACTGCGGATCTAAAGGCGCAGGTCTCTGGCAAGCTGTTGTCCGTGGCTCCTCAGGCCCTTGAAGGTAAGAAAGTCTCCAAGAATGAGGTGATGGCGCAGCTGGAAAAGCACACTTACGAAGCCCAGCTGGAAGATGCCAAATACCAGCAGTCGACTGCAGAATTCAATCTGAAGAAAAAGCAGAACAAGCATGTGCTTGCGCTGAAAAACTGGCGCGCAGTGAACCCGAAGGAAGCCCCACCGGAAATGGCCGTCCATATTCCGGAACTGCGCGTTGCAGAAAAAGCATTGGAAGCTGCTGTCCAGAAGGTAAAAGTCGCGCAGTATGATGTGAACACGACCACCATCAAGGCCCCCTTCAGCGGGTTTGTGACAAAACGCCATGTGAGCATCGGCCAAAGCATCTCTGTAGGCGATACCTTGTTCACCCTGTTGGACGCTGAGCAGTTGGACATCACCGTCTCTCTGGACCAAGCCCAATGGAACCTGCTGGAAAAGGCGTGGCAGGAATTTCCGGCGAAGATCTATAATGCTGACAAGGAACTGGTCGGGCTTGCCAGAATCCAGCGCGGTGGTGGCTTCCTTGACCCTAAATCGCGACGTTATCAGCTCTTCCTCGAGATCGTGAAATCACCAGAAACCACTGTTTTGCCGGGCGAGTTCGTGAAAGTTGAACTGCAGAGTAAAACAGTCAACGACAGCCTGAAATTGCCTGCGACTGTGCTCACTCAGGAAGGGTTCATCTGGTTCTTAAACAACAAGGACGAGCTGCAGCGCTTTGAAGCTTCTGTCGTGTTCCGCAATGACACAGACATCATCGTGAAGATGCCGAATGAGCTGCAAGAGATGGATGAGAAGCGCGTTGTTCAGCTGCCGATGGCCGCGTTCTTACCGGGCCAGCACGTCGCCCCAACTCCAGCGGGGCACTAACACATGGCGTGGCTCACAAACTGGTTTATTCGAAACCCGGTCGCGGCGAACCTCATCATGGCGTTCATCTTGATTGTCGGGGTGTCCTCTCTCATGAACATCCGTATTGAGGGCTTTCCCAAGCTGCCTGCGGATACCGTGACAATCACGACCGAACTGCCCAACGGCTACACGGAGCAGGTTGATAAGCAAATCACCCGCAAGGTGGAAAAGGCGCTGGAAGGCCTGAGCGGCGTCAAAAACATCAGCTCAATTTCACAACCGGGTTCGTCTGTTGTCTCCGTTCAAAAGACAAGCGACACCAAACTATCCACCTTGCTGGATGACATTCGCTTGAAAATTGATGGCATTTACAATCTGCCGAAGAAAGCGGAACGGCCTGTCATTGAAAAACAGAGCATGGATATGCCAGCCATGTTTGTGCAGGTCTACGGAGATGCGGATTTCAAAACCCTACAGCGCATCGCTCGTCAACTGCGCAACAAGCTGCTGGCCAGCCCAGAAGTTTCTCGCCTCAAACAATGGGGTTTGCAGACCGAACAGATCAAGATCGGTTTAGAGCCATATACGCTGGAACGTCTGAACCTGACCCCTGAGCAGGTCATGAACCGTATCCGCGAGTCTTCTCTTTACTATCAGGGCGGAACGCTGAAGACCGAAGGCGGCTATATCTCTTTGCGCGCAGATACTCAGGCCTATTATAAAGCCGATTTTGAGCGCATTCCGATCATTGAGTGGGAAGACGGCACCACAACCACTCTTGGCGATATTGCCAAGGTGGAAGACGCCTTTGCTGACATTGATATGGAAGCACGCTTCAACGGCAAAGAGTCCGTTGGATTGGAAGTGCTGATTGGTCGCAAAGACAACCTTATTCATGTCTCAGAGGATGTGCAGGCCATCATAGCTGACTTCCGCACAACTCTGCCGACTGGTGTACAGGTGGGGATTTGGGGCAACTCCAGTGATTACATCGAGGATCGCCTGAGCCTGCTCAGCTCCAACGCGTTTCAGGGTCTGGCTCTGGTGGTGTTGATTCTGTCGCTGTTCCTCAACATCAAGCTGGCCTTCTGGGTCGCGATGGGCATTCCAATCTCTCTGGCTGGTGCGTTTGCTGTGGCGACAACTGGTTGGGTCGATTATTCACTCAACGACATCACAACCTTCGGCCTCATCATCGCACTTGGTATTCTCGTTGATGATGCCGTGGTGGTTGGTGAAAGCGTCTTTGAGCAGCGCAAACGCTATGCGGACCCGCGCAAAGGTACGGCGGCAGGCGTACATAAAGTGGCCGTTGCGACGATATTTGGCGTGCTGACAACCACGGCGGCATTCTTCCCGATGCTGCTGATGAACAGTGAGCTGGGTAAGATCCTCGGCAGCTTCTCAGGCATTGTTATTCTGGCTCTGTTGTTCTCCCTTTTCGAGAGCAAGTTCATTCTGCCCGCTCACCTCGCTTACATCTCTTTGGAGGAGAAGAAGCAGAACATCTTCTCGCGAGGCTGGGGTAAGGTGCAGGGTGTGGCTCGTGGCAGCTTGTTCTGGTTCCGCGACACCATCTATTTCCCGGTGCTTAGATGGGCCATCCGGCAACGTTATGCGGTTCTGGTTGGCTTCATTTCTGTGGCAGTGCTCGTGTTCGGCCTGATGTGGAAGGGCAAAATCCATTCTGTCTTCTTTCCGGAGATTCCCGGTCAGTACATTGTGGTGAACATGGAGATGGATCCACGCGCACCGTTCGATCTGACACAGAACAACATCTCCACGATTGAAAACATCGCAAATGCTGTTGACCGGCAATATGCCGAGCAGCAGCCGGACGTGGGCGGTGTGTTCCAAAACATCTTCCGCATCGTATCCGACAGCACAAATGCCACCATTTATGCTGAGCTGCGCCCGTTGGACGAGCGCGGGGATGCAAAGACAAGTGACATTTTGCGCGACTGGCAGGACCGCACCGGTACTTTGGAAGGTGTTTCCAAACTCACCTTCTCGGGCTTTGAAGAGATCGGTGGTGGGTTCAAGATCCGTTTGTTCGGTGAAAACTCTGAGCAGTTGCAGCTGGCAAGTGAAGAGCTCATGGCAGAGCTTGGCAAGCGAGCTGGCGTCAGCAACCTGCGCGACACGTTCAAAGCCGGCCAGCCAGAACTTCGCCTGACACTGAAACCGGAAGCACGTCATCTCGGTTTCACACCAGAGCGGCTGGCAAGTCAGGTGGCGCACCAGTTTGGTGGCGGGGAAGCACAGCGCATCCAACGTGGCGATTCAGAGGTTCGCGTGATTGTTCGCAACACGCTGGATGCACGTGATGCCATTGAGGACCTGTTGCAGTCCCGTCTGCGCGGGGCCAACGACAACTGGGTCACGCTGCAATCAGTTGCCAACATCGAAGCGCGTTATGTGCCCGGATACGTGCACCGCAGAAACGGCGATCAGGTCGCCACAATCGAAGCTGACATCAATAAACAGATCGTTGCTCCTGCTGAGCTGGGTCAGGATATCTTCACCTCCGTTGTGCCCCAACTACAACAGAAGTATCCCGGTGTTAAAATCAAGCAGGGTGGCGAGCTGGAGGAAATGGGTGAAGTTAAGGGCAATATGAACCGCGCCCTTCTCATCACCTGTTTCCTCATCTTTGTTCTATTGGCGATCCCGCTGAAGTCCTACTTCAAGCCGTTGATCATCATGTCCGTGGTTCCGTTTGGAGTGGTCGGTGCAATCCTCGGCCATGCCATCATGGGCATCCCGTTCAGCATGATGTCGATCTTCGGCTTGCTGGCTTTGATCGGCGTGATCGTCAATGACTCTCTCGTCATGGTCACGCACTACCTTCACCTGCGTGAGGACGGTGTAGACCATATTGAAGCAACGGAGCGTAGCGGCGTGGATCGCTTCCAGGCGATCTTCCTGACAACAGCAACAACGGTCGCCGGCTTGATGCCGCTCATGAGCGAAACTTCCGAGCAGGCCATGTACCTGATACCAGCAGCCGTCTCTCTGGCATACGGGGAGATTTTCGGGACACTTATTACTTTAATCCTGATTCCAGTACTGGTCGCAATTGCGGAAGATATTCGCGTCTTTCTCTTCGGCAAACGCGATAAGGCATTGGAATATGCGCAAATGGAGCGAAAAGAGGCCCTGGAAGCGGAGGAAAAACACGCGATTTCAGAAAAATCCCCAGAGAATGACAAAGATACAAAACCTGAGGGTTTTCCTCTAGAAAGGCCTAAACGGACCTTACGACACGGCCTCCCCTTGCGGAGGCCGTTTGTTGTTGAGGACTGCCCTAACGAAATCTGCTAGTTAACCCACTGTGAATCCGCAGAATTCCAGCATTAAATATATATAAGAAATCACTTAAGTATTGAATTTCGTAATATTAGAATATTCTAATATAAATTATATATTAGAAATGCAGCATGCACTTATATATTGCGGAATATCAAAGAGAAAAAATCTACTAATCCGGAATTGATTGCACTCAATTTGTGCTTTTTACATTTACTCTAGGTTCCTGCGCGTACGAGCGGGCACGTATAACGTTACGGTGTCTGCTCCAATCAAATAGCTGCAAGAGGCGGCTGTTAGTACGGAGTACGCACATGGCTGGCTTAAGCCAAAATACCCAGACCACCACTCCAGCAGTGAGCAAAGGCCGCGAGAGAGTAGCATTCCTGTTTCTGGCAGTTGTTCTTGCGCCAGTTCTGATGACTGCAGCTGTTGGCGGATACGGCTTCCTTATCTGGATGTCGCAGATCCTGTTTGGCCCACCGTCCTTCTAAGAGGTAGTCGTGGCCAAATTATCCCGCAGAGCATTCTTTACCCGCTTAAGCGCTACCCCAGAGGTGGTGTCTCCGGTTCGTCCGCCTTGGACAACGGAACAGCGGATTGAAGACAAATGCATCGGCTGCTTTGAATGCGTCAAAGCCTGCCCGGAAGCTATTTTGTTCAGCGCGGATAATCGGCCTTACCTCAAAACCGGCGTTGGAGAATGCACGTTCTGCGAAGAGTGCGCAAAAGCGTGCCCAGAGGAAGGTCTGTTTGATCTGACTGTGGCACCCTGGAGGCTCACAGCAGAAATTCAGCAAGGGGCATGTCTGCTTGGAAAGGGCGTTTCCTGCCAGACCTGTACCGACAGCTGCGATCCAAGAGCCCTCCGGTTCGATATGCGTGTCGCACCTACAGGAAAGATTCAACTGGATGCAGACCAATGCAATGGCTGCGGAGCTTGTCTCATTTCCTGCCCCGTAGATGCGATCGTCATGAACGACCAGAGCCGAGAAAGTTTAGCAAATGCGTAATGCAACAACCGTAGAGCGCGAAGAAGAAGCCGGTGTCTGGCACATTTCAAGTGTGCTGCTCCAGGCCGATCCTGCCAAGCGAGAGCAGATATGCGCTGCGATTGAACAGATACATTCTGCTGAAATTACAGAAGTATCTGACTCTACAAAGATAATTGTGACGCTGGAAACACCGAGCGAACGCGACCTCGCGAACGCATTGAGTGACATGCAGCAGTTAGATGGCGTGGTTACTGCTTCGCTCATCTTCCACCAAACCGACACCACCGACCTCAATTCAATTGTGATTTCTGATCAGGGTGACATGCAACCCGAGGGGACTTGCTCATGATTAAACTAACAAGACGCGCTGTCATTAAGGCGCAGGCTGTTGCAGCGGCAACTGCCGCAGCCGGGGCAAGCCTTCCGGCGCAAGCAGCAAACATTGTAACGGATGCAAGCAAAACAGACCTGAAATGGTCCAAAGCTGCTTGCCGCTTCTGCGGTACCGGTTGTTCCATCATGGTTGCGACCAAGAATGACCGCGTTGTTGCAACACATGGTGATGCTCAGAGCCCGGTTAATCGCGGCCTGAACTGTGTGAAAGGTTACTTCCTTTCCAAGATCATGTACGGCAAAGACCGTCTTGAGCAGCCACTGCTGCGTAAAACCGATGGCAAGTACGACAAAGAAGGCGAGTTCGAGCCAGTATCCTGGGACGAAGCTTTCGACATCATGGCTGTTAAAGCAAAAGAAGCCATGAAGAAGAACGGCCCTTACGCGGTTGGCATGTTCGGCTCAGGCCAGTGGACGGTTTGGGAAGGCTATGCAGCTTCTAAGCTTTGGAAAGCTGGCTTCCGCTCCAACACCATTGACCCGAACGCACGTCACTGCATGGCTTCTGCTGTAGGCGCATTCATGCGTACCTTCGGTATCGATGAGCCAATGGGTTGTTATGACGATTTTGAGAACGCAGACGCATTCGTGCTCTGGGGTTCCAACATGGCTGAGATGCATCCGGTTCTGTGGACCCGTCTGACTGACCGCCGTCTGTCTAACCCGGATGTTAAAGTTGCTGTTCTTTCTACATACCAGCACCGCAGCTTTGACCTTGCTGACATCCCAATGGTCTTCACTCCACAGACCGATCTTGTGATTGCGAACTTTATCGCAAACTACATCATCGAGAACGAAGCCGTAGACATGGACTTCGTTAGCAAGCACACCAACTTCCGCCTTGGCAATCAGGACATCGGTTACGGCCTGCGCCCTGAGCATCCACTGCAGCAAGCAGCTAAAAACGCTGACAAAGCTGGTGGTTCTAAGGAAATCAGCTTCGAAGAGTATGCAGAATTCGTTAAGCCATACACTCTCGAATACGCTGAGAAGATGTCTGGTGTTCCTGCAAACCGTCTGCTGGAGCTGGCAAAGCTTTACGCTGATCCAGACAAAAAGGTTATGTCCCTTTGGACCATGGGTGCGAACCAGCATACCCGCGGCGTTTGGGTCAACCAGATGTTCTACAACATCCACCTTCTCACCGGCAAAATCTCCAAGCCAGGCTGTGGTCCGTTCTCACTAACCGGTCAGCCATCCGCTTGTGGTACAGCACGTGAAGTTGGTACCTTCTCACACCGTCTGCCAGCAGACATGGTGGTGAAAAACCCAGCTCATCGTAAGTACGCTGAGAAAATCTGGAAGCTCCCAGACGGTACTATTCCGGCAAAGCCAGGTTATCACGCAGTTCAGCAGTCCCGTATGCTCAAAGACGGCAAGCTGAACTTCTACTGGACCCAGGTCACCAACAACATGCAGGCTGGTCCTAACGTTGTTGATGAGATCTACCCAGGCTGGAGAAATCCAGAGAACTTCGTGGTTGTTTCCGATCCGTACCCAACAGTATCCGCAATGGCTGCTGACCTCATTCTGCCAACCGCAATGTGGGTAGAAAAAGAAGGCGCTTACGGCAATGCTGAACGCCGTACTCAGTTCTGGCACCAGCTGGTTTCTGCTCCGGGCGAGGCAAAGTCTGACCTTTGGCAGACCGTTGAGTTCTCCAAGCGCTTCAAAGTTGAAGACGTATGGCCTGAAGAACTGATTGCAAAACAACCAGAAGTACGCGGCAAAACTCTGTTTGACATCCTCTTCGCAAACGGCAACGTCGACAAGTTCCCGCTTTCTGAAACCAGCGATGAATATAAGAACGACGAAGCAAACGACTTCGGCTTCTACATTCAAAAAGGTCTGTTCGAAGAATACGCTGCCTTTGGCCGTGACCATGGGCACGATCTGGCACCGTTCGAGCGTTACCACGAAGAACGCGGCCTGCGCTGGCCTGTTGTGAATGGCAAAGAAACCCAGTGGCGCTTCCGCGAAGGGTCTGACCCATACGTTGGCGAAGGCAAGGGCTACGAGTTTTACGGTCATAAAGACGGTAAGGCACGCATCTTCGCGCTTCCTTACGAGCCGCCAGCAGAAAGCCCGGATGAAGAGTATGATTTCTGGCTCTGTACAGGCCGTGTGATTGAGCACTGGCACACTGGCACTATGACCCAGCGCGTTCCTGAGCTGTACAAAGCTGTTCCAGATGCTCTGTGCTACATGCATCCTGATGATGCAAAAGCGAAGGGTCTGCGTCGTGGTTCTGAAGTGCGCGTTGTTTCCCGTCGCGGTGAAATCACAACACGCATCGAGACCCGTGGCCGTAACAAGCCGCCAAAAGGCCTCGTGTTCGTACCGTTCTTTGATGCAAGCCAGCTCATCAACAAGGTGACACTGGATGCAACAGATCCTCTTTCAAAACAGACCGACTATAAGAAGTGCGCGGTCAAGATCGTAGCCGTGTGAGGTACGCCATGAAACTTCTGAAACTCCTTGTAGCCAGCTTTATCGCTGTGTCTGTCTTTGGTGGAGCAAGCTCATTTGCTGCTGACACCATCTCCGAAATGCGCAACGCGGACATCCTGACTCAGGATGCCGCACCGCGGATCCCGAAAGTGGTGAACTCTGACGAACGTCAGGTGCGTAACTACCCTGAGCAGCCACCATTGATCCCTCACAAGATCGACGGCTACCAGATCGACAAGCGCCTGAACAAATGTATGACTTGTCACAGCCGTACGGCAATTGAAAAGTCTCAGGCACCAATGATCTCCATCACGCACTTTATGAACCGTGATAATCAGTTCCTGGCGTCTGTTTCCCCTCGCCGTTTCTTCTGCACCCAGTGTCATGTGCCTCAGACTGAAGCCAAGCCACTGGTTGAGAACACCTTCGTTGACGTTGATGACGTGCTCGAAGGTAAGGCCGGCAAGTAGGAGCACACCGTATGTTTTCAGCTATCAAACGGTTCTGGCAGGTTATCCGCAAACCTAGTGTCCATTACAGCCTCGGCTTTTTGACACTTGGCGGGTTCGTCGCTGGCATCATCTTCTGGGGTGGTTTCAACACCGCCCTGGAAGTCACCAACACAGAAGAATTCTGTATTGGGTGTCACGAAATGGAAAACACTGTCTATCAGGAACTCAAGACCACCATTCACTATACCAACCGGTCTGGTGTGCGTGCGACTTGCCCTGATTGTCACGTACCTCACAACTGGACCTCCAAGGTTGCCCGTAAGATTCAGGCATCCAAGGAAGTTTATGGCAAGATCTTCGGCACAATCAGCACACCGGAGAAATTCGAGGACAAGCGTCTTGAGCTGGCAAGCCACGAATGGGCTCGCTTTAAAGCCAACGACTCTCTTGAATGCCGTAACTGTCACAGTGAAGAATCCATGGACTTTACACGCCAGAGCCTGAGAGCTTCTGAGCAGCATGAGAAATTCCTCGTGACTGGTGAGAAGACCTGTATCGACTGCCACAAAGGCATCGCACACAAGCTACCTGATCTGAGCCTGCTGAAAGAGGGTCATTAAGAGTGAAGCTTGCTTGATTGGTTACGGTCAAATCTCGCAAATTCACTCAAGCAAAGACTTTAGAACTCAATGCGTGTTTGCAAGTGCGCGCGGCGAGTTCTAAGACCCATCACATGCTCAGACAAAAGAACCCCGCGGTTTGAAACCACGGGGTTTTTTCTTGTCCACATTTATTCCATAATTTTATCAATTAAAATTATATGAAATATACTCATGAGGAAAATTTCTGAAAAATGCCTCAGAGTCACCTCAATTCCCGCAATTTTGCGAGAGTTTACAAATATTAACCATTGCAAGTCTTGCCTGAAATTTTTTGAATATTTTCACCCTAGGGTTACTCCTAATTTCCTTAGGGAAGGTCTCCAGCCTTATACCAGTGCTTTTTAACACTCCGATAAAAACTGGGGGCCATATGCTCCTTAAAAATCGAGCGTATTAGAACACACCCCATCTGCAACCCATTGTTTTTGCGGAACTAATAAACTCGTCCTCAATTCAGGTGTACGTGCATGACGTTGCAGCTGAAAACTTTAGACCGGGCAAAGCACATACAAGCTTCGCCCCTCTGAAAGGACATAAAAAGATGAACGCTTTGAAGCTTTCTGCTGCAATCGTGGCCCTCGTTGCCGGCATGAGCACCGCTCAAGCTGCAAAAATCGATGTTTCTGATGGCACTGTGACAACGAATGACAAAACAATTACCGTAGATGCAGGAACAGATGCTGAAAGAACTGAGTTCCATCCTGGTCAATCTGGTAGAGCAACAGATATCACTGCAACCATAAGTGATATTGATGAATCAGATTTAAGCGGTACGCTCGCAACAAAGATCAATAATAAGGCAGATCAGAGCGCACTGAATGCTCAAGCAAAACGCATCACCAGTAACGATAGCGACATTTCACGTATCAAATCTGATATTGGTCACACCAATCGTCGCATATCTAACAACACTAGTCGGATCTACGCCAACGCTAGAGACATCGTAGGTAACAAGAGAAACATCCAAACTAATCGTGCCTTCATTGGTTCAAACGCACGCGGTATCCAATCTAATCGCGCATTCATCGGTTCGAACGCACGCAATATTCACATTAATCGGGCGTTCATCAGTTCAAACTCCCATCGTATCGATACCAACAAGCAGAATATTGCGACCAATACCGCCAATATCTCCACAAACGCCGCAAACATCTCTTCCAACACCTCCAGCATCGTCTCACTGGAACAGGATGTTGACGAGCTGCGCAGCGGTGTGGCGATGGCGGTGGCGATTGCCAATGCGCCGGTCCTTCAGGGTGGCAAAAACGGTATCTCCGTTTCCGGTGGTTTTGGACACTTCAAAGGCAAAGCTGCATCTGCTCTGAAAGTGGCGTTCCTGCCAACCGAGAACATGGCTGTTACAGCTTCTGTAGCCACAGACTTCAGCAACAACGTCACTGCTGGTGCTGGCCTGGGCTTCTCCTTCTAACAAGGATGTAGATCATGAAACCAATCTGGATCCTGCTGACAGCGGCAATGCTCTTTTTCTTTCAGGGTGTAAATGCGTACAGCACCACTGAGCCTTCCAATGAAGAGGATTGGTCAGTCAAATGCAGCAGTGACCTGTGTCAGGTCTACGCTGAAATCCGGCTTGAGAACGGTGCGCTGGTAAATTCCATCATGTTTCGCAAACTCGAAGCAGATGTGTATGCAGCTATTATCAAGCTGCCGCTCGGGATCCACATCCCCAGCGGTATCCAGATTGGCATTGATGATGATGCCTTGTTCGACGCCAAGCTGATCACCTGTCAGCCAGACGGGTGCGAGGCGGCGTTTAACGCCAACAAGACCATCGTCAACTTCCTCAAACGCGGCAAGGCCATGTCCATTGTAGTCACCAAGACCAATGACCGCAAAAAGCTGGCGCTGAACTACTCTCTGATCGGCTTCACCCGCAACTGGGAAGAGTTCACCAAACGCATGGCAGTCTTGCTGCCAGATGAGACAACCGGCTGATTTGCCCTGCCAAGACCCATGGTTGAAGCTTTAAGCTTTGGGGTCTATATTAAGGAAGATAGGAACGGGAGGCTCTCGCCCCCCATTCCCGTCGCTAGATGACTTTAATAAGAGCTCGGAAGAAGATGGTCAGTCGATTCCGGGCTCTTGTCATGCGCAGCTTAAACTTAAGCTTAATCGCAAGGTTCATCCAACATACCACCTCCTTACCAGGCCTTGCTACGATCGGAGTGCCTAACTCTCTCCGATTGCGCGGACTGACACGCGCTGCTGCTTTGCAAGGAAGTGGCAGATAGCAGCCTAACAAGCCCGCAAACACTGCGCGTCCCCGGATCATCTCCCGCACAAAACACCTAGCTTCATCTTTGGGTATCAGGTCTCGCAATCTCATGAGGCTTCCCGATAACTCGCGTGAAAAGCAGCCATCGCTTAACGCTTTGTTTTGTCTGTCAGACCATGAAGTTTGCCCCTGCTGTACAGCGTAAACTAGGATTACACAGAGCCATAACGCGCAGCAGCAGGGTGATGTCGTTGACAGACCACGTGAAGAAATCAGAGCACCTCTCAAACATCGCCGCCTTTTATTCCGGCAAGCTTGCGGACACGAAGGGCAGAAACACCTTCCAGCAAGCACTGGCTCCTGATTATGATGCGCAAGAGATACCCGAGCACTTGCTCGGGTCCAGTTTCGGCTGTGGTAATCCGCTGGCTTTCTCGCAGTTCAAAGAAGGGGAGACGGTGCTCGATCTTGGGTCCGGCGCGGGACTGGATCTTATCCTTGCCGCCGAGAAGACAGGTCCATCGGGTAAAGTCATCGGCATTGATGTCAGTGAGGATATGATTGCGCTGGCCAAACGCAATTGCGAGCAGCATGGCCTCCATAACATTGAACTCCATCAAGGTATTATTGAGCATCTGCCATTCCCGGATCAGTCCATGGACTGGGTCATCTCAAATTGCGTTATCAACCTGTCCGCCGACAAAGCTGCGGTGTTTTCTGAGATCAACCGCGTGCTCAAGCCGGGCGGCAAACTTGTGATCTCAGACATGCTGGCGGAGGACTTACCGGACTGGCTGCATATGCATCAGGATCTTCTGTCCGCCTGTATCTCTGGCGCGGTCTCAGAAGCAGCTTATTTGGAGTACGCAGGAAACAGCGGTCTCACTGCGCTGACAGTTCTGGATCGGATGACTTATGAGGACGCCGTTCTGAAACAGCTCATCAAAGACGAGCTACCCGTTGCATTGGATGAACTGGCCAAACAACTTGGGCTTTCAACAGATGTAATGCTGGACAAGGCTGTCACCGAACTCTCAGGTAAAGTGAAGGCCATCAAGCTCTATGGCGAAAAGCCTGCGTTAGGCTGAGGTGAGAATCTTAAGCCCTTCTTCGGCCCAGCAAAACATAATAGCCAACACCCAGCCCCATGAGGGCCAAAGCAATCAACGCAGCCATAAGATCATACGCAAAGCACGAAGTAAGTGCCAAAAGCGAAAGAGCGAGCGTTACATACGCCGTTTTTTGCCCACCCGGCGCACGATAAGGCCGGTGCAACTCGGCATAATCTCGCTTCAGCAAAATATAACTCACACTTTGCAGCGCGTAGGAGAGCGTCGCACCGATCACTGCAATGTTGATCATTAACTCTCCTTTGCCCGTCAGCGAGCAGAGGAATCCAATCACACCGGGAATAATCAGTGCCCAGTGTGGCACTTTTCGTGAGCTGATCGCGGACATGAACCGGGGCAAATATCCTTCCCTCGACATGGCAAAGACCAGGCGGCTGTATCCAAAAATGATAGAGAAGAACGAAGCAATCAGTCCTGTAAGCCCGATCAGATTGACGATTGCGGCCAGAACGGAGTCTTCGCCGAACACATGATCAAGCGCATCTACCAGTGGCGCGCCGTAATCTCCCACTTCCACAGCGGTCGCAGCACCGGGAATAAACACAACAATAAGCAGCCCATTGGCCAGCAGAAACAACATGGCCCCAATGATACCGCGCGGCAGATCAACCGCAGGGTTCTTGGCCTCCTCCGCTGCAAGAGGCACACCTTCCACCGCCAGAAACAGCCACATGGCAAACGGAAGGGCTGCCCAGACTGAAACTTCATCGAATGCCAGCAGGGTTTGCTGATCAGAGCTGAAATGAGCAGAGGCCGCCAGATTGGCAAAGCTGAAATGCGGCACCAGCGCCACCAATGTCACCACAATCGCCAGCACAGCAAAAGCAGTCACAACCAGCATAAAACGCAGGGCTTCACCAGCGCCGAGCAGGTGCACACCGATGAAGACCACGTAAAACACCGCATACACCAAGGGGCCATTGATACCCCAAAGCGCTTCAAGATACTGTCCAATGAAGATCACAATCGCGGCTGGCGCAATGGAATATTCCAGCAAAACCGAAAGCGCCGTCGCAAAGCCGCCTGTATCTCCCATCACCTTCCGTGAGATCCGGTATCCCCCAGCGGCACTCGGCAATGCGGCAGACATCTCTGCAAGGCACAGAACAAGGCAGAAATACATCAGCCCCATCAATGCCACTGCGATGACCATGCCGAACCAGTTCGTCACCGCGAACCCGTAGTTCCACCCGGCAAAGCTGCCTGAGATCACATAGGAAACCCCAAGCGTTGCCAGCAAAAACCAGCCTGCGGCTCCCTTTTGAAGCTGTGATTTTTCATCGTGTGCCATTGCAATTGATGCCCATGAACGGAGCGAAAGCCTGGAGTAAGCCACTAGCTTACTACTCCTGCCCCAACACCCAACACCCGCTATTTCTCTCGGACTGCCCCTAAGCATCAGTTGGCGTAATGTTGACCCTCTCGCCTTTTCTGCATTAATTCCCATTCACGGGAATCTATTAAAACGAGCAGCCTGATCATTGGCGAGGATGCTCAGGCTCAGCTAGGTTTTTGGGATGACCTTTGCATTGGGAGGAGCGAAGCTCACTTAATCCTAGCGATTGTCAAATGGGTTTTGACTTGAAATGTCAGTTGACCCTCGCGATTAGCATGAGGCTGCAAAAGGGCTTTAAGTTCATTGTGAAAGTCTTGGCGGCGCGCGCCCAGCTTTACCAGCGCGAAAGTATCGCGCGAATGCTGGCACAAGATAAAGTCCTCAACGGTTTGCCGGAAAGGCTGCGAAACATACTCTTTGGTTTCAAGGATATTGATATAGTCCAAATGTTTGGTTTGGGTCGCCCGCCATTTGTTAGAGTTTACCTCTTCACCTGTGATTGTAGACACCCATTTTGCCAAAAATTGTTGCCACTCATCATGCCACGGCGGCTGAAACGCTGCATCGCCCTGAATGATTGCAAGAATATGATTTTCACTTAAGTGCTTTGCAAGTTTAGGGAACAGCCTGCTTGGTTCCATCCAGTGGATGCTTGACGCAAAGGTGACTGTGTCAAACTTACCCGTCAAAGGCGCCCTTTCGGCTGTCGCTTTCACCCACTCAAGGTTGTCTGTCCTACCGTTTTCCAAGGACCGACCCAATTTTATCATATTAGCGGAAGGGTCTACGGCGCAAACCTGATCAAAGACTTTCGTCATTGGTCTGGCAATTTTGCCCTCGCCGCAACCCAAATCCAATAAGCGGTGTGTTGCGGAAGACCGATCAATGATGCACTCGTAAATTTGGTGAGCGTAAGGAGGGCGGCGCGGGTAGAAACCGGCAACTTCAGGTGCTTTGAATGTGGTCCCGGCAATGTCGGACAATGGAATTTCTCCGAAAAAGGCGCACCATCCCTAGCCTCGTTACCAAGAGAGAGCTGGTATGCTTTAAGTGTATGATTATACTCAATTGCCCTGCGCCGCTTGAGTGGTTCGATTTGAAGGTTAGTGCATAGTTGGCTTTTGGTCCACAGGCACGCTGCTCCTGCGAATGCCTGTGAGCTGATGAATGGCGGCAAGTAGGAGAGCTGGATCATCTCGTTGCTAACTACACCCCCGAACATAAAAACCCCGTGGAGGGGATCCACGGGGTCTCTTAGCTCTGCCTGATAAGGGGGGTGAATCAGGCAGGCGCCTGAGCGGTTTGGCGGGTGCAGACGGAGGCGAGCTCCTCTTGGGCCTGATATTGAGAGAGGAACACTTTGCCCGTCAGCTCATCAAGGAAGTGCGAGCGTTGCAGGCGGTCCATTACCGGGCCTTTCACCTCTGAAAGGTGCAGCGTGATGCCTGCGTCTTGTAACCGGTGATTGATGGCTTCCAGAGATTCCAGAGCACTCAGATCCACTTCATTCACCGCAGAGCATTGCAGCACCACATGCTTGAGGCATTCATCATCCACCGCACGGTCGTAGATGTAATCTTCCAGAAAACGCGCGTTGGCGAAGTAGAGGCTTTCATCAATGCGGATGGTCAGCAGTTCTGGCGTTGTCAGCACTTCATGCCGGTTGATATTGCGGAAATGCTCGGTCCCCGGCACCAGCCCAACCTCTGCAATGTGAGGCCGGGAGGTCTTGTAGAGGTAAAGCCCAATGGAAAGGATCACGCCTGCAGAAACACCGGTTTCAACACCAAAGCCGAGGGTCAGCAAAATGGTGGCAGCCACGGCTGAGAAGTCAGACTTGGAGTAGCTCCAGCTGTGCTTGAGAATGCTGAAATCCACCAGTGACAACACAGCCACGATGATGGTTGCGGCCAATGTGGCCTTGGGCAGGAAGAAGATGAGCGGTGTGAGGGAAACAGCAGCAATCGCCAGACCAACTGCCGTATAGGCCCCGGCAGCAGGGGTTTCAGCACCCGCATCAAAGTTGACCACGGAACGGGCAAACCCACCCGTTACAGGATAACCACCTGTGAAAGCCGCCCCAAGGTTGGCGGCGCCCAGACCAATCAGCTCCTGATCAGGATCGATACGCTGACGCTTTTTGGCAGCCAGCGTTTGCGCCACGGAAACGGATTCCACAAAACCAATGATGGAGATCAGCAGCGCAGGTATAACCAGTGCGCCGATCAACTCACTGGAGAAGCTTGGCATGCTAAGGGGCGGTAGGCTTTGCGGCACAGCGCCGACGATCTTTACTCCGGCTTGATCCAAACTGAAAGTCCACGCCACAGCTGTCGTCGCCACCACGGCGGCGACCGGTCCAGCCTTGGTCAAAACATCTGCAAGGCGTGGCTTCAGGCCCATGTTCAGCAGCATCGGTTTCATGCCCTTGCGCACCCAGAATAGGAACAAGGTGGCCGAGACACCAATCAGGATCGTCGCCAGATTGGCTTCGCCCAGATGCTCCCAGATGGAAAAGATAATCTCCACCAGCGTATGCCCTTTCGCGTCCACACCCAGAATATGTTTGAGCTGGCTGCTGGCGATCAAAACACCTGAGGCCGTGATGAAACCGGCGATCACAGGGTGGGAGAGGAAGTTGGCAAGGAAGCCGAGTTTGAACACGCCCATCAGCAGCAAAATACCGCCGGACAGCATGGCAAGGGTCAGCGCAGCAATGGCATAACCTGCTGTGCCACTGTCTGCGATCTGGCCAATCGCGGCTGCCGTCATGAGCGAAACAACAGCAACCGGGCCAACGGCCAGCGCACGGCTGGTGCCGAAGATGGCGTACAAAATAATCGGTAGAATTGACGCATAAAGCCCGGCTTCCGGCGGTAGGCCAGCAAGCAAAGCATAAGCAAGAGACTGCGGGATCAGCATGATCGTCACAATCACCGCTGCAATCATGTCATTAGAAAAACTGTCTTTATTATAGTTTCTGCCCCAAGTTAAAACGGGCAAATATCGCCGAAAGGCCGAGGAGAACATGGGTCTGCCTTCAAAGTGCATAGATTAATCCGGGGAAGCAGCTCCCCCGGACACATGATAGTAATTCAGCAAAGGCCGCAATGCTTATTTTAGCTTGCGCTAACCTTCTCAGGCTTGATCATCCATTCCTTGCCGCGCAGCATTGCCCACCAGTAAACCGGAGGCAGGATCTGCTCTTTCAGGATCCACGCCGCGCGGGTTGGCTTGGTGCCATCCAGCAGCCATGTGGGGAAGCTTGGCAGCAAGGTTCCGCCATACCCGAACTCAGCCAGTACAATTTTGCCGCGCTCCACGGTGAGCGGGCAGGAGCCATAGCCGTTGTACATCGCTGGTTGTGAGCGACCTTCGATGTCTGCAACGAGGTTTTCAGCAACGATTGGTGCTTGCATGCGAGCTGCAGCAGCTGTTTTTGCATTGGGTGCGTTCATCACATCACCCAGCGACCAGATGTTGCTGTGCGTTTTGTGGCGCAGTGTTATCTGATCCACATCCACCCATCCGGCAGCATCCGCCAGTGGCGAGACGCGGATGAAGTCCGGTGCAGATTGCGGTGGGCACACGTGGATCATGTCGAAATCAACTTCCACCCGCTCAACTGGCGTGTCCGGCTTGGCCACGTCAAACCAGGCCTTCTTCGCAGGACCATCAATGGCGACCAGATTGTTGAAGAAGTTGAGGTCTGCGTTGTACAGGTTGATGTACTTCTCCAGCGCAGGCACATACTCCTTCACGCCAAACAGCACGCCACCCGCATTGTGGAACTGAATGTCGATGTTCTTCAGCACGCCTTGCTTGCGCCAGTAATCACCGGAAAGGTAAAGCGCTTTTTGCGGTGCTCCGGCGCATTTGATTGGCATCGGCGGCTGGGTGAAGAGCGCACGGCCCTCTTTCGTGTTGCTCACCAGTTGCCACGTGTAGGGTGCCAGATCGTAACGATAGTTGGAGGTCACGCCGTGCTTACCAAGCGTCGAGACCAGCCCGTCCACCTTGTGCCAGTCCAGCTTCAGACCGGGGCACACCACAAGGCGGTCGTATTTCACGACGCGGCAACCATCCAGAATGACCGCATTGTCTTGCGGTTCAAACGCGGCCACCGCGGATTTGAGCCAGTGCACGCCTCGTGGAATCAGAGAGCCCATGGTTTTAGCGGTCTGGGAGGCATTGAAGATGCCACCGCCAACCATTGTCCAACCCGGCTGATAGTAATGAATATCAGCAGGATCAATGACAGCGATCTCAAGATCGCTCTTTCGGGATTTCAAACTCGCCGCGACAGCGATACCCGCAGCCCCTCCGCCAACAATCACCACATCAAACGAGGCATCTGCACGGTCCGTTGGGGTTTTGCCACCATTGGCAATGCGGCGCACAACGCCTGCCATGTCATAGCCAGCGGACTTAGTGGCTGCCAGAATGTCGGCCACAGTCAGCGTTTCAGCCTGGCTGAGAGACCACAGCGTGGCACAGCGCGTGCCAGTGCGGCAGTAAGCCAGAACAGGGCGCGGAATTTCGTTCATGGCCTTGCCAAAGGCCTCGGCGTCTTCGTCAGACACCTTACCGGAAATAACCGGCAGATAGCGTGTTTCCAGACCCAGCTTTTTCGCAGCCGCTTCAATCTCGTCAAACACTGGCTGGTCTGCACCTTCCCCGTCCGGACGGTTGCAAACAATACTGCGGAAGCCCAGGTCCGCGATCTTCTGAACGTCTTGTGCAGTAATCTGCGGACAGACAGAAAGTGATGAGCTGATACTCTTAATATCCATGATGTTTCCCCTCCTCACATCATCAGATCAAAGTGCGTTGACTGGCACTTTGAGCATTGGAACGCCGTCCTCATCGGTCGGCACTGCACCTGCACGCATGTTCACCTGCAAAGACGGAATGATCAGCTTTGGTACGTCCAGCTGCGCATCACGCTCGGTGCGGAATTTGATGAAATCTTCGCGGGAGTGGCCTTTACCAACGTGGATGTTGTGTTCTTTCTCCGCACCCACTGAGGTCTCCCACTCAATGTCGCGGCCATTCGGGCCGTAGTCGTGGCACATGAACAGGCGCATCTCATCGGGCAACGACAGTACCTTCTGAATGCTGTCATAAAGCGTTGCGGCATCCCCGCCCGGGAAGTCCGCACGAGCAGAACCGCCATCCGGCATAAACAGGGTATCGCCCGCAAACGTCGCATTGCCCACAACGTGAACCATGCAAGCGGGAGTATGACCCGGTGTGTGAATGGCAAACGCAGTCATGGTGCCGATCTGATAGCTGTCCCCGTCCTTGAACAGCTTGTCAAACTGGCTTCCGTCGCGCTGGAATTCAGTTCCTTCGTTGAACACCTTGCCGAATGTGTCCTGAACCACGGTGATGTTCTCACCAATGCCGATCTTGCCGCCCAGCTTCTCCTGAATATACGGAGCAGCAGAGAGGTGGTCGGCATGAACATGGGTCTCAATCAGCCATTCAACCGCCAGGCCATTGTCCTGCACGTATTTGATGATCTCATCCGCATTGTCATAGGTGATGCGACCTGCTGCATAGTTGATGTCCATAACGGAATCGACGATGGCAACAGAAGATGAGGCAGGATCTTTCACCACATAGCTAATTGTATTGGTGCCGGGGTCAAAAAAGGCCCTGACTTCAGGCTCGACAGCCATGTTCACGGGGTAGTTCGTCATAACTTCCTCAATAAGTTAACGCGTGCGCAGTGGCGGTCGATGGTACGTGCACTTGTTTGTTTTCGTGTTCGACCGCCTGCACAGCCGCCTAAGCATTTCTTATTATATTTTTTTGTCGGAAATCAGTTTGTGATCTCCGGAAACATGCTTAAACGCGGCAGGTTTTAATTCCAAAAATGGAGTAGAACGGGCAAATCCGCACGGCGGAAACCAGCAGCATTACAATGCCAACAATGATTGCGCCATAAAAGAAAAGTGGCTGCATAAACAAAGAAATGTTGGTAGACAACGGCAGTGCAATCAGCACAACACCGACAATAAAACGAAGAATGCGATCAATAGTTCCAACGTTAGCCATCATAGTCTCGTCCTCCAGGTACGTGGCCTAACGGATAACGAGTCTTCGCAAAGGCTTCAGTGACGAAGTCACCAAACTCCGCTCCAAACCCTTCTTTTCTTCGAAGCGCCTTAAAAATCAATGCGAAATGCCCAAAGGTCATAATGCCAGCTGGCTATCCCAGAACAATCCATAGGTTTCAGAAATCCAATTTCTGGCTAGCATAGCGTTGAAGGGCACAGCCGGAAGCGCCGATTGCCCGAGGCGTGCGCCAGAAAGCAGTTGGGGTTCCAGTTGACCGAAGTCTCCGTAGCAAACAAAGATTTTTACACTCAGCTTCACAAATCAAACCTCGGGTACGGCACCTCCTCATCCTACCTGATGGACGTTATCCTGCCGCTGGCGCGAGACGTGAAGCCTGCAAGAATTCTGGATTACGGCTGCGGAAAAAGCTCATTGATTGAAGAGCTTGCCGCGAGCCTGCAATGCACCTCACACCGCTACGATCCTTGTATTCTGGAATATAACGATATGCCGGAGGGGCGTTTCGATCTTGTGCTGAACACGGATGTGCTGGAGCACGTGCCGGAGGACGAACTGGACGATGTTTTAGCGGACATTCAGGCCAGATCAGACAAGGTTATCTTCCATATCCCAACCCTTTACGCGACAGCCTTGTTGGCTGATGGGTCCAACGCACATTGCACCGTTCGCTCAACCCCTTGGTGGCAGGAGAAGCTATCGCAGCACTTTCCGTATGTGGAGGTTTTGCGCAGCACCAACAACGACCAGCAATTTTATGTCACGTGGGACGCCTCCGCTGAAGCGCGGCAGAACCTGAGACAGGTTTACCGACAGCGCAGGCGCGCCAACTCGGTGGCAAAGCGCAAACACATTTTGCGTATGTTGCGGATGAAGATGTTTAAGGGGTACGTGCCAAAGCACGAGTTGCAGAACGATATTGCTGGCAAGCGCATCGCCGTCGTTGGCAACGCGCAGTCCCTCAGCAACAAAGAATATGGACCGGAAATTGACGGCCATGACATCGTGATCCGGCTGAACCGCGGCACAATTCCGCACACCAAAAGCCATGGCCAGAAGCTCTCATGGGTGGCAACAAGCCTCGATATTCCTAAAAGCTTTGTGTATGGCGAGCAGGCGCGGCGGGTTATCTGGACGCCGGCTGAACGTAGTTTCTCTCTGCCCCATTGGCTCGCCAGACATAACGATGTTGTCTACCTGATGAAACCCGCAGAGTTGAGGGGTTATCAAGCGCGTACAGAGAAGAAGCCGAGCACCGGTTTCCGCCTATTGGGCCTGCTGGAAGAGTTGAGCGGTTACAAGCATATCAACATCTACGGCTTTGACTTCTTCGCCTCCCCCACAAACACCAACCACATTGAGCCCAGCAAGGCGCGGGCGGATCATGGTTATGACCGAGAGCATCATGAAGTTCAAAAATGGATGGCTCGCGATCCGAGGGTTTCTCTTAAACTCTGAATCTGTACTTTTGCGCGTATTCTCATCCTTAAATCGAAACCGCTTTTCGGGAATACGCTCTAGGCTTTCGCCAGAACTTCCAGTCCGGCGCGGTCAACAATCTCGATGGTTCCGCGGGATTGGGTGATCCAGTCACGGCGCTGGAACTCGCGCAGTTGGCGGGAGATGACCTCACGCGCCGTGCCCAGTTCTGCTGCCATTTGCTGGTGCGTGGTGGCCACTTGCTTGCTGCTACCAGCAAGTTCCAGCAGTTTTTGCGCAAGGCGGATGTCCATGCGTTGGAACGCAATCTCCTCGATCACCAAAAACAGGTCCGTGATGCGCTTGGAGTAGGCGGAGAACACAAAGCGGCGGAAGGTTTCGGATTGCGCAATGAGATCATCAAACACCATGCGCGGAATAGCGACCGCCTGCGTGTCTGTCTCCGCGATGCCTTCTGCTGAGTAATCCTCATAGGCCAGCAGACAGGCCGTCGTCAGCACGCAACTTTCACCTGCATGCACACGGTAGAGAATGATCTCGCGTCCACCTTCGGAAAGCTGCTGTACACGCACGGAACCCGAAAGCAAAAGCAGGAGGTTTTCCGGAGCTTTCCCAGGACCAAAGATGATGGTGTCGGCAGGCACAGAGACAATGGTGCTACGATTAACCAGAATGTCCCTGATGTGATTTTCCAGCTTGGAAAGGCCTTGGAATCGATCGATCCAATTGGCAGCAGCGGTTGTCATGGTTTCCTCCCGAAACGCCCCCAAAAATGCGTATATTCTTGGCATAGTGCATAAAAGCGTTTAGCGCAATCAGGGCCTTTAGCAGAAGAATAATCTAATGACCCTGTGCTACCAGCTGCATTCAGGAATAAATTTTCACTTCAGCCTTATTCTGAGCGTTCGCCGACAACACCCAAAGCCTCTTCGGCTGACAAGCGCTCTTCCGGAGATAGTTTCAGCAGGCCTTTAATCGCGCCCTTGATGTTGTCCGGTGTGCCATCCAACCGCGCTTCCAGCTTTTCATCCAGCAAAGATTGATCATTGCTGCTGCCACTACGGAATTCCTGAAGTTCGTCAATCAGCTCCTGCTGCGCATTTTTGCCAGCAGCTGCCGCAACAAGCACAAGACCACCTGCCCAGGAATCCACCTTAGAAGACAGCTCCGCTCCATCAACAAACCGTTCAGGCGGCTGGTTGTTTGGCGTACCACCAATCTCCATTTCAAAATGCTGGCCATCCTCACAATCAGCGGCAACCCCCTCATGCGCCGTTGCATAGTCAAAGCTTGTGATCACCGGTTCTGTGCTGTCTTCCTCACGAAACTGAATGGTGTCGATGTTCAGATCCTGATGGAAGATGTTCCGCTTTTGCAAAAACGAAACTCCGGCCAAAAGTCCTCCGGCGAAGTCGTTGAGCGGCTCTTCATCCATGCCTTTGTCTTCTGGGAGACGGTCATCCAGCGACCCACCCTTCAGTTTTTCACGGATGGCGAATGGCTCCCCGAACTCAGTCAGGCCTGCGCCTTTCAGCTTCAAAATATTCTCGCTGCCGGGCGCGTGATCAAACTCACCAAGAGCGGTGAGGATCTTGGCTTCGTGCACCAGCAGCTCTGCCCCGACAAAGGTGGGCGGGGAATCCGGTCCAGCGGAATACGCGTTTGGCCGCTTGATCACGGCATCTTCCATATACGGATAGTCTTGCACCACGCCAGACGCATCATAAGACAACACATTTTCCGCATTGGCCGCACCACCTGTGACAGGAGGACTGACCTTGCCTGTCACGTCCATGGCATGCTCTTCAGAAATGCCAAACATGTTGCCATAGGGCTGTTTGCCACCGTTGGTGTTGCCATGTTGAAAGGCTGAGGGCACGGAATCTGGCTCAATGACCATGGTTCCGTCTGGTTTGGTTTGCACCTTGATGGGGCTGTTGTCCGGAGGCGTTTCAAGTGCGTTTGCGGAGCCCGCTGCTGCTTGTGCTGGCGGCAGATCAATGCTCAGGACTTTGGCGACAGCTCTCATCCACGTGTCATAGTCAGCCATTATCACCTCGAAAAACATCACCAGCCTTGCGAACCACTCGAGATCTCCTCGTTTCAGCCTGCAGTATCGGGAAGTATCGTTGTTCGCCTATGCGCTGAAAAGCAAACAGCCAAAACAACGTGTAAGCGGCCCTACCAAAATAATGAGAATTGCAGCTACTGCTGCTCATCCTCTGGCTGATCTTCAATCAGCGCTAATGCTTGCTCAGCGGTCATTCGCTCATTCAGATCGATCTTCAGAAGTCCTTTGATCACGGCCTGAATGTTTGGCGGTACATTTGCGATGCGCGGATCAAGAAAGGCATCATAAAGCCCCTGATCTCTGCGCCCGTCTTGTGCACGAAACTCTGCGGTCTCATCGAGGAAAGCTTGTCGCCCCTCATTACCGATTGCCGCTTGTAACATCAGAACTCCGCCATTCCAGGAGTCGATCTTGCCGGTCATCTGGCCATTTTCATCGTATACTTCCGGCGGTTGAATATCGGGAGAACCGCCTCTCCTGTAGCCGAAGTCCCGACCATTTTCGTGGTCAGAGGCGATGCCCTCATGTGCTGAGGCTGTATCAAAATCACTGATAACCGGCACAGTGCTGTCATTTTCGCGAAACAGGATGTTATCAGCCTTCAGGTCCTGATGAATGATGTTCCGATTTTGCAAAAACGCCATGCCAGAGAGAACGCCCTTTGCAAAATCATTCAGTTGCGGCTCTTCCAGACCGCGATCATCAGGGATACGATTTGCAAGTGTGCCGCCATTCATTTCTTCCATGATCAGGAACGGATCACCAAACTGCGAAATGCCAGAGCCTCGATATTCGATGATATTCTCTGCCCCCTTCGCATCTTTGAAATGAGAGAGAGCGGTCAAGATTTTGGTCTCATGCACAATCTGATCGGCACCAACAAACTGCAATGAACCATTTGCCTCTTCCATCGCATGGCATCGTTTGATAGCGGAATCTTCAATATCCGGGAACTTTTGCAGGTATCCTGTCGCGCCACTCGCGAACACACTTTGCAGCCGCTCGTTGCCAACCTTATTGGGCGGTGTGAGCAGACCTTCTACATTCATCGAATGTTCAGTAGGTTCATAAGTCACCTTATCACGCCGACCTAAACTGCGTTCCCGTTTGGCTTTAATCGTGGCTGGAACAGAGCGTCGATCAATAACCATGGTGCCATCATTTTTCCGGTTCAGGCGGATAGGGCTACCTGCCTGCGGCATCTCGTTGTAAACCCGGCGTTCCGGTGGCTGCTCGCCCTCTCCTGGCTGCGGATCATGCTGGTGCAACTCGCGATGCTCGGGCCGTTCCAGTTCCTCAAATTCCTCGTCATCCATATCCTCCTGTTCGCCCGCTTCATAAGGTGGCGGAGGATCGTAAGGCGGCGGGGCCTCAAACGGGATTTCCGGTTGCCGCAAGTCTACACCGCGCTGCTCAACACCCCGCTCAATGTCGCGTTCGTCCTCATCATCTCCAAGCGCCAAAAACTCGCCTTGCTCTTCGATAATGCGGCCTTGCTGATCGTGCGTGGGCCGTTGCTCAATGCCTTCCTCGATGTTTTCCTGCTCTTCATCCTCAACGATGGCCATAAACTCGCCGCGCTCTTCCTCAGGCCCATCAACAATCATGTCTTCAACGGCATTGTCACCTTGCGGAGGGATCTCACCCAGCCGGACATTCAATGCCCGTTCCACAGCATCCAGCCATTGCTCTTGCTCTGGCGGCAGGTTTTCCTGATTTCCAGCGGGGTTTTGGGGTTGGGCAGGCACGGCATTCCTCCGACAATCGGTCCTGAGAGATACAATATATCATGCGAAGAAAAATGCCTTCCGCTAAGTAATGTTTATTGGAGTTTAGGTGTAGGCAGTCTTAGCGAGGCCCGCAAAATTGTGCAGCCTGCGTTTACCCAGTCGCAATCAATGTGCTCGTCAGCTTTCTACACCTACCCCGTGGCGTCCCTTGCCGTGGCTGAAAGCCGTTGCGCCGGAAACGGTCTCTCCGCTGGAGATTACCGAAAGGCCGCGCCGCATCTCGTTCCTGATCGCTTCTGCTTCTGTCATGTCCCACTGTTCAAACATGGAAAGCCGGTCACTGCGCATGCACATTTGCGGAAATTGCGCCATATGCGCCGCCAATTCCTTCGCCCTGGTGAGAGCCTCCCCGTCTTCCACCAGGCGATTGACGAGGCCAAAAGCCACGGCTTCCTCGCCGCTCACACTGCGTCCTGTCAGGATCATATCTGCGGCGCGGGATTGGCCGATCAAACGCGGCAGGCGGATGGTACCCATATCAATCAGTGGCACGCCAAACCGCCGGCAATAGACGCCAAACACCGCAGATTTTCCGGCAACGCGCATATCCGCCCAAAGCGCCAGCTCCAACCCGCCAGCCACTGCATGGCCCTCAATCGCCGCAATCACTGGCTTTGATAGCCGCATTCGAGACGGGCCCATCGGCGCGAAATCGCCTTCCTCTTGCAGGGTATTAAGCTTGCCTTCTGAAATGGCTTTAAGGTCAGCCCCAGCGCAGAACGTGCCTTGAGACCCGGTGAACACGGCAACGGAGAGGCTGTCGTCCTCATCAAAACGAGTAAAGGCATCCACCAGCAGCTGCGCCGTCTCCCCATCCACCGCATTGCGCCGTTCAGGTCTATCCAGCGTAATAACCGCCGTCGTCCCCTCAACCTCAAAACCAACCGCCATAAACCCCTCCCCTGAAATTCAGGAGAAGCCTAACAGAACTTGCCAAGCCCCGTCAGCCATTCAAAGGTGGAGTGTGGGTCTCTATTTGGCAGAGCGTTTACGGGGGATTTATTGCTTGGGCTTTCTTCTAAAGATACGCCCAAGCACGACATCTAAGACCTTTTCGAGGGCAAAGAAGGCTGCACCTGTTCCCAGTATTATGAGGATGGGAATGCGTGTGAGAAAATACAGAAACTCTCAAATGACAAGAAGCCAGCCAAGTATGCCTGTAACCACAAGTGTTTTACTAGGCCTCTTCTTTCCGCCTTCATTTTCCAATAGCTCCTCCCCTCTTCCCGACCTAAACAATATTTGGGGAGAGGATCCAATATTGCAAGTATAGGTTGTTTCTACACTCAAAGCATTTGGGGGTTCGGGAAGATTGGTCATGTGGCTATCGGTATAGACATTTTCAAATCAAAATGTCTATACCGATTCTGAGCATCCAGATCTTCAGAGCTGCGCCAGCAGCAGGCGCAGCTTCTCCAATATTTTACAAGCTGAAGGACGCCAGAGCGCTTGGAGATGTCGCATTGACCAATGAGAAGACCTGTTTGGCGAGCTCAGTCTGAACGTGCTGCGCTTTCTCGCGCGCCAGATCTAAATTCATGTCCTTATCAACGTTTGCGGCAGCCTCAGAATCGACTGGTTCCGCTGGCTGAGACAACCCAGCAATCTTCTCATCACGGATCACACTAATGCTGTTATAAGCCTGATCAAGTGCACCTTGCCAGCTAGCAACGGCTTCTCCCAGAACACTTACAACGCTCTCGGCATCATCACCCTCAAGCATCTCTGAGAAATCGAATGTAAGTACGTTTATCCCTGCCAAACCTGCATTTTCAGCAGCTTTCCCTTGAAGAACCCAAGTCTGCACGCCAGTTAAATCGTTTGGCTCACCATCAGTGCTATCTGGCAGAATATTTACCAGCTCCTCGAGAAGGTCCTCATTCCGGAGGAAGGGATTGGCTGGGTTAAATTCTATGCCATTAGCAAGAATGCCCTGCATGCCTTCCTGAAAATTTCCAAGGCGATCAGCAAGACCTGAATAGTCTCCGTTGTTTTCCGCAAGTGAGGAGTTCATAGAGGTAAACGCGGCTCGAAGTGGAGCAAACTCAAACTGAAGTTCCGCAGCATGATACTTGAGCGACATCTCTGCCAGCACATTTCTAGTTTCTTCAGAAATCAGGCTATCCGAAGTTCCTTCACCAATTGCAACAGGCTTAAAGTCAATCCCTGATGCGTTCGCTCGAAGGGTCTTGAGGCCCTCATCGGTCTCCGGTTGCACCGCAGAGGAGTTGGGTAGCTGCACAGGGTGCTGTGTTTCGAACAGCTGAACACTGCTAGTATTTAAATCAACAGAATTCATGTTTCTGTCCCTCTCTGGAAATAATGGGACATCTCGGTAAATCCGAGTCTGCAGAAGAGCATCATGCACTTTCATCGAAAGTCTGCAGCAAACCTGACAACGGAATCTATTTCAAAGAAAACAACGCAATCAAAGCTGCAAGTATTCTACCACAATACATGCATAAATCACATGAATTATAATAAGCCACGCAGTTCATTACTTAGGAAAATCGATTTCATCAGGTCCGGCCTCAATACACCTGGAACTATATAATGGTATAGACACTTTAGGAACAAACTGTCTATACTGCCTACATGACAGATCTTCCTCTCGCCTATCAGAATCTCGCCGCCGATTATATTCAGAAAACGCATGATGACAGCAGGGCTTTGCGGGGCTCGGTTTATCAGCAGGCGAAGGGGAATGTGGAGAACATTTTCGTCAAGATGCCGGTCGGTGCCGGGCGCAAGAGCCTGTATGTGGGGCCAGCGTTGCAGCCGGAAACACAGGCGAAGGTCGAGCAGATCAAGTATGCCAGCGAGCGGGCGCGAGCGCGGCGTAAGGACCTGAGCGTACTCAACAAAGTCGGTGTGCTGTCGACACACAGCTATGCGGGCCGCGTGCTGGATGCCATGGCCTATCATGGCCTGTTCCGCAATGGCGCCATTCTGGTGGGGACGCTGGCTTATCAGTGCTACCCGCTGCTGTTGGGGTGTACGTTACCATCCACACAGTTGGCGACGGATGATGCAGATCTGGTGGCTGCCTCACTGGCCATCAAAGCAGATGAGGGCATCGATATGCTCTCGATCTTGAAAGACGCCGACCCGAGTTTTGAGCCTATTCCGGAACTGGACGGACGCGCCAAGCCATCGCGTTTCCGCTCTCGCATCGGGTTTGTGGTGGACTTGCTGACCCCAACCCGCAAGCGCGGCGAAAAGCAACCGCTGGAGCTACAGGGGTTGGATGCGGGAGCCATGAGCCTGCAATATCTGGCTTGGTTGATTGACGAGTCCACACCTGCCGCCCTGCCCTTCGGGGCGGGCATTCCGGTGTATGTGCCACGACCAGAACGCTATGCCGTGCACAAGCTCATCATCTCACAAAAGCGCGCGCATACAGCGACAAAGGTGACGAAGGATCTGGCACAGGCCAAAGCTCTGATCGAGGTCATTGGGCGCACCCGCCCCGGCATGATCAGCGACGAACTGCTGGCGGCACAATCCCAAGGCAAGCAAGGTTGGAGCGATCCCATCGTAAAAGCCATGAAAGCCCTCTGGCCCGACGGTTCATGGCAGGAACACCCTGAGTTTGAGGAGTTTGTAGAGGGACTGTAGGCCCGCTTTCAAAACTCACGCCATGAACAGATTGCTGATGTTGCAGTCTTGCGAAAGATGCCCTTTCTCCCAAATGGAATAAACAATATTCCCAGCAGTATTGAGGACAGAAGGCCCTAACTCATTTCCGTTCATATCAACGGGCACAAAATGAAACTGCTGAGAAGTGTTTGTACCGCCCCTATCAAAAATCCGATAGCACATATCCGGCTTCAGCTCTCCGTCCATCTGTCCTTTGATAAACGCGGTTTTCAAATACCCGTAGCTATCAAACTCACCGTTTCCAACCCACATAACACTCCCCTTAGTATTGGCCTCACTAGCATCAAAGCTGAGAGTATCGCCTGCATACATACAGAGCATCTCTACCTTTATAGGGAGCTAAAGTCACGATAGCAGCACACCGACCTCTGAGCATTCAGGGGGCTTACTGCCCCTCAGGTTTCTTGAAGACTTAAGGAAGACGCGTTATATTAGGCAAGTGGAACGGGAAGCGCTAACTCCCCGCTCCGGTTGTTAGGTTATCCTAAAAAGAGCCCGAAAGTAGACTGCCAGTCGTCTTCGGGCTCTTTTTACTTTGAACCTCAATTCAAATCTCACCTAACCACCACCTCCTTTGACCAGGCTTTGCTTCTGTCGGAGTGCCTAACCTCTCCAATTGCACGGACTGGCGCGTGCTGCTGCTTCGCAAAGGGGTGGTATAGGAGAGCCTATGCTGACAGGAACAGACCGACAACATTATGATTTATCTAGCTTATTATCACTGGTTTATTTTAAAGGGCGAGATCTACTAGTTTCGAGTACTCTCAGCTCACACCCTCAACTCGCCTCAGTCACACTCACATGTTTCATCAGGAAAGCATGGAACACCGCGTCAAACTCCTCCGGCTTTTCGATGTAGGCGGTGTGGCCGCAGTTCCTGACCACGTAACGCTCAACGCTTCCACCATTTGCCTCATAGCGGTCCAGCGCTTGGGAGGTCTGGGTGACCATCGGCTGCGGTGGGAAGGCCTCTTCGCCGGGCCAGCTGGGGAGGAAACCGAGTTTGCCTAATGAGCCCAGATCAAACATGGAGGCATCAGAGACAACGAGATCATCCGCGCCATGCACCCAAAGCACAGGCGGTTTGGCCTCAACATCACAGAACCCCAGAGGGTTTGCCTGACGGGTGGGTACAAGTGCATTGGTGCTGCCATAACGGCCCGGAGCGACACCCGGCCAATTGGGCGAGGGCACCACATCCCCCGGATAGGATTTGTCGCCGGTATGCTGCGCAAACACGGTTGTCATGTAATCGCCTAGCCGCGTGGGCTGGAAGGGCGGCTTCCAGACAAACGTATTGAGGATGTTGCGCGGAGAAAAATCACTCCCCGTACTGCTGTCTTTGCCCATAAGCAGCTTCACAAACTCAGGGTTCACCGCCGCAGCCCCGCTGCCTGCCCCGTCTTCAAAACACGGCGAGCCATCCGCTTTGCAGCACCCAAAGCCAAAGGGAGAGGACGGGCTGACTTGCGTGAGAGACAGCACTCGCTGCGGATAATCAGCAAGAAACTGCCAGAGCACTCCGCCGCCGAGCGAGTGGCCAACCATATGCGCAGCCTCAATCCCCAACTCGTCCATCAGCGCGGCAAGGTCATCGGAAAAATCCTTGGTGCCACGGGTTGCATCCACCACAGCGGCAGGGTCAGCGCCTGCATACCCGCGCAAATCTGGCGCAATGGCACGAAAAAACTCGGGCAAGCGCTGCATAGTTTCTTCAAACCACGTGGCAGCAGAAAGACTGCCATGAATAAAGAAGATCGGCACACCGTCTTCAGGGCCAGAGAACAGCACCCGCGTGGTCAATCGCTTAGATTGAACAGACCGCGCTTCGAGAAGTGTTGGAATCTCAATCATCTTCACCCCAATGCTTTGGTGCACATTACGAGCTGGCCCAAGGAAATGCCTGGGACAAACACGCAGGACCAACGGCTTAAAGCAGTTTCGTTGCCCTCAAATAAAGGCAAACCACCTCAAATAGCTAAAATTTGAAGAATGATGGCGGCGCGAATGCACCAATGTCAAGATACCACGCCATGCACGTATGGTGGGCAGAAACGGGAGAGCAGGCGACAAAGGCAGAGGCGTGCGGTTCCCGTCACCGTGCCCGCTTGGCAGGTGTCGCGAGGGCTTTGATTTCCAGCAGGGCTTTTACTGCGATTTTGCGACTGGTCAGGCTGAGTTGCCGCTGCCAGGCGTCTTCATGACGCGACCAGCGGAACGCATTGCTCTTTAAGATTCGGCAGATCTCCTCGCTGGGTTGCTCATCAAACACAAACTGAATGCGGTTGATACGCGGGTTTTCTCTCACCGTCAGCCCAGAAATACGAATGCTTCCCGGTTCAACCAGTTGCTGTTGTTGCCGAGGATTGTCTTGGTGCATAGCCTCGATCCTTTTTCTATATGCTATTCCTGAACAGACAGAGACGGGATGCCAACGGGCAGGTCTGATCTGATGCCAGTTAATTGACCCGTTGAACTCCCTCTCCGCATCACCCGGCACAGGGGCGTGGTGCTGCAATCACCCTCAATCTACGTAGGTAGGGTCACCTGAATGTTGAAGCAGGGCGAGAACCCGTAGACTGCGATCCTGCAGGTCCTCATTGTGTCCCATAATTGCGTGATTGATAGTGAGCAGCATGTCGTATTCCCGTGTGTGCTCCAGCCGGCTAGTCAAAACGATGTTCAGAGCTTCCACGAGGTTCTTCAATTGGCAGGATGCAAGTTGAAGGCCTTCTAATTCCTGATGAAAAGAGGTTTCGTCCTCTCTGATAATATTCAATTCCGACATTCCGCCTCACCCCGTATTTTTTAAATTAATGACCTATTCCGTGTTTTTATTATCCCGCGAATGCCTCCGGTATTTTGCAGGAGACACCCCAAACTGCCGCGTGAACGCGCTTATGAAATTGTTGTAGTGGCGATAGCCAATGTGCTGCGCGATTTTAGAGAGCGAGGCATCGCTCTGCTCAATCGTTTTGCGTGCAATCTCCAGCCGCTCATTGCGGTAGACCTCAAAAACCGTCCCTCCGAAAATCTTCTTGAAACCGCTGTTCAGGCGCTTCTCGCCAAGGTTCACTTTGTACGCCAGATCACTCAAAGACAGCGGCGTGCTGAGGCTGCCCATCAGCAGCTTGTAGGCTCGCTGCACACTCGCCACTTCGTACTCGTTAAGCATTCCGCCAGCCGACACCTGATTGCTGAGAAAGTTGGCTTTCAGAGCCAGCAATTGCAGCACGGCGCCTTCAATAAACAGGTTCCGCATGGTCCCAACCAGCGGACTGCTGATCACAGACCGCACAAGCCGCCGCATCTCTGGTGTCGGGCGAAACTCCAACAGGTTAAACTCCGGCTCGCTTCGCTTCAGAAACGGAAGGAACGTGGCAGGAATGTCGTCTTCAAGAGCCCGTGCGAGGAACTCCTCTGAAATTGAATAGGAGAGCAACTGCAGGTCGGTGCCGCGCGCAATCTGAAATTTGGTGGTAGAGGGGCCGTATCTGACAAAATTAGCCCGATCCGCACTCAGACTAAATTGCCCAACCCCGGAGACTGTTGCAACCAACGAGCCTTGTAAAAGAAAATTTCCGGATATCGTGCAGGCTTCGTTTCTAAAAGAAGTATAACAAGCGCTAAAATCCCGTTTTGGAAGTATTTTGGCAATCCGAACCTGAAGCTCTTGGTTGTATTCAATATTGCTAATTATAGCAGAGACGTTTTCGTTGTTTACGTAGAGTGGAGCAGATGCGTCAAAGTACTTTCTGAAATGACCGTCACGTATATAGGTCCACTCTGATTGCATTAAATATTCCACTCATAACTATTCCAAAAATAAATTCATTATGCATTTATACCTAGTGCATAATTTTAGTATCAACTAAACAGCGAAACTTAACCCCAGTATTACCCTTGCGAATATTTTCGGCCTTCAAGAATAGAAAAACGGGCACAATTACTTACGGGTATGAACACCATAGTTTTCAAATGGATGCGCACAGGCCCACAGTACACACCCCGCAAATGGGTGTGTTTTAAAGCTAAATCAGTAAATCCTGAAATGAATTCAGGCCTTTTTCAAAGCCTGCTGCATGGCGCGGTAGGATTGGGTTTGCAGGGCGTTTGAGGAGAGGTTGAAGCTGTTGGCCAGTTCGCCGATCTCCTGCTCGTGCTGAGATAGCATGTCGGCGTCATCTGTCATGATAGCCAGTTCAACAAAACGGCCAAGGTCAGGGACTTCATCCAGCGTGATGTGGAACTTGCCGAGAAAGTAGATGTCGCGCTTCTTTTCCAGCCGCTCGACCTCCTCAAACCCCAAAGACAGAATCATGGCGTTCGTCTGATCTGCATCTGCCATATCCATGGAGATACATTTGTCCGGCCCCGGCCCTTTGCTGATCCAGAGTGCACGGCCTGACGGGCGCATGACACGCAGCACGTGTTGCTGGTTGTTGTTGGCAAGGCGCCTGTCTGCAAGGTCATAAAAGATGTCTTGCTCGGTATTGCCAAGGGTGAAGGGCACGGCTCCACGCGCTTCCAGCTGACTGCGGATCACTTCAAGATCGGCAACAGCGTATTTGCGCTCCACTTCATAGATACCTTTGAAGTGATCCCCCGGATCACACAGCATGCCTTTGGTTTGAAGATCGGTCCCAGTCATCACAGGCTCCCTAAGCTCATAAGAGTATCCTTAAAAAGCGTTTGAGAGGGATGCAAGAGCGGAAGCATCACGGACCACTGTTACGTGACCCGTGATGTATGTTTGTGTCGCTAAAGGCCCTTATGGTCGGGAGGCATATTGGGTGCCGACCTTGTAGCGCTTCATCTCGCTGTCGGTCATCCAATGCACATCTTCCGGCGGCGCGGCTTCCAGTGTGTACCAGTAGAACAGCGGATCGATGCCGATGTTTTTGTAGTACTTGAGATACTTCTCGTGCTCCTTATGCGTTTTGGACAAGTCCAGCGCGTTGTAATCCTCAGCACTCCATGAATGCACACCAATGCGCGCGCCCTTCACCACAACTCGCTTTTTACCCGCAAGGAAGAAGTCCGTCCCACCAGACGCGATAATACCGTTTGACGGAATAACCGTGGTCAGCCCGCGTTCATGAACTATGCGGCCCGCCTCCAGATTGGCGTAATCATCATCGGAACCCGGTACATCCACCATGACGATGCGTTTGATCTTCGGGTTCTCATCCAAAGCCGCCCGCAAATCAATCGGCGTGGACGAGCTGATGACTCCATTCATCAGCAGTTCTCCATCCACGGCCTCAAACCGTGCAATCTCGTAGTCATCTTCAATCGAGCCACACCCGGCCAGCACCAGCACCAACAACGCCGCTGCAGGCCAAACCATCATCTTCTTCAAAGCCACCATTCCAAATCCATCAAGTCGTTCTTGTTGGCCTAGTGCTTCTCATAGGTGGGATGAAGGCTGGGTGATCGTCTGCTTGCTTATCAGTATCACCGTCTCCTGTGGGATTGATTTGATTCAGAACGATCATTCTGCTATCAACTGAGTCATGCCAAGAAAAGCCAACATAACCACACAGAACCTGACCGACCGCGCACTGGAGCATTTTTGGGAGAACGGCTTCCATGCCTCCTCCCTAGATGACCTTGTGAAATCAACAGGGGCCACCCGTCACGCCATTTACGGCGCATTCGGCGGCAAAAAGCAGATGTTCCTCGCGTGTTTCCAACGCTATCAGGACCTCGTTGTCTCACCGGCGTTCACTCAGGTAGAGCAGCCTGATGCAACGCTGGAGCAAGTCGCAACCTATTTTGAAGCGCAGATCAGCCGGGCGGAGGAAACCGGCCTTCCGGGCCCGGGATGCTTTGTCGCCAACTCAGCAACCGAGGTTGCACCGCACGACACGGACGTTCTGGCCAAGGTGGAAGAACACAACGCCCGCCTCAAGCTGGGTTTTCTCAATGCGTTGCGCAACGAAACGCCTGCACCGCACCAGCTGAGCGCTGAAGAGCTGGAATTGCTTGCGGGAGTGCTGGTGGTGTTCACCAACGGCCTCTGGTCCACCTCCCGCCTCACCCAAGACGGTGATTTTCTGCGCGCCAGCACCAGACAATTTTTGGAAACCATCAGAACACGGATTTCGGCCCCATGACTGCTATCGCTCCCCCAAATCTCAAAGGAGCCTTCTGGCTCGCCCTGCTGCTAAACCTGCTTTGGATCAATGCTTCCGAGGTCTTTCGCTATTTCGCCTTCGTCATGCCATTGATGCGCAGCTCACTTCCGCAAATTCAGGACGTAGCCCCCATGAACCTGCCGGTGTTTATGATCTGGGGCGTGTGGGACACAGTGCTGGTGCTCGCAGCAACCGGCCTCAGCTGGGTGCTGCTGGAACGGTTCGGCCCAACCATCCGCAACGCGCTTTACGCAGGCAGCGTAATCTGGGCAACAATCTTCGTCATCCTCTGGCTTGGCCTTTGGAACATGAACCTGGCCACCACCCAAGTCGTCCTGACCACCTTGCCGCTGGCCTGGCTGGAAATGATCGTATCCGCCCTTATCGTGAGATGGATGATGGTGCGGGGCTGTTTGGATTGAGCCACTTCAAGGATGCTGGCAAAACTCTCGCCAACATCCAAAAGCAATTCCAATCGGGCACAAAGCCTAGTTTTTCATCTTGTCTGTCTGATGCAATACGACTTGCGCCAAGCCACCTGATTGCGAGCCAGAGACTTCAACCTCAACGCCTTTTTTGACATAGCGATATCTATACTTGCTGTCGCTTTTTACTTTTTTCCAACCACGCTTAACCAGCTCACTTCTTATCCAGCCGGCCAGCATATACACGCCACCACCAACACCGTTGCTGGTCACCATGCAACGGTCAATCCAAGAGTGGAAGACAAAGGTCACCCCCCTTGAACCCGGGAATCTGCTGCCTCCTTCGTCCTTCGGACGGAAGTAGGCAGGAAAGCCCAGACCAAAGGTTGGCTTGTATCCATACTTTGCAAACTTCGCTTTATCTGGTGCTTTGTTACTCGCCGCAAAATCGATACATTGGTCGATAGCTCCGCCGATTGAAGCAGAGAATGTTTTGTTGCTGCGATCAACAATCTCTTCAACGGTTGGGCGAGGGCCTTGTTGCGCGGTTGTGGTACAACCTGCAGCTAACAAAGATAAAGCCAGTACGGCACAAACATGTTTTTTCATTTTCTCACAAAGGGCTAGAGAATATTTTTATGCTAAATGCATATTTATACTCTGCGCTTGCCCCAACCTTATTAGTGTAAAGCGCTGCTCTAAACTTCCTTGCCCTCAATACATGTCACGCAGTACCCTGCCCGACGGATAACGGGGGAGTGTTGAGATGAAGCAAATCACGGGTGGGTGTTTGTGCGGGGCGGTTCGGCTTGTGGCATCTGGGGAGCCGGACAGGGTTGGCGTTTGCCATTGCATGGATTGCCGTAAACATCACGGCGCCGTTTTCCATGCCTCGGCGGTCTATCCTGAGGAGAAGGTCAGTATTGAGGGTAAAGTGAACGCCTATCAGGGCCGCTTCTTCTGCCCAAAATGCGGATCTTCCGTCTATTCAACCAGTGAAGGCGAAGTCGAGGTCCACTTGGGCGCTCTGGACGAACCCAACCAGATGACCCCAACCTATGAGCTCTGGACCACCCGCCGCGAAACCTGGCTACCAGAGTTCCCGGTTGCAAAAACCTATGAGAAGGATCGTGTTGAAGAGTGAAAAGGTTGCAGTCACGCTTCAGCAAGAGCGCTGTACCCCTCTAATCATTTCTTTCTATAAATCCCTCAAAAAACATCTAATCACGACCTTTAAGCCTAACAGAAATCAATCTCTTGATCGTGCTTCAAAACCCAATGACTATAGCCTTGAGCGTTTCACTTGAGGAATGTCTATAAAGAGGTTGCCGAGGATGCCAACTGCAATAAAAGCACCTGAACTCCCCAAGAAGTGGTCGAGTAGCAGTATTCCAAGCGAACATGAAGCAAAGCAAAGTATCAAGATCCTTCAGGCTCGCGCGAAACTGGCCGGAGATTCACAAGCCCGCAAGCTGGCTGATCTAACGCTGCAGAAACTTGGAAATTTTTTGTTATTTGAAGCGAAAAAAGGGGATCAGAACAAGCAAAAGCAAGCGGATGAAATCAAGCCAATGGTCATGAAGCTCTTTGAAAAGGCGCATGAACTAAGTGCTCGTTTAAAGTTGCCATCCGGGTCTTTTGTTGTGCGGGTTGCCAAGCAATCCAAGCCAAAATTTTATCACAACGCCTCAAGTGCCGGAAAAAAGGCCGTTTGGACTTTTAGATACGAAGATGTGGGATTACCATCAGTGAATGGGACATTCGATATCACCATGGACCGCAGCTATGCATCCTTAAAAGGGGATGAGAACAAACAGGCCAAGAAGATTGGTGATGAAGCTGTTGCTGAAACAAAGAAGATTACAAAATCAAGAGACGTAAAGCTGGTGAAGTAAAGCGCTCAGCTTGTAGCAGAGCCCCATTCATGAAGCATATCTTCAATGGCAGTCTGGTTTCGGCAATGCCAAATGCACTGGTTTGTGGCGCTTTCCAAACAGGTCCTGATATTGCGGCGAAGTCTTGAACCATTTTTGAGACTGCGAACTGCGAAGCGGTATTGCTGAAGCGGCCAGTCCGAGTTTCCTGCAGGCAGTTCCCGGCGTGTCTTGCCGATGTTGCGCCACGGACGCGCTATCAGGCGCCATGTCCTGACCAGCTCAAGTGGATCAAGGTAGGAGTGATCACATGTTCGCGATTGGCGAAGCGTCTAAGCGCAGTGGCGTTGCTATTGAAACGATCCGTTATTACGAGCGCGAAGGCATAGTTATCAAACCTGCCCGCGGGGATAACGGACGTCGTGCCTACTCCGAAAAGGAGATCGGGCAGTTACGCTTCATCAAACGCTGCCGGGATCTGGGGTTCACCATCAAAGATGCACAAGCGCTTCTCAGCCTCGGTGAGCAGCAAGACGAGAACTGCAAAATCGCTCATGACATGAGCAAGGCGCATTTGGAGTCTGTCCGCCAAAAAATCGAAAGCCTTCGACAGTTGGAAAAAGCGCTCGAAGAGCTCATGGGAAACTGCGCTAGCGGTAATCTGCAGTGCCCTTTGCTGGATCGTCTGCACGCAGACTGAAACGTCTAACCGGCCTAATCCGTAAAAACATAACAACGCAGAAAAACGCTAAATCGCGCAAAGCAACGCACATTTCAACGCAAACGAGATATCCCCTCTTTAAGCGGGGATTAAGTCTCTTCCAGCAACGCTGGATCAGCCACCACGGCGCGCAGTACCAGATCAGAAACGCTGCGGGCGATTTCTTCCAGATCCTTGTCGGTTTGCTCAGCGCGCGGTGAGTACCAGAAGCATGGGCCGTTCATCAGGATGATGATGGAGTGCAGGGTGATGGAGACTGATTGCTTTGCAAACACACCAGCCTCAATGCCTTCTGTCAGCACACCGCGATACAGATTCTCATAGGCACGGCGCATTTCGATGATTTGCTCGATCATCTGTGTTTCATGAGGCTTGGCCGCACCACGGAAAAACATGCGGGTGTCTTCGCTGACAACACGGTGATAGCTCAGGAACTTGAGGATGCGCAGCACATGGGCAATGGACATGGCGCGCAGCTTCTCGACAGGGGGGATGTCTTGCGCTGCAATGGGGCTAACCCGTTCCATAAGCAAGGAAACAGAGCGCAGGCGGACGGCATAAAGCAGCTCACCCTTGGAGCGGAAATGGTGGTAAACACGCCCCTTTGTAGACCCAAGCAGACCGGCAATATCATCAATGGAAGCCACATCCGGCCCCATCCTCATGAAGCACTCCGCAGCAGCGTCCAATATCTCCTGCTGAGACCGGCTCAAATCTTCGATCATTCCCGTATTCCCCTAAAGGCTCCCGCTGCCTTCCCTTTAACGCAGTTTGCTTGCAATCTGAATCCGACAAACTGCTTTAAAGCATCTTTCTTGCGCCCAGTCCTACCTGAATACCAGCAGGCACATTTCAGGAATGCGCTGTAAATACACAGGTTTACAGTCTCCACCCGAAGCAAAACCCTAGCATACCTAACGAAATTGTGTATCAGAAATTCCTTTACCTGAAGCACCAGTCCCTAGTATAAGTTCAACCTATGATAGATGGAATTGGATCCTCATTTACCGGACTGGCTCGCTCTGCGTCTTACAACGCAGCTCAGCCCGCACGCGTAAACCAGCAGGAATCCACGTCTTTTTCCGTTGAACATGCGGTCCCAAAAGACTCCGTCACCATCAGAAGCGACCTTTCTGCCAACCCGGTAGCGGCCTCCTCTTCCTCTGAAAAGTCCAAGAATGAAAACGGACAGCTTTCTGATGGAGAACAGGAGCAGGTTCAAGAGCTTAAGACACGCGACGCGGAAGTTCGCGCGCACGAACAAGCCCATGCAGCAACAGGCGGTGCCTACGCCGGAGCGCCGAGTTATACCGAGACTCGCGGCCCGGATGGTCACAGCTATGCCATTGGCGGCGAAGTCTCAATCGACTCTGCCCCCGTTTCCGGTGATCCGGAAGCCAGCATTGCCAAGCTGAACACGGTCATCGCAGCAGCCCTTGCGCCCGCTCAGCCATCCGGTCAGGATCAGGCCGTTGCAGCGCAAGCCCAGACGAATCTGGCGCAGGCCTATACCGAGCTGCGCGAGAAGAACCTTGGCGGCAGCGAGGAAGAGCAAGAAGCAAGCGAAGTCAGTGGGTTACAATCTCTGTTGCAGGTTCAGGAATATCCTGAAACCGCCTCTGATCCATCTGCACTGCTGCTCAATGCAACTCAGGCTTATCAAGCCGCGGCAGTTTAACGCTCACCTGAGCATTCTTCACCTAGCAGCAATCCTCAGCACCCCACAAGCGTGCAACAACACCATGAAATCATGGTGTTTTTCTGAGTTGTTAAGTAACTCTACGAGCTAAATACCTGACAGAATTTGCTAAAAAATTTTCATAGAGTCGCGGTGCATATAAGTAAAAGTCATTGACTTGGTTTTTGTAGTGGCCTAAGGCGGAAATGTACTTAGCGTCACTCGAGTTTGCTGTGAAACTGACAAAAGCCAAAGCGACTGTATTTGCTGCACTGTTTGTGTTGATGCAGCTTGTTGCGCCTCCCGGCATGATGGTGTCCGGCGGAGAGGACGGCTTTGAGATTGTCATCTGCACCGCGCAAGGTATGCGAACAGTCCTTCTTGACGAGCAAGGCAACGAACTCCCGCAAGCTGAAGAGCAGGAAGCCTACGACAACTGCGCATTTGGCAGTGTTGTTGCAAAGGCCCTCAGCACGTCTCCTCACACAGAGTTTGGCGGGTCACCCCTTCCTATCGATGTGGTTTCACTGCCAACAAGCGTTGCGCTTGCTGAAACAACAGTGCGCATCGCCGCCCCCAGAGCACCTCCTGTCTGAGCATAAATTGGTTTGTCCCAGCCTTTCTTATTGTGGCTAATTTGCTGACATAAAAGGGCTATTTTATCAAAGGACATTCCTGTTCCGTCATGCAAACCCATGGCAACTTCAGGTTTTCTGCAGGCTGCTTGTAGAAAAACCAGCGCCACATTTGCATGCATTCGGACCTGCAGAGCTCAACGCCTGCAACAGCTCATCCCTCAATCTCGGCAATGTCTGAGGTTGGCTCTGATTGCTCATCAAGCGCAAGGTGCGTTCACTTGGCTTTGAAACCATCCACCGTACTGGCCTGCTGGCTCGCAACATGGTTTGTGATCCTGCAGCTTGTTGCACCGCCCGGCATGATGCCGCGTGCGGGTGCGGATGGTTTTGAAATTTCGATCTGTACTGCACAGGGCCTTCAGCAGATCTTCATTGAAACCTCTGATGAGGATGAGGAGCAAAAAGACAAAAAGAACAATGCGTTCTGCGTTTTTTCGCTTGCCACGCTAAAGTCTCCTTCTTCCGCTCCTTTGGGCGTGTTCATCCTTGAAATCGCCAAGCCAAAGCATGTCTTTGCCCACAACGAGGTGGGACACTACGCAATTTTGCGGCGAAGCCATGCTCCACGGGCGCCTCCTGTCTTTGTTTGATTTTCTCTCGATTACAGACAATGATTGGAACTGAAATGAATAAATTCAAACAACTCCTTGGCGTCAGCGGTGTGCTCGCAGCGTCTCTTCCTGCTCTGATTTCCGGCGTGCCAACAGCACAGGCGGAAGACATTCAACAGCTGCGCATTGCGGTGAAAAAAGATCGCTACAGCGTCGACCCGAAGAAGTTCAACTTCACCACCCGTCGACCAGCCGGGCAGATTGTTGAAACGGCTGTTAAACCAGACGAAAACTTCATTCCGCAAGGCGTGTTGTTTGAGACTTGGGACTACAAAGACGGCATTTACAGCATCAAGCTGCGCGAAGGCATCAAGTTCCACGACGGGCAGACCTTTGACGCCAAAGCCGCCATTGATGCGCTGAAGCTGTACGATCAGGGCCGCTCCGACTTCCTGCAGATTGATCAGGAGAGCTTTGATCAGACCGGGCCTTACACCTTCACGTTCAAGTCCGAGATCAACTCCTCTCTTGTCATTGAAAACATGACCCACCGTGGGGCATCGCTGTTTTCCATCAACGGTGAACGTGCAGAAAATCCAATTGGTACAGGCCCTTACCTGCTGGATAGCTACAAGCCAAAGCAGTCCATCAGCATGAAACGCAATGCGGATTATTGGGGGGATGCGCCAAAGGTTGAAAACATCACCTATCATTTCATTGCAGATGATCAGGTGCGTTTGCTGGCCCTGCAGAACAAAGAGGTCGACATTGTTGCTGAAGTCACCCCTCAGATGCTGCTGAGCTTGCCAAAAGACGGGTCCGTGGTGGTGCACCAGTCCCGCCCAATCCGTTACGTGGCGCTGCTGACCAACCTGCACGGCAAAGCACCATACGACACGCTGAAGGACAAACGCGTGCGTGAGGCGCTGGCTTATGCCATCAACCGCGAGCAGCTGGCACAGGTGCTGTTCAACGGCAAAGGTGTTGTTGCAAAAGGCATTTTGCCAGACTGGATGTTTGGCCTTGGCGACAAGCACGTGGACGGCTTTGACTACAACACCCAGAAGGCAGAAGCCCTGCTGGATGAAGCTGGCTGGACCAAAGGCAGCGATGGCATGCGCAGCAAAGACGGCAAACCGCTGAAACTGCGCCTTGTAGCCGCTTATCCGAACGTTTCCAGCGTACGCCCAATGCCAGAGCTGCTGGAGCAGATGTTCCGCGGCATCGGCATCGACATTGAGCTGGTTCAGGTTGATGATTCAGGCGTTTATGACGACACCTATCTGGCAACCGGCGAAGCGGATCTGTACATGGAGTTTGCCTCCAACAACAACGCGGACCCAACCTACCTGCTGTACAACCTGTTCCACTCCAAGACCCCGTGGGGCTACCAGTACACCGCACCGGGTGGCAAGCTGGACACCATCCTCGACAATGCCCGTCAGGCGCAGAGCCGCGAAGAAGTCATTGAACTTGTTCGTGAAGCGCACCGCGAAATCGTGCAGACCAAACTGGCTGCTATTCCAATCCTGATGGTACCAAACTTCAACCTGTCCCGTCCGGGTCTGAACATCCCAATGTTCGAGCATGCTGACTGGATCGACTACGGTCAGGTTACTCAAACCAAATAAGAGATGCGCAGCACAGGTCATTGCAACACCATGATCTGTGCTGCCTTTTCACGAAAGATCAGCACATGAAGCAGTTTGTTTTCAAGCGCACGCTTTCGGGAATTCCAACTCTGTTTGGCATGACCCTGATTGGTTTTTTAATCATCGGCCTCACCCCCGGCGATCCTATTGAGATGGAGCTGCGTCGCCTCGGCGTGTCGTTCACCGCAGAGCAGGTGGAGGCGCTGCGGGTGGAGTATGGCTTGGATAAGCCACTGATCCAGCGCTACTTTATCTGGCTGCTGGACCTGTTCCGGCTGGATCTGGGCACCTCCATAGCCTCAGGCCGTCCTGTGTTGGAGCTGTTTAAAGAGCACCTGCCCATCACGGCAACGCTGTCCGTTCTGGCATTCGTCAGCTCGCTGGCCCTGTCGCTGGTGCTTGGCACCGTAACCGCTGTATCACAGCGCACATCGGTCTCTACCAGCCTTTATGTGCTGACCATGTTTCTGGTCTCCGTGCCTTCCTTCTGGCTGGCGTTGTTTCTGCTGGCGGTGTTCGCGCTGGGTCTGGGGTGGTTCAAACTGCTGCAATTCGGCAATGCGCAAGATTTGATCCTGCCAGTGATCACGTTGACGCTCGGCAACGCAGCGGTGATGAGCCGCCTTGTCAGGGAACGGATTATCGCTGTGATGAGCGAAGATTACATCCGTCTGGCCATCACTAAAGGTCTGTCACGTCGCGCTATTTTGGGCCGCCACGTGCTGAAGTCCATTCTGCCGCCACTCATCACCAACTGGGCCATCTCTTTCGGTTCCCTGCTAGGTGGGTCTGTGATTATTGAGAATATCTTCAACCTGCCCGGTCTGGGACAGCTCGCCCTGCAAGCCATTGCGGAGCGGGACTTTGCGATCCTGCAGGCGTATCTGCTGTTTATGGGGCTGGTGTTCTTTCTGGCGAACTTTGCGGCGGACCTGACGAACCATTGGCTCATGCCTCAACTCAAGGAGGATGACCATGGCGTACGTCAATAGAGCAAAATCTATCCCCCTCTCGCGGGCAACACAGCTCCTCAGAGGCAGAACCACATTTTTGCTGGGTGGGCTCTTCCTGTGCTTCTTCATCACTCTGGCACTCGGCGGCGAAGCCTTCGCCCCCAACCCGCCCAACCAGATCGACCTGCTGCACCGTCTCAGCGCTCCTAGTTTGACTTACCCGCTCGGAACCGACCATCTGGGCCGTTGTATCCTCTCCCGCCTGATGGCAGGAACCGCACTTTCCCTTGGCACGGCGCTGACAACAGCCGGACTTATCCTCGCCATCGCGCTGCCCGTGGGCCTGCTCTCAGCCCTCTGCAAAGGCTGGGTTGATGCGGTTTTGATGCGGATTGCGGATATCTTCCTCGCGTTTCCCATGCTGGTGTTCGCCCTTGCCATCATCGGTTATCTGGGCGCCTCCCTCACCTCCGCCGTCATCGGCGTCGCCCTAGCCTGGTGGCCAAGCCTCGCCCGTTTGGTCCGCACATTAACGCTGGAAGCAGCTTCCAAAGAATACGTTTTAGCCTCCCGCCAATGCGGACAAAAGCCGCTTAGCATCATCGGGCGGCACATCCTTCCGCAAATTTTACCCCCGCTGCTGGTGGTTCTTTCCCTTGAAATGGCAGGGCTTTTGCTGGTGTTATCCTCCCTCAGCTTCCTCGGCCTTGGGGCTCAACCACCCGCCGCAGAATGGGGTGCCATGCTCAACGAGGCACGGCCTTTCTTCGCAGAGCGCCCAAGCGTGGTGCTGGCTCCGGGCATCGTTATCATCCTCGCCGTTCTCAGCTTCAACCTGGTAGGTGAAGGCATCCGCTTTCAGCTGGACAAGAGGAAACCCTACAGATGGTAGAAATCCCCCTTCTTCAGGTGCATAACCTCACCATTTCCAACAGTGCGCAGAACAACGAGCCGCTGGTTGAAGGCGTCAGTTTTGATCTTGCAACCAACCAGAGGCTGGGTCTGATCGGCAGATCCGGCTGCGGTAAGTCATTGACCTGCCACGCGATTACAGGCGCGTTGCGTGCACCTCTGGAAGCTTCAAGCGGGTCCATCCGGTTTCAAGGCAACGACCTTCTGGCAATGCCTTTTGCTGAAAAGCAGCAGATCCGAGGCACCGGCATCTTCTGTATCTTCCAAAGCCCCGGCAGCGCCTTGCACCCCAGCCTGACCATTGAAACACAACTGCTTGAAACTGCAGGAAACGTCTCACTGCGCGGTCAAACTGCACACCATGCTCTCCTTCAGGCACTCGAAGCGGTTTCACTGCCCAAGCTCTGCCTGAAGCAGTACCCCAACGCTTTGAGCGGTGGTATGAAGCAGCGAGTGATGATGGCTATGGCGTTGATTTTAAAACCGACTGTCCTGATAGCTGATGAGCCGACCACTGGGCTTGATGTCATCACCGAGCACGAAACGCTGCAGGCGCTCAACGTGGTGCAGCAGGAAACCGGCTCCGCTCTGCTGTTCGTCAGCCACGATCTGCGCATTGTCCGCCAAACCTGCACCTCTGTGCTGGTGATGGACGCTGGCCAACTCGTTGATGCCTGCGATCTGAACCAACCAATCGCCCCGGATTGCCACCGTGCGACTGCGGAAATTACAGGCGCTATGGAAAGACTTCAGCTATGACCATGCAAGCAAGACACCTCTCCATCGCCTACGGCTCTAATCAGGTGCTATCACAAGTCAGCCTAACCCTGCATCCCTCCCGCACAACCGGCCTTCTAGGCCGCTCCGGCTGCGGAAAATCAACGCTTGCCAAGGCGATGACGGGGATCATCCCCACACCGCAGGAGACGCTATTCCACAACGACCAGATCTTCTTTCCGGACCTCAGCAAAACCGGAGAAATCATCCACTACATGTGGCAGGATCCACTGGCAGCTTTGAGCCCTTTCTTGAGTGCACTGGACCTAATCTGCGAGCCGCTGAAAGCCATCCATAAGCTGCCCAAGGCTGAACGCCAGCGACAGGCACAAGACCTGTTAGATATGGTTGGGTTGGATGCAACTTGCGCAGCCAAGCGACCACACCAGCTTTCCGGCGGGCAGTGCCAACGTGTTGCTCTGGCACGCGCTTTGGCGGTTAAGCCGCGATTTCTTGTGTTGGATGAGCCGCTCTCCGCGCTGGATCTGGTGACGCAGGAGCAGATAACCTCCCTGCTGCGCAAGGTGCGGGCAGAGATGAATATGGGTCTCCTGATCATCTCACACGACCTGCAAACGCTGGCAAAACTGGCCGATGACATCGCGGTAATGGATGGCGGCAGGATCGTAGAACACAAGGAAACACAAGAGTTTTTCGCAACCCCTGAGCACCAGCTATCTCGCCGTTTTGTCGAGATCTCGAAGTACTCAGCCCCTGCAGCTCTGACACAAACCCCTGCGAATATGCCCGCCTAACCCGGTTTAGGCGGGCATTGTTGTTTGTGGAGCGCTTCTTTTAGGCTTCACACCTTCTCGGGCTTCCAGTCTGGCTGGGTTTCGAAGATCGCCGCTGTTTCTGGCAGGGCATCCCAATGCGGTTTGTCGCGGTCAAAGATGACGACCTCAATTTTCAGATCATCTGCGTTGTCCATGGAACCGAGCGGCAATGTCATGTGGTCAGGCGCGTTGGTGTTGCGGCCATAGATCGGACTTCCACAGTTTGGGCAGAAGGCTTTGGTGACCTTTGAGCCGTTGGCAGAGGTGTAAAGATATTCGCCCAGCTCGCCGGAGATATTCACCTGATCAGCCCGGAACATGGCACCAACCGTATGGCCGGTCCCACTCACCCGGCGACATTCCTCACAATGACATTGAGCTGTAACCACCGGGTCACCCTCAATTTTGTAGGACACCGCCCCGCACATACAACGCCCGGATCGCTTGTTCACTCTCGTTACTCCACCAGTTCGCCAACCACCTCACACGCCATACCGGCGATGAGAGGGACAGCTTTTCGCATCATTTCTGCGGCTTGCGGGTTGGAGGCGTTGCCTGCTTCAGCACGTGCTACAACCCCTTGAAGAATAGCGGCTAATCGGAACATGGAGAACGCGAGATAGAACTCCCAGTTCTCAATCTCGCTGAGCCCGCGACGCATACAGTACTGACGGACGTACTCCTCTTCAAGCGGAATACCGAGCGCCACACGATCCAGCCCTGCCAAACCGCGCAAACCTTTGAAAGACGGCAAACGCCACTGCATGCACTGATAGGCAAGGTCCGCCAGCGGATGGCCAAGCGTGGAAAGCTCCCAGTCCAGCACAGCCACAATCCGTGGCTCTGTGGGATGGAAGATCAGGTTGTCGAGTCGGTAATCCCCGTGCACCAGCGAAGTCGAACCATCATCCTCCACCATGTTCGCTTCCAGCCACTCCATCAGCCGGTTCATGGCTGGAATCGTGACGGTTTCTGAGGCCTTGTACTGTTTGATCCAGCGTCCGGTCTGCCGCTCAAAGTAATTGCCGGGCTTGCCATAGTCCATCAAGCCAACGGCATTGGGAGAAACATCGTGCAGCGCGGCCAACACGCGGTTCATCTCCGCAAAGATCGCCATACGCTCTTCATTAGAGCACTCTGGCAGCGCAGGATCCCAGAAAATTCGCCCTTCAACATACTCCATCACAAAGAACATTGTGCCGATTGGAGAGTCGTCCTCAGACAGATGATAGGTCTTGGGCACAGGCACATCACTGCCCGCCAGAGCCGTCATCACCTGATACTCGCGATCCACCATATGGGCGGATTTCAGCAAGGTTCCCGGAGGTTTAGCTCGCATGACATAGGTCTTATCAGAGGTCACCAGCTTGTAGGTTGGGTTGGATTGGCCGCCCGGAAATTTCTCAATCTCCAGAAGCTCACCAAACTCCGGTATGTGCTGCTTCAGATAAGCCTGTAGCGCTGGTTTCTCTAATGTATGCAAGGCGTTCGTCATGGGCTCCCCTCCTCCATGAAACATCCGGTTGCCTGACGGTTCCCCCGTCCCGTGAACAGTCAGGCTCCTTATCGGCATTTAGGCTCAGGCGTTGGCCATTGCCTTTACCAGCTTGGCAACACCTTCCATGGCGCTGTTCACCGGCTCCGCATCCGTGCGGTCAGCAATCCGGCCCCAATTGGCAGAAATTGCCTCTGGTGTACGGTTGCCCTCAGCCAGATGAATGCCTTGTGTTTCAACCATTTCGGCTAGTGTGTAAGTGCCGGCAGCGGCCACAAGCACCTTACGGGTTGGCGCAGCCTCAGAGCACAGGAACACCACTGCAGGCGTGATGTTCTCTGGCGCAAGCATCTTCAGCGTGCCAGCATCCATAATAGTTTCTGTCATGCGTGTGCCGGCAGAAGGTGCGATGCAGTTGATGTGAATGTTGCTTTTTGCCCCTTCAAGGCCAAGCGTATTCATCATGCCCCAAAGGCCCGCTTTCGCAGCGCCGTAGTTCGCCTGCCCAAAGTTGCCATAGATGCCGGATGGAGATGTAGTCATGATGATGCGGCCATAGCCCTGCTCTTTCATCACGTTCCAGACGGCCTTGGTGCAGAGCGCTGCGCCATTGAGGTGCACGTCTACCACTTTGTTCCAGTTGGACATTTCCATCTTGGCAAAGGATTTATCGCGCAAAATGCCAGCGTTGTTGATGAGAATATCAACGCGCCCGAATGCTGCAACAGTGTCCGCCACCATAGCGTTGACAGCAGTCTCATCCGTCACATCCGCAGCATTGGCGATTGCTTTACCGCCTGCTGCTTTGATCTCCTCAACAACCGTTTCAGCAGCGGTTGCGGACGAACCGGAGCCATCAACAGAACCGCCCAGATCATTCACCACCACCGCAGCGCCGCGCGCAGCAAGGTCCAGCGCGTAAAGACGACCAAGCCCACCGCCTGCGCCCGTAACAATCGCTACCTGACCGGCAAAATTTATCGTGTCCTGCGTCATGCAGCTACCTCCTCAAAAAACGTCATTGTCAGCCATTGTGCGACCAACGCGGGGCTTTCGACACCCTCAATCTCAATTGAAAGACCAAACTCCTGAAGGATCTGACCATCTCCCTTGCGGGTCAGATTATCCAGAGTGAAACGTCCCCGAATGCGCTTACCACTGGCGACAGGATGTAAAAAGCGGATTTTATTGAAACCATAGTTGATGCCCATGGTCCGCCCCTTCACATCCGGCAGGGTTTCTATGGCGAATTTGCTGGCGAGTGAGAGTGTGAGAAACCCATGGGCGATGGTACCGCCAAACGGGGTTTCAGCCGCGGCGCGCTCAGGATCCATATGGATAAACTGCTCATCAAAGGTCAGTTTGCCAAAGGTGGAGATCATATACTGATCCACCTCCACCCAGTCAGACAAGCCGATCTGCTGGCCAACCCGGGCCTCAAGTTCTTCTATGGTCAGTTCCATAAGCCCCTCACTGTCCAAACAAATTGGTGCCTGTGGCGATATGAATGCCACCATCCAGCGGGATCACTTCTCCCGTGACATAAGACCCGCCTTTGCCACAAAGGAAGAGCGTCGCGCCCGCGATGTCATCAGGGTGCCCGATCCGGCCAAGTGGCACGCCTTTCCCGACATGCGCTGCTTTTTCGTCCGTTCCCGTTGCAAACGCTGTCATGTTGGATTGGAACGGTCCTGGCGCGAAACCGTTGAATGTAATGTGTTCTTTCGCCAGTTCTTTTGCGAGGATACGCGTCAGCTGGTGCACTGCGGCCTTTGAGGCTGAGTAAGAGTAAGCGCCATCCCCAATCGGCGTGGAGCCCATGACCGAGCCCAGATTGATAACCCGGGCCGGATCTTCCGGTCGTCCACTGGCTTTCAGCTCTGGCAATAGCGTCTGCGTCAAATGGAACAGGCCTGCCACGTTGACATCCATCACCTTCTTCCACGCAAAATACGGGAAGGTGCCCAGTGGCTCACCCCAGGTGATGCCAGCATTGTTGACCAGAATATCGAGCTTTGGACTGCGCTCACGCACAGTTTCAGCAAGAGCCAACACGCCCTCTTCAGAGCCAACATCTCCCTGAAACGCTTCAACAGATCCGGCAGCCGCCGGATTGTTGGCTTTCAGGTTCGCATTGATCTCCTGTGCTGTCTTCTCAACCACGTCCAGCTTGCGCGAGCAGATGAAGACGCGGGCGCCACCTTCTGCCAGTGCAGTGGCAACCATGCGGCCAATGCCGGTTCCACCACCTGTTACCAGCGCTGTTTTGCCAGCGACACCAAACAGTTCCTCAAGATATCCCATGAAGACACCCTACCTCCCATAGTGTTCTTCGATCTGCCACCGCCTCTCACGCGACTTGATTCAGGCGTTTCTTCATTCAGATACCGCCACCCACGTTTTGGGGAGGCCACCTTAAACCAATGGTCAAGCGTGCTCATCTTCGCGCGCAGTTGACAACATACTCAGTAGTATGTTTCCGTATATCAACAGTTGTAAAGCAAAATTTTTAGCTCGTTTCTTTTGTCTCTCCGGCCTGGGATTTTGATTTTGTGTGGGAGCTCATGATCACTTATCCCTCTGATAATAAGTGGAATTTCCCCACGGGTCTGTAAAGATAAAAGAGCTCAGATGTCTTGGGAGGGTCAATCATGAGCGACACTTTATTAGCCGAACGTCCAGTTATGGACCTTGGGGTAAGCCAGCGTGTAGCGCCACTCATGGAACAAGTGCGCAGCATGGTTCGCGATGAAATCATGCCTCTCGAGGACGAATTTCATGATGAGATTCCGGTGGGAGACCGCTGGCAACATACTCCGCGGCAAACAGAAATTCTGGAAAGTCTCAAGGCCAGCGCACGCGCCAAAGGCCTTTGGAATTTCTGGCTGACAGACTCCAAGCGCGGCTACGGCCTCAGCACCGTTGAATACGCCTATCTGGCTGAAGAGATGGGCAAATCTCCGCTCGCACCAGAAGTATTCAACTGCAACGCCCCTGACACCGGCAACATGGAGGTGTTTGAGCGCTATGGCTCCGAGGCGATGAAAGAAACCTGGCTGAAGCGCATGCTGGACGGCGAGATTCGCTCAGCCTACCTGATGACTGAGCCAGACCACGGCTCATCCGACGCCACCAACATCCGCATGTCCTGCGTGCGTGATGGAGACCACTATGTGCTGAACGGAGAGAAGTGGTGGTCTTCTGGCGCTGGCGATCCGCGCTGCGCGGTTTACATCACCATGGTTCACACGCCAACAGACGGCACCAAGCATCAGCAGCACTCGATGATCGTGGTGGACGCCAACACACCGGGCATCACCAAGTTACGCCCGATGCAGGTGTTTGGTCATGACCATGCCCCTCACGGACACTTGCACTTGCGGTTTGAGGATGTGCGCGTTCCTGTCGAGAATCTGCTTCTGGAAGAAGGGCGCGGTTTTGAAGTGGCACAAGGCCGCCTTGGACCGGGTCGCATCCACCATTGCATGCGAGCAATTGGACAAGCGGAACAAGCGCTTGAGCTGATGTGTAAGCGCTCCATCAACCGCGAAGCCTTTGGTAAGCAGCTCTACAAACTGGGCGCCAACTTCGACATCATCGCAGAATGCCGCATGGAGATTGAGCAGGCCCGCCTTCTCTGCCTGAAAGCTGCATGGATGATGGACAATGCCTCCGCCCGCGAAGCAGCATTCTGGATCAGCCAGATCAAGGTTGTTGCGCCGCGCATGGCCCTCAAGGTGACGGATGAAGCCATGCAGATGTTTGGTGGTCAGGGTATCTCTCAGGATACCCCGCTGGCAACCAACTGGATGAACCTGCGCACCTTGCGCTTTGCGGATGGTCCTGATGCCGTACACCGCAACTTCATTGGCCGCTCCGAGCTGCGCAAACACACTCAGGAAAAGATCTGATAGGGCGGGAGAGCCTTCGCTCTCCTTATCCTTTGCATCTGCACTCCAAAACAGGGAGAACGCAATGACATCACTTGATGATTTCCGCATGGAAACAAGGGCTTGGTTGGAAGAGAACTGCCCGCAAGACATGCGCAAGACAGTCACCACAGAGAGCGACATCTGCTGGGGTGGCCGCAACTGGACGTTCAAGTCCGAAGCACAACAGCAATGGCTGGAGCGCATGGCCGAGCGTGGCTGGACCGTGCCAAGCTGGCCGAAAGAGTACGGCGGCGGCGGCCTGAACGGTGACGAGGCCAAGATCCTCAAAGAGGAGATGACGCGCATCAACGCCATATCTCCGCTGGAAAGCTTCGGCATCTGGATGCTTGGTCCCGCTTTGCTGAAATACGGCTCTCACGAGCAAAAGCTGCAGCACCTGCCCAAAATCGCACGCGGTGAAATTCGCTGGTGTCAGGGCTACTCAGAGCCGGGTTCCGGCTCTGACCTGGCGTCTGTCCAAACCAAAGGCGTGGATATGGGCGACCACTTCCTCGTTTCCGGTCAGAAGATCTGGACCTCCTACGCAGATCAAGCAGACTGGATCTTTGCTCTGGTGCGCACCGAACCTGATGCGAAGAAACACAAGGGCATCTCATTCCTGCTGTTTGATATGACCAGCAAGGGCGTTTCCACCAAGCCAATCCGCCTGATTTCCGGCAGTTCTCCGTTCTGCGAAACCTTCTTCGATGAAGTGAAGGTGCCGATGGAGAATGTGGTTGATGAGCGCGGCAACGGCTGGACAATCGCCAAGTATCTGCTGACCCACGAACGCGAAATGGTCAGCAATCTGGATGCGATTTTTGGCGGTTCCGCTGGCCTTTATGAAACTGCGATCGACTCCATTGGGCTGGATGAGACAGGCCGATTGGATGACCCGCTCCTTCGTGCTGATATCGGGGAGTTCCTGATTGATGAAATGGCACTGACCGCGCACCTTGTAGCTGCGAAAGACTTCCACCGCGCAGGCAACCAGCTGGGCGCCCGTTCTGCAGAGCTGAAGTATCTCGGCACAGAACTGAACAAACGCCGCCAGAGCCTCGTTGTACAGGCTGGAGGGCTGGAAGCCTTGTCTGGGCCAGAAGAGAACAACGGCATCGGCAATCAGTCTGCCTCTTGGCTGCGTTCCAAGGGCAACAGCATTGAAGGCGGCACTTCGGAGATCATGCTCTCCATCATTTCAAAAGCAGTGCTGCGCCTGCCATCACTGGGTTAAGGAGAGAAAATATGGAACTTTTCAGCTCTGAAGAAACCCTTCTGAAGGACTCAGCCTCTGGTTTTATGGCAGAAAATGCCTCAGTGCAGGCGCTGCGTGATCTGCGCGACCATAAAGAGGCTCTTGGCTTTAATCAGGAGCTTCACAAAACACTGGCCGAGATGGGCTGGTTTGGCATGTTGCTGCCGGAAGACGCTGGCGGATATGACTTTGGCCACCGCGCTGCAGGCCTTGTTGCAGAGGAAATGGGGCGCAACCTGACAGCCTCTCCGTTCCTCTCCACCGCTGTTTTGAGTGCAATGGCACTGCGTCAGTCTGGTGGTGAGCATTTAAGCGAGTGGGGACCGAAGATCGCGACTGGCGACGCAGTCATCGCGCTGGCCATAGATGAGGGAGCAAAGCACAACCCCTCCCGCATCAAAGCCACAGCAGAATCGGACGGCAACGGCTTCATTCTCAACGCCAGAAAACGCGCGGTGTTTGATGGCTACAACGCCGACCGGCTGATTGTTGTTGCAAAAACCGGCGAAGACATTGGGCTTTTTCTGGTAGATCCAAGCACGGCTGAAGTTGAGGTAGAGCGCAACGCTATGCTGGACAGCCGCAATGCGGCGAACATTCAGATCAGCAATTTGCATCTGGATGGCAAGGATTTGCTGTGTCCGCTTGATAAGGGCGCGACCGTTCTGGACGCCACGCTCCGCTCAGGTCGTGCGATTGCAGCCTCAGAACAACTTGGAGTTGCAAAAGAAGTTGCAGAGCGCACAACGGCATACCTGAATGAAAGAAAACAATTTGGTGTTCCAATCGGCATGTTTCAGGTACTTCAACACAGAATGGCCGACCTTTATTGCCAGATTGAACAAACAGCTTCACTCATCTCCTCCGCGCTACGCGCAACAGATACAACCTCAGATAAGGCAGAGGCTCTTTCCCGAGCAGCCAAAGCCAAGGTTGCTAAGGTTTCTCGCGTGGCAACAGAAGAAGCGGTGCAGATGCATGGTGGAATCGGTATGACCGACGAAGTTGATGTCGGATTGTTCATGAAACACGACCGGGTGTTAACAGAGATGCTGGGTGACAGTGCTCACCATATAGACTTTCTGCTAAAAATACGAGGTCTTTAACTGTATAATCCGTAATTCTACTTGTGATTATTTCTAAAGTAACTTCATAATTGAAGCCATCTGGTCCACCCCTTTGGATCAGCGAGAGCCAGTCCGCAACAGCATTGCCCGGTGTTGCAGACTGGCTCTTTCTATTTTTGGCTAACCAAAACCATCTCAGATCTTCATACCCGGCATGTTGAGGGAGGATGTGTTTCCGCCATCAACGGCGAGGGCCTGGCCAGTGATGAAGCTGGCATCGCGGCTGGCAAGGAAAGCGATTGTTGCTGCAACTTCAGCAGGATCACCGTGTCGACGCAGTTCCGCTCTTGAGCCGAGCCTGTCTTCTTTGCCAACACTGCGGGCGTGATCAAACACAGGTTTTGTCATGCCGGTCTCAATGAGCCCCGGACAAACCGCATTCACACGCACACCATGCTCGCCAAAATCACAGGCGGATGTTTTTGTAAAATTGATGAGCGCAGCTTTGGATGCACTATAGGCATTGCCGCCAGCGCCCGCTCTGATTCCAGCAACGGATGCAGTATTCACAATAGAACCTTGACCTGAAGCCTTGAGCTGTTCGCGGGTGTACTTGGTGAATAGCATCGCACCGAGTACATTCACCTCATAAACCTTGAGCCAGTCGCTAAAGTCCTCATGGCTTCCGCCCCACGAGCCTTCGCAGATGACCCCGGCATTGTTGCAAAGAACGCTTATACCGCCAAAGGTGTTTTCAACCGCATCCACACAGCTCTCAACCGCTTCTTCATTCGCAACATCGACGACATAGACCCGTGCACGGCAACCTTCTGGCAACAGCCTTGCGGTTTCATCAAGGCCGTCCTCATTCAGGTCCACCAGAGCGATTGCAGCTCCTTCTTCCGCCAGTCGGATCGCGGTCGCGCGGCCAATGCCGCTGCCTGCGCCCGTAATCAGGGCTGCCTGACCTGCAAATCTGGGTTGCATCTTCATTCCCTCCCGGTTTCCAGAACGACCTTCCCTACCACACGTCGCTCCATGAGGTCTCGAAGCGCCTGAGGAGCTTCTTCCAGAGAATAGCTCTTACTAACAGTTGGGTTGATTTTGCCTTCCTGGAACCATTTAAACAGCTCTGAGAAGTTATTCAGGTCCTTATCCGGCTCCCTCATGCGGAACGCACCCCAGAACACGCCCATAACGGCACAGCCCTTCAGCAGAGGCAGGTTGGTGGGGATTGATGGGATATCGCCAGCAGCAAAGCCTACAACCAGTGCGCGACCATTCCAGGCTGTTGAGCGGAGTGCCTGTTCGAAGAGCTCTCCGCCAACCGGATCATACACAACATCAACGCCAGCCTTGCCCGTGATCTCCTTAAGACGCTCTCTCAGATCCTGCGTGGAATAGTTGATCAACTCATCTGCACCCGCTTTCCGCGCGGCGTCCAGCTTTTCAGCGGAACTGGCGGCGGCAATCACCTTGGCGCCCATGACCTTGCCCAGCTCAACAGCCGTGAGCCCGACACCACCGCCAGCGCCCAGCACCAGCAGTGTTTCGCCCGGTTGCAACTGCGCACGTTGCTTCAACGCATGCATGGACGTGCCGTAGGTCATCGTAAAGCCGGCGGCAACATGAGCAGCCATCGCTTCTGGCCGCTTCATCACAGCTGAAGCGTCAACGACAACTTCTTCGGCATAGCCACCTTGTTGCAGCAGAAGGGCCATCACGGGATCACCCGGTGCAAACTGGGTTACGCTTCCCCCTACGGCCTCGATTCTCCCCGCAACTTCACCGCCTGGAACAAACGGCATTGGTGGCTTGATCTGATACTTGCCCGCAATCACCAGCGTATCTGGAAAGTTGACGCCTGCAGCTTCCACCGCAATCCGCACTTGTCCTTTCCTCGGTTCCTTGCGTTCAACATCCTCCACACGCAGAGCTTCTGGTGGTCCGTATTCTGAGCAGACAACAGCACGCATGATTTCCCTCCCAAATCAAAACATACCCATGAGTATGTTACGGAAACACAGTGAGCGCAACCACAACGCTAGGCGCAAGCCCCCTCCCCTCTCAGCAAACCTGAATAATTTGAGCAAGCCGCTTCGCAATCAGGAAACCACGGTTCATGGAAGCTCAGCTTGTTCTCATCATCCGTTTACATGCTGCGGTGAAGATAATTCCATGATGTGTGCGCAATCCATGGAAAGACCGGATGGCAGAACAGGAAAAGCCTAATTTAGCTGATGAGTTCAAACGCCTTGAAAGCTCACCGGAAGGGCTGTCTGGTTCTACCGCATCCAACCGGCTAAAGCAGTATGGCCCAAATGCGCTGGAGGAAAAGAAGACCAGCAAACTGGTAGAGTTGCTTTTGACATTCTGGGGCCCAATTCCGTGGCTCATCGAAATCGCAGCCATCCTGTCTGCCATCATTGCGCATTGGGCCGACTTTGCGATCATCCTGTTTATGCTGGTCCTCAACTCTGGCATCGAGTTTGTTCAAAGCAGCAAAGCAGCAGACGCGCTTGCAGCACTGAAATCATCCATGGCTCTCAAAGCACGCGTGAAACGAGATGGGAAGTGGACTGACATTCCAGCCGAGGAAATCGTGCCCGGCGACATCATCAATCTGGAAAACGGAGATATCATCCCGGCAGACTGCATTTTGGAACGCGGGCCATACCTTGCCGTCGACCAGGCTGCACTAACGGGAGAGTCGCTCCCGGTCGACAAGCAAATCGGCGATGTGGCGTATTCTGGGTCCATCATCAAACAAGGCACCATGCAGGCGCTTGTGACAGCGACGGGCGGGAATACATTCTTTGGCAACACAGCCAAGCTGGTTCAGTCCGCCGGCAACATTTCTCATTTCCAGAAAAGCGTTCTGGGTATTGGCAAGTTTCTCATTCTCGGCACGGCCTTGCTTGCGGCGCTCATCATCGTCAAACAGCTTTATCTGCAGCAAAGCATTCTGGGCATAATTGAACTGGTGCTTGTATTGGTGATCGCCTCAATCCCAGTTGCGATGCCCGCTGTTCTTTCAGTCACCATGGCTTTGGGTGCACTCACACTTTCCAGAAAGAAAGCCATCGTTTCACACCTTCAGGCGATTGAAGAGCTGGCAGGGGTGAATGTGCTGTGCTCTGACAAAACCGGGACGCTTACCAAAAACGAACTCACACTTGGCGAGCCCGTGTTGTTTGATGCGAAGAGCGAAAAAGAACTGGTCGTCATGGCAGCTCTTGCCTCGAGTAGCATTGAGAAGGACGTCATCGACCAACTGATTGTCAGCAAAGCCGAACGGGGTGTGCTGGAACTTTACAAGCAAAACACATTCACACCGTTTGATCCTGTGAGCAAGAGAACGGAAGCAGGCATCTCCGGCCCAAGCGGGGCGTTCAAGGTCATCAAAGGTGCGCCGCAAGTCGTCATCGATCTCAGCACAAATACACCAGAGGAGAAAGCCGTCGCCAGCAAGGCCGTGCACGAGTTTGCAGTCAAAGGCCTACGCGCGCTTGGCATTGCCAAGACCAACGAGAACCACGAGTTACGCCTGCTCGGAATCCTCTCTCTTTTTGATCCGCCCCGCGACGATTCCAAATCAGTGATTGAAGAAACCCAGAATGCTGGTATCGCGGTAAAGATGGTGACAGGCGATGATGTCGCCATAGGCAGAGAGATTGCCGGACAGCTGGGTCTCGGCACCTCACTTGAAAGCGCCAGTCAGGTGTTCTCTGAGGCAAAGGACATGGACAACCTGCCAGCCAACATCCGCGAGGAGATCGTCAACGCAGATGGCTTCGCCCGTGTCTTTCCCGAGCACAAATACGGCATCGTCAAAGCACTTCAACAATCCGGAGGTTACGTCGCCATGACGGGTGACGGCGTGAATGATGCTCCAGCATTGAAACAAGCTGATGTGGGCATTGCCGTTTCAGGTGCAACAGATGCAGCCCGATCTGCCGCTGATCTGATCCTCACACTGCCTGGCCTATCCGTCATCACCGATGCCGTTATCGAGGCACGGAAAATCTTCGCACGGATGATCAGCTACGTTGACTATCGCATGGCCATGACAATCAACCTTATGGTGTTTGTCTCTGCCAGCGTGCTGTTGTTGGAAGAGGTGCCTCTGACAGCCATCATGATTGTGATGCTGGCATTGCTGGATGACATCCCGATCATCACCATCGCCTACGACAACACCGAGGCTGCACCAGCGCCAATGGAATGGCAACTCGGAAACATGCTGCGCACGGCAACCGTGCTCGGGCTCATTTCAGTTGTCGAGAACTTTGCCCTCATGATGGCAGCGCGGCATTGGCTGGATGTACCCGCTGCGGAGTTGCAGAGCGTCATGTTCTTGCAGTTGGTTGTGGCCGGACATCTACTCCTGTTTGTCTGCAGACACGATCACTGGTTCTGGCAGGCACCACGCCCTTCGGCGAAATTGCTCATGGCAATAATCACCACTCAATTACTCGCAGTTGTCATCTGTCGATCCGGCTTCCTCGTTCCCGCTATCAGTTGGGATCTGATCGGCATCGTCTGGACGCAAGCCATCCTCTGGATGTTTGTGCTCAATGTTGCCCGAAAGCTCTGCCGCTAAAAGAAATGCAGTACGCTCTTTTACTCCTTACGCAGACAGACTAGATATAGAGCATTGTCTGCAATTGGAGTTGGCGCGTTGCCGAGCTTACCCCTTCCCTTTTTTACTGCCTTGTTCTTATGCTTCATCCTGCTGCGCCTTATGGTGGGGTATGGACGCAAAATTCCGTCACTGCTTATTGCAACCATCAGCCTTTACGCAATCCAGTCGGTTCTTCTTGGTATCAAATGGGGCATGGGAGACCTCCCACCCTGGTCACTCATAGGGCTGGCATTGTTGTTGCCGCCTGCGACCTGGCTCTCATTTCTTCAACTCACGGAGCGTCTTTCGAAGAAAGCTGTCGGTTGGACAATTGTTGCAACGGTTGCATCTCTTAGCTCTCTCACTCTGGCACCCGCTTTCAACGCGCTGGTGCTGATCGACCTTACAAGTGTCGTTGTCTATCTCGGTTATGGACTGTTGTTCTTCCGGTCTGCAACGACCAGGCAGTGGGAATGGGCCAGCCATCTGCCCATTGATCAGATGCTCCCGGCGCGCCAGACACAGCTGATCGCAGGCGCTATTTTCTCAACATCCGCACTTGTTGATTTAGCCGTTGCAGCAGACTTTGCCGTGAACAAGGGGACCAATGCAGCAACCATCGTTGGCACGGCAAACCTCTTCATGCTGCTTGCGCTGGTCACAATCGCTGTTCTGTTTACTCGCAAACCAGCAGCTACACCGCAGTTGCCACAACCCGAAGCAAAGACCGTTTCGGCCTCCGAGGAACAGATTGAGCTAGTTGAGGCTCTCGATCAACTCATGCAAAATGAACATCTGTATCGGGACGAGAACCTGTCTCTCGACAGGTTGGCACGTAAACTCCGAGTGCCAGCGCGTCAGATTTCGACAGCTGTCAACACAGTGCGTGAGGTCAACCTACCGCAATACACCAACGGCTTTCGTGTGACTGAGGCCTGTCATCTGCTAGAGACAACAGACACCCCAATCACCACGATCATTTACGAGGTTGGCTTTACGACAAAGTCAAACTTCAACCGCGAGTTCCAACGCATCACCGGCAAGAGCCCGAGTGCCTGGCGAAAAGAAAGCCGTACTGTGCAGAGTGTGGAGTCGGCCTAAAAGATCTCTAGCAGGATGCTTGTGGCGTGCTTCCACCCCTTCGCCAAGTTGATGCTGGACACGAGCTTCTCAACATTGATGCGGATGTTTTCCTTTGGAACATCTGCATCAAATTTCAAATAGACCGCGGCCATCTCTCCAACCAAATCGAAGCGCGAAACACTCCCGTCGAAATAGATGACAGACTTCTCTGAGGTGATAGCGAAGTCCTTAAACTGCCCCACAAAGTCACCCGCTAATCTGTCCATCTTTACGCTGATGTTCATCGAATTCGGCAACCTGAGCGTCGCCGCCGGGTCGCACCAACCAAGTCTCCAGGACCCGCGTCTTTCAAATTTAATGGTCATAAGACCGTCTTCATTCTTGGATGTTGTAGCGGTTAGAGAGCAACCTCTTGCATCGCTTGTATCAAGCTTAATGTCGCTTGAACTGCTATTGCCTCCGACGATGCGCAGACCCAGATTGCTTCCTGAGATCTCGATTGAATGCACACCTTCAGGGCTGAGAGTCTCAGAGGTTTCCATGCCTGTTGAGAATGTAACGTAAGCCGCAATCGCTATTACGCCAATCGCGATAAGGGCTTTGGTGCTGTGCTTTGTTGCCATTTGATAACTCCATGATTTGCCTGTTGGAACCATGGGAGTTTGGCGGATTGCCTGCGACCTAGAACGCGATATAGGACCAGAATAGCCTTCCTGAAACGCGATGGAGGACTTAGTTACCCTCTATGAGAAGTGCTTTTGCCGCCGCCCGCACGTCTGGCGGAAACGGGCACGCATGGCGGGCTTCCCTATCCAGATGCGCGCATATCAGTTCAGTGGTCGCGATCAATTTCTGCGTTTCAGTATTATGCATTTCATGGAGGATATAGAGCGTCTTATCATGAATGTCCGTCACCCCTGATCGACACAGAAGCAGGTCTCCCGCCAGCGCTTCGGCATGGTATTTCGTGGTTTGCTGAACGGCAGCCATACCCCTGTTGTACTCTCGAAAATAGGTCGCGCTTAGCCCGGCTTGTGAGAACAGATGCCAGTTGGCCTCATCGAATTTCTCGGTGTACCACTGAACATTCATGTGTCCCATATGGTCCAACTGATAGGGGTAAACTACACCGCGATAGGTCTCTATCAACGCTCTATCCTCACCGCCCGATGGGCCTAATTTACTCTCTGACCCATTCCCAGGCCTTGTCGAGATTTGCCATATCGAAGTGCTTTTCACCTATTCCAAGCATGGCTGCAAACGGACTATCAATCGCGACGAGCCACTCCCAAATCTTCCGATCAGAGACGATTGCGATGCGATGAAAACTCTTGATATGTGTCATCGCCCACTTCAAATCTTCGTAGCCAGCCTCGATGCCCCACTTCGCTTGATCATTCAAAATCACCAGCACACTGACATTTGCATGTTTGTCGAGGACGTTCTCAACCTGCGAAATCAGCTCCATTTCTTCGTTAAGATCGACCTTTCCATCCACCTCGAAACCGAGGATGTTCTCCGAACTTTCTGGGAGTTTTTTGATCATTCTGGCACCTCTTTTTCCTGTCAGTATGCTACCTGAACCACGCCTTCCATCCTGTTTCATTCCACGGATAGTTTCGACGTAAATTCGAAATCTCTTGCCAATTCGAAAAGTTGACAGCTGTCCACTTTTATAAAAGTGTAACCGTTATCCGCAGGTGAAGCGGTTGAGACAGTTGATTACAAATGTAATTTGAAAGCTGTGCCGGTACTCCCCATTCTAGTGATGTCTAATAAATATCCCAAGGAGATCACTATGTTTCATCAAGCAGGAATGCACGGATTTCACTTTTTCCCATTCCCAATCACGCTTATTCTCTTGCTCGTCATCGGCTTTTTAATCGCTCGGTCCTACGGCTATTTCGGAGGTTCCAACACTGCTCGCAAGGTTGAACCTGAAGAGCTAAAGTCCCAAACCTCAGAAGCTCTGGACATACTGAGCAGACGTTTTGCGACTGGTGAAATCGATGAGGAAGAGTTCCAGAAACGTTCTCAGGTTCTGCGTTTGAACCTGTAACATCCTCCAACATCGGCACTCAATTCGGGCAACCTGAGTGCCGATATCCCTTCCAGAGCAATGTTGTCAGTTGGCAACTCACACGTATTCAGCTCTGATGACCCGTCCGTTTGGTAGGTCAAAAACCTGCACATCTCGCGCAAAGCCGATAAAACCGAGTATCAATCCGATGCTTTGAGGCCCAGTTTTCCTCTCATTCTATCCAAGCCAACATTCGCAGCACACAACTCACTCAACAGTCTATCGCAGATTTGCGGCGGGTTTCTTTTCAGAGGCCCTCAGCTGTTACTGCTGTTTGCAACCACGTTTGCATCAAAAACAACGCAACTCTTGTTAAAGTGTAATAGAGGAAGCCTTTCGCTAAACACATGCAGAAAGGACAGTTTGCGGGCCATTGTCGGAGCTTCTTAAATTATCTAATGCCTCCAATATGTTGGGCCATAACTTAACCGACACCACGAAGCAGCTAGATCTCTAACCCAACCAAGTTCCACGACATTTTGTTACATCTGATTTCTTGCGGAAAAGACAGAGCTGATCCAGTGTTTAGACAAGGTTGAACGCGAACTCCGCAGTCGCAATCGGCCGCACACTGCTGACTTCCCACGTACCCCAACACCGCGAAATCAGCAGTGTGCACCTTACAACTCAGTGCAAACTCATCCGGGCGACCATGTCTTACCTTCGAGCAATTTGGAACTCACCATTTACCTTCTGGTCTATCCTTGCACTCCCGGGGCTTGCTATCATCGGAGAGCTTCTCCGTGAAAGCGACAAGTTGGAGCACCTTCTCCTTCCAACTGGAGAGTTTGCCGCTCGTTTTCTCATCATAAGCCTCATGATCACGCCGCTGATGTTCCTGACAAACGGTCAACGATGGGTGCGTTGGCTGATGGCACGGCGGCGGTATATTGGCGTAGCTGCAGCTTGCTATTCAGCTCTGCATGTCGCTATCTACCTGCTGGATAAGGGATCTCTTGGCCCTATCCTGCAAGATCTCGTCAAAATCGGGATCTGGACTGGATGGCTGGCTTCTCTCATTTTCATTCCGCTCACAGTCACCAGCAATGATTGGTTCATCGCCCAGCTCGGATCCAGATGGAAGAACCTTCAGAAACTTGCTTACGCAGCAGCAGTCCTCGTGTTCGCCCATTGGGTCCTGGTAGACTACAAATTTGGGCCAGCACTGGTGCATTTCACACCGCTTCTACTCTTAGAGCTCTACAGATATGTGCACGTCACCAATAAACGAAAAGAGCGTAAGCTCTCCGCCCACGCTTAAATCACAAGCAAGCCTCCAACTAAGCCCGCCTCTTCCCAAAGGCGGGCTTTTCTTTGCTCTCCTTTTGTAGTGAGGACAGTTCCTTCAATCACAGTTAAGCTGTTGAAATGGAGGAGAGACCATATAATGACTACAACCGATTTTCAGAAAATAGAGAGCGCAAGCCTTACGCATCCGACTGCCTTGAAGCTTAGCCTGCCGGATCCATTACCTGATGATATTCAGGAGCTTTTTGGGAAATGTCAGAGCAAACTCGGGTTGATCCCGAACGTGCTGATTGCCTTCGCACATCGACCAGAAAAGCTCAGGGCGTTTTCTCAGATGTATAATGAGCTCATGCTTGGAGACTCTGGCATTTCCAAACTGGAACGAGAGATGATTGCTGTCACCGTTTCGTCGATCAATTCCTGCTGGTATTGTCAGGTCGCCCATGGCGCTGCTGTTCGGGAGTATTCCAACAAGCCGGAACTGGGTGAAGCTATGGTGATGAACTATCGCTATGCTGATCTGACTGACAAGCAGCGTGTGATGCTCGACTTTTCTACAAAGATTGCGAAGACGTCCTCTGAGATTGTTGAGGGTGACCGGCAAGGCCTTCGGGATATTGGGTTTTCGGAAGAAGACATCTGGGACATTTGCGAAGTCGCGGCCTTTTTCTCCATGTCCAACCGCATGGCCTCTGCAACAGGCATGCAGCCCAACCCAGAGTATCACTCCGCAGCACGATAGAAGTGAGCAGGGGAGGGGAGTTTCAGCTGTCAACTCGGCTTCAAAAAAGTTGACAGCTGTCAACACAGAAAGGCCTTGCCAGTGGGGGAGGAGAGGAGTATATCGTGTATCGACGATATACGGAATCAACGATGACAGAAAACACCTGCGTTACGGAATTCGCACCTGCCTCTTTGAATGAGGTAGAAGAAGAAAAGCTCGCAGTCCAGGCCAAAGCCCTGGCGCATCCTGCGCGTGTTCGCTTGCTGAAGATTATGGCGGCTCAACCCGGCTGCGTCGGTGGAGATCTCGTGAACTCTATCGGTCTGGCGCAATCCACTGTGTCCGAGCATCTTCGGATCTTAAAGGATGCAGGGTTCATACTGGCGGAAGTTCAGCGCCCGCGCATTTGTTATTCAGTCAATCGGTCTGAGTTGAAGAACTTCAACTTCCTCTTTGAGAGCAGCTTCAAGCTCTAAAATTTGTCGAAATTCATCGTCTATCGACGATAGGCAGGAGAAATCATGGGTACTTTTGAACGCTACCTCTCAGTCTGGGTAGGTCTTGCAATGGCTCTGGGGGTAGGGGCCGGCCTCCTTCAACCTGGCCTTTTTCAGATAATCGGTGACTTGCAGGTCGGCGGGATCAATCTGGTCATCGCGGTTCTGATCTGGCTTATGATCTATCCAATGATGGTGCAGGTCGAGTTCACCGAGGTTCGCAATTGCTTTGTGAAACCTAAGGGACTCATCGTAACACTAGCTATGAACTGGCTGGTGAAACCCTTCACCATGGCAGCTCTGGCCGTGCTGTTCATGCGCCATATCTTTGCGCCGTTCATTCCAGCAGATCTGGCGGATCAATACATCGCAGGCATGATCTTGCTTGGCGTTGCTCCATGTACTGCAATGGTGTTTGTCTGGTCTTATCTAACAAAGGGCAATGCAAGTTATACGGTGGCACAGGTTGCAACCAATGACTTGATTATGATCTTCGCTTTCGCGCCAATCGCGGCGTTTTTGCTGGATGTCTCAAACATCATTGTCCCATGGGATGTACTGCTGGTTTCAACCGCACTATTTGTTGCGTTGCCATTGGGGGCAGGGTGGTTGACCCGGCTCGGCCTCAAAGACAAAGAGCACCTTTCTTCATTCAGTGCAGGGATGAAACCATTCTCGATTGCAGGTCTGGTGGGCACGGTGTTCTTGCTGTTTGGTCTTCAGGCGGACAACATCATTTCATCACCAGCAGACATCGTTCTCATCGCGATTCCGCTTCTCATCCAAACTGTCCTGATTTTCTTCGTCACCTACTTCTGGATGCGGAAGTGGCGTCAGCCTCACAATGTTGCAGCACCCGGCGCAATGATTGGTGCGTCCAACTTCTTTGAGCTGGCCGTCGCTGTGGCAATCAGCTTGTTCGGCGTCACCTCCGGAGCTGCCTTGGCAACCATCGTTGGTGTACTGGTTGAGGTGCCGGTGATGTTGGCACTGGTCTCTTATGCCAACCGGACACGCGGTCAGTTCTCTAAAGACGATCAGGTCCCGGCTTCAACAGCCCACTCCAAAACTTAAACGTGAGGGCAGGGGAGTGATCTCCGGCCCTTTGTCTCTCTTGGTTTTTCGTTCTTCTCTGAGTATGCTCATGGTCTATTGCACCAGTTATTTTATGAGCAACTTATGACCCCCAACAATATTCCCGTTCTCAGCAACGGCGTTTCCGTTTTTCTTCTCGACCTGAATGCAGAGGAGCCGCAGGTCTTGCTTATGCGCCGCGCTGATACTTTGCTCGGCGCTTGGTGTCAGGTCGCAGGCAAGGTTGAACCAAATGAGACCGGCTGGGAAGCAGCATTACGAGAGGTGAAAGAGGAAACCGGTTTGGTCCTCACCGAACTCTGGTCTGCTGATCTGTGCGAGGAGTTTTATGTTGCGGAAAAAAACATCATCCAAAAACTGCCAGTATTCGTGAGCTTTGTTTCCAGCGAAACGCCAATCGCCATCAATGAGGAACACGATGCCTATCAATGGTTTTCATTTGATGATGCCATGGAGCTCTTCAGCTTTCCCGGCCAGCGCCGTGTTCTTGAATATCTCCATGCCGAGTTCGTAACACGCAAAGCAAGCCCACATCTTCGGATCGAGTTACCGACACCGCAGGACGAAGAGACCAGCGAAGTTTTGAGCTCCTGACACTCCACATTCTCTATTCATGGAAGTGCCGGAACTCTGGTGGTATTGAATGTTGAACGAACTCATTCTTCTGAGACACGGTGAAAGTGAGCACATGCTGAAAGGTGTTGTGGGCGGTTGGACAAATTCAACACTTACACCTCGCGGCATCACTCAAGCGAAGCAAACTGCCGATTACTTGGCAAAATCTGTTCCAACTCCTGCCTTTCAAATTTTTACCAGCGATCTGACACGCGCAGTGCAAACTGCGGAATGGATAACTCAGAAAACCGGAAATGCGTTCACCAAAGCCGGGCAGTTGCGTGAATTGAACAACGGCGTGGCAAAAGACCTCTCAAAAGCAGAAGCCCAGAAAATCTGGAGCTCACCAACCGAACCAGTTCTTGATTGGATTCCTTACGATCAGGGTGAAAGTTGGCGGATGTTGTATTCTCGAATTGCGACCTACATGGAATTCTTAGCGAATGCCAACATGGAGAGGCTCATAATCATTAGCCACGCAAACTCCATCATTTGCATCATCAACTGGTGGCTTGGCCTTTCAAGCGATATTCACCTACAGAACATTACGCACGACATCAGACCCTGCAGTCTCACGCATTTGACACGAGAGAAGGATGGTTCTTCCAGAGTGGCAAAATTAAACGATGTAAGCCATCTGATGTGATGACCAAAGATCTAGGTTCAACCTAGCGATGTTAAGGAGGAGGCGGGTAATTGACCACCAGGATAAGAGATAAATCTGCTTCTCTTGGCTTAATCTGAATCCTTTACCATTTTCAATGAGACCATTATGTCCCAAGTCCCTGTTTTTTGCGACGCCGCAACCGTATTTCTCATCAACAAGAACACTGAAGAGCCACAGGTTCTCCTGCTTCACCGCCTCAAACCACCAGTTCATACCTGGAGTCAGATTGTTGGGGGTATCGAAGCAGGAGAGACAGCCTGGCAAGCAATGCTACGCGAAGTGAGAGAAGAGACTGGCATAGTGCTCGACAACCTTTGGTCCGCAGATGCTGATATTCGTTTCTACATCCCAGAAAAGAACAGCTTCGTAATTCTGCCAGTGTTTGTTGCAGATGTTCCTCACGATACCTCAATTACGATCAATGAAGAGCACGATACCTATCAATGGTTTTCCTTTGCGGATGCAAAGGCGTTGGTGAGTTTTCGGGAACAACGCAATATGCTTGACCTTATCGAAGACGAATTCATCACCCGCGCACCAACACCACACTTGCGGATCCATCTACCCCATCCGCAAGAAACCGGCATTGCAGACCCTTACCCCAGAGCCAGACCATAAAGCGACTTGTGCAGGGCGAGTTTTCCGTCCTTGGCGCGGTCAACACAGGCGCGGAAGTAACCCGCCGGTCGCGAAATGCCTTCAGGATCGCGCAGGGTTTTTTCAACCGTCACCACCAGAACCGCCGCAGCCATTTTTTCGCCCAGTGTCACAACCGCTTGTTTCCAGCCATCTTCGGAAAGGCCAATCGCCAAACGAAGCTGCTCGCCAGACTGCGCAAGCTCGAACCAGCTTGAAAACTGCATGCCCAGCATTTCCTGGGTCTCTGTTGTTGCGCTATCAATCAAACCAATGGAAATAGCAGATAAATGCTCACTTAAACCATTATCTAACTGACCAGATTGCCGAGATTGCAATTGAGCTGAAGCGTTGGATTTGGCAGAGAATTTGCTTGATTGATCTTTTTCAAGAGCAATCTTCGAAGCTTCGTTAGAAGCGGAGTTGTTATTTGAGTAGCCATCGTTAGATGGCTGCCGTGTTTTACTATTTATATGAGTTTGATGGGTTGTATTATTATAAGGGGTGACATGAATGTCATGGTCGCCTGACATTTTAGCATATTCATTGATATCTGAGGCAGTTTGCTCGTCTCCGGTTTTGTCTTCCGCAAGCTCTTCTACAACCAGTTCATAGAGTTTTGAGACCTTGGCTGCCCGCTCAAGAAGCAGCATTGGCGTTTCCATAATGGCAGAGAGTTCTCCCAGGAACACGGTACAATCCACGCCTTCGCTTTGCCCGGTCCGGCAAGCGTCAACGATTGCGCGAGACAGCCGGTTAACAGTCCGCTTTGCTTCCTGCTCTGCCCGCACCCGTGCTTGAAACTCTTCCCCAATCCGTTTGATCTCATCAATCCGCTGGCGTGCTGGCGAAAAGTCAAAACCATATCCACGGTCAATCTCACCACTTGCACCATTGCGATAGATAAAACGACGGCCTGTTGAACTGTCGCGGTATGCCAGTATGCCCACCTCAACCAGTCGCTTAAGTGCACGGATCACGGTGCGCGTGGAGCGGCACACGTATTCAGCCAACTTGTCATTGGAGATCGCGACCAGCGGACGGCGGTCCTGTTTCCAGTCATCTGCCCGTGTCAGGCCGATCAGAATATCGAGAATATGGTAGGCGGTACCATCGATCCCCAGAGCAGGAGCCGCCTTTTTTAACGTGATCGCCACCTCGGCTTTTGTTGTTTTGACGATGTCATTCGCCATTGCCAGTCGCTGGCTTTCCAACATGCCGGGTGTCATTTTGCGAAAGGACGCAACACCGGTGCTTTGCATAGCTAACCCATTCACCGAGGGAAGACCCAAGGTGTTATCCAAGTAAGATTGGGGATTGAGCGCCCGAAAAAGCAAAAATGCGCCACAAAGGGTTTCAAGAAAGCATTGCTGACTTGATTCGCACCGCGCGTTCGTCGTAGGATGATCGTGCTAAAGATGGTCCTCGACGAGTGCTCTTCACTCTCTTGGGCGACGATTTTGGGGCCTTGCTGATTGCCGTCAGCAGGGCCTTTCGTCATTCAGGGGTTACACCATCAGGCATCCTCCCCCTTCGTGTCTTCAAATTTGGCAATCAGACCGGGCAGCTCTTTCAGCAAGAAGGAGCCAAAGTCACTCTGCGTTTTGCTATCAACGGAGAAGACGGTCGCTTTGCCAGTGTGCTTGACGAGCACATGCTTGTTTCCAAGCCATTCAGAAGATTTCGCGGCGCGGGTATGAGCTGCAACAGCAATCTCACCAGAAGAGGACGCAGAACCTGCCTCCATCTCGCTTGGCGTTTCCTGCAGCAGCTGCAACACTTCGCTAAACCGCTCATCGCTGTGAAGCTCTGTGAATGAATCCAGCGCAAACAGCGAGGCAATCGCTTTTTCGTGGTTCGGCGCCAGCTGGCCCTCGTGGAAGAAACTTGCCATCTCTTCCCAACGTGGCCGTCCGATTTTTGGGGCAGGCCCAATCACACGCAAAAACTCCTCAGGCATGGTTGCCGCCAGCTTACGGAGTTTGGAAACGAGAGACTTGTCTTTGCCAATGGCTTTGACAATGAGCGTCTGCGGGTAATCTTGCGCAAGGCGGAAAACAAACAGGCAGGTTTCAATGAAACTCAGGTCTTTCCGTTCATGGTTTTCCTGGCCTTGAGCAACCAACAATTCTTCATCAGAGAGCGGCTTGATGACACCGCGGACGGGCTTGCCCAAAGCGCGGCAGGCTTTCCAACGACGGTGACCATAAGCAATCTGGTAGATGCCGTCTTCATCTGGCGCAGGACGCACCAGAATTGGCACTTGCTGTCCAGTCTCCGCAATAGACTCTTTGAGCGCCTCAAATGCCGGATCAAACGCAACTTCCATACGGTCCGCAACAAAGGAGGGTTGAACCTGTTCCGGGTTCAGCTCCACCACATTGTCGGAAGTCGCCATTTGCGTGTTCAGTGTTTTCAACTCTTCACGCAGTTTGTCGCGTTCGTCCTTGATCAGGTTGATCTCGGCTGCGCCAATAGCACCGGACGACAAGCGGGGGCGCGGCGCTGTTGCATCCGCAACCATGCCCGCCATACCGCCGCCTGAAAACAGCGTGTCTAATGCGTTTTTCCGGTCCTTAGCTTTGTTCATAGTGTTCGACCCCAAGAGCTGCGGAGAAGATCTTCAATTTCACGGTTTACCGAATCCATGGATTCAAGCGCACGCTTAAGCGTTTCGCGGCCAATGGCGCCCGGTTCCAGTTCGTAAAGCGATTTCTTTTCAAGGCCCGCATTGGCAACCGCAGTGGATTCCAAAGCTGGCGATGTCAGCACATCCTCGCCAAAGAGGGCACGCAACAAGCCAACCACACGGGTTTGCGGGCTGTCATTTGGATTGTGACGGGTCACGAGGAACCGCATCCAATCCAGATTCATTTCGCCACCATTGTTCTCAATCACGGCCATCAGGTCAGAACTCATGCCGAGGAACTGGTTACAGCTTGCAAGATCCAGCATCTGCGGGTGCAGCGTAATAAGCAATCCGGTGGATGCAAACAGCGCGCCCAGAGTGAGGAAGCCAAGCTGTGGCGGACAATCGATCACAACAACATCGTAGCGATCATCAACTTCGTTCAGAACGTTGCGGATGCGGCGGAAGAAGATGTTTTCGCCAGTAGACGCACCAGAAGCGATCGCTGTTGGAACGATGTGTTCGAACTCAGCCAACTCAAGGTTGGCCGGAACCAGATCCAGATTGTCAAAATAGGTCGGGCGGATCACGTCACCCAGTGTCCGGCGGCCTTCATCATAACGCAGAGCACCAAACAAGGTGCAGTTTGGCTCAACATCAAACTCAGGCTGCACACCAAACATCGCAGAAAGCGAGGCTTGCGGATCAAGATCAATCGCGAGCACACGGTAGCCGCGCAGGGCCAGATAATGGGCAAGATGCGTGCTGGTGGTGGTCTTTGCGGAGCCGCCTTTAAAGTTGGCGCACGCAATCACCTGCAGCTTTTCACCGTCGCGACGGCGCGGCAGGATATTAACGGCTTCATCGCCCTTTTTACGGGCGGCAAGCACTTCACGGATCGCGTTGATCTGCTGCAACGTGTAACTGCGGCGGCCATTGGCAAGACGGGTTGGCGTCGGGCCTTCTCCGTCCAGATCCAGCTGGCGAATGGTGCTTTCAGAAACACCGATAAGACGGGCAACATCGACAGAAGAGAACGAGCGCAGCAATTTATGCGCTTCAGGCGGATAAAGTTCTTGTCTTAACCGGTGCAGCTGGCCAGAAAGGAGCTGCGAATAACGGGAGATCTTCTCAGACGGAGTTTCCTCACGCAAAAGAGTGTTGTTGCCGTATTCCACTTCGCTTAGCCCTCAAACGGTTCTAGTCATCTACAAACGGAAAGTGCGCCCATATGGCCCGTGTTTGCGTCGAAAGGGTAACCAACCTGTAGTTCAGTTCAATCCCTTTTTGGTTAATCCTCATTAACACTTATGATCATCGCCTCTCTGAGAGGCATAATATCTATTATTTTCAATCAGTTATGCTGTTTCAAAACTCAAAAACGAGGCGTGCATAAAATCGACAAAACAACCGATCCATTTCTCCAGAAACATATTCATGCGTCAGCTCGCTCCGACTCAATCATCCAGCTTCTGATTCTCACGCCTCCTCACAGAGCAATAACACTGCGTGGAGTAGGGAGGATAAGTTTTCTGAAACACCAGAGATAAGCTGAGCAATTCATCGCGTATTGGGGGGAGATATTTTGCGATCTATAAGTGATTTCCACTTAGAGCGTTGCTAATAGTTTCTGCCGTTTATACGCGAAGAAGTGAGCCGGCAGAGTATAGTTGAGATTATTTTATTAAAATAGCGAATAAACTCTATTTCTGTTCATCGAACTCTAAGTAAGTCTGATTCATATGCTCAATGAATAAGACCGTACTTACACATTTTTTTAAAAATAATCGATAATTCGACGATATTTTCCATAAAACACTCTCGTTTTATTGGAAAGTTATGTCATTCCTACGCAATTTCATTGCTTTTATAGTTCAGATATTGTTTTACAATTGATGTAATAAGAAGGCCAATTCATATTTGCAATTTAACTTGGCCGGATAACAAAACAAATGACCTAGTTTCCATACCGACGAAAAGAAACGCCAAATTGCATAGATAATAATTGTAAGGCAGATAACTTTGAAAATAGAGGATACCTTAGAAAGAGCCGTAACATCGGTCACTGCACAAAACGTCCCGTCATCCGCCTCTCTCATTGACAGGGCCTACGCGCACCTGCGGGCGGCAATTTTGTCTGGCCAGCTTGAGCCGGGCAGTAAATTGCGCATTCGCGAGATGTGCAGCACATTTGATGTTGGGCCTACACCTGTACGCGAAGCACTTTCCCGTCTGGTGTCTCAAGGACTGGTTGCCACGCAATCTCATAAGGGATTTTATATTCCAGAACTTTCGCAAAAAGAGTTTCAGGATATTATTGATCAGCGCCGCCTTCTTGAAAGCGCAACGGTGAGAACCGCCGTTGAAAAGGGCGACGCTCAGTGGCGTGAAAGCGTATTGGATGCCTACCATGCACTGCAGGAAATTGAGCGGACATGGCAAGCTTCACGGCGTGATTTCTGGAATGAATGGGAAGAAGCCAACCGCGTGTTTCATATGACGTTGGTTGAGGGAGCAGGCTCCAGTTGGGCAAGCCGGTTCCTGCATATGCTTCATGACCAGTGCACCCGCTACCGCGCTGCGATGCGCCGTGCCGGGTTTATTTCAGAAGGCGTTCAGGATGATCACACTCAGCTGATCAATGCTGTGCGCACTGGGGACGGTGAACTGGCCGAGCAAACGATCAAAGCACATGTTGATCGTCTACCTGCTCTTTGCATGCCATCTTAGAGCGTGTTCCGTTTGATTGGTTTCAATCAAACGGCTAGAATTCGCTCCACCAAAGATATTAGAGCGCGATGCGTGAATGTTAATGATCGCGACGTGCTCTAATGGCTTGATATATTGAACTTATTGTCGGTAAGAGACTTGTTCTCCCACCGCAATAGCCGGTGAGTGATCCAGAATTGCCTCTGGTGAGCGCAAACGCTGCCAGGTTTGATGAGCATCGGCCTGTGCAGTGATATCCTCGTATCCAAGCGCGCTGTAAAACTTCAACGCAGGCTGATTGATGCGGTGCACTTTCAACTCGTGCCTGCAGCCATAATTTTCCAACAAAAACTGCAGTGCCTGTCGCCCGAATCCGCGTTTGTGGTGGGCGTAGTCTATGTACAGCGAATGCAGGAAGTGCTCTGGCGTGAAGTAGCCGATGAAGCCGATACGCTCTCCTGCATACTTCAAGACCCAGACATCCTCCCCCTCAACAAGGCTTTGAAACTGGCTGGCATCTACGAGGCTGGTGTAGTCATAGGCAAACGTACGGCTCGCCACGCTCTCATAGAGCGCAGCGAGCACGTCGTGGTCTTCCGATGTGTAGGGCTGGATTTGGAGCAAGCCTTGCCTTCCGTGTTCAAGGTCAGGCTTTACTGGCCATCCAGACATTCTGGCGGCAAAACTTCCGTTTTGTTTTGCGAATCCAGGAAATGATCGAAGCTGTGGTTACTCGCCTGCGTTTCAACCTGCTCATAAGCGGCGCGAGACTGAGACACCATCGCGTCCTGGAACTTCAGACGTTCACCAGACAGCGGCATCGCTTTCAGGTGATCAGACTGGTTCCTGGAAAGATCAGCGATAAAGCCGGTGTAAGAGCCCTTCTGCTTCACGCCTTTCAAAATTTGAGCGGATGGTGTGAGCTCAGGATTGTCCAGCTTGGCCGCTTGCGCGTTCACAGCATCTGTATGGCCTGTACCGCCGTACACTTCATCCATGATCTGAGCTGTCAGACGCATATCATCTAGCACCTGATGGCCTGCTTCACGCAGTTCCATACCACCATCGCCATAGGCTGGTAGCATCAGGTTTGGCAGACGACCCTGCCAGGCAACCATGCGCTGCTGATCGTTGAGCGCCTGCTGCTCTCCAGAGGAGATACATGGAGACGGAGCAAGGGTCATATGGGTCAGGAAGGCATTGAGGAAGTGAGCCTGCTGCTCACAAATCCCGATCGGGTTGAGCGGATTGATGTCGAGAGAGCGCAATTCGATGTATTCAACACCACGGCGACACAGCGCAGCAATCGGGCGCTCGCCTTCCTTGGTGTTTCGCTTAGGCCGTGCAGAGCCGTACAGCTCGTTTTCAAGCTGCAGCTGGTGCGTGTTGATCTGCTTGTAGTCGCCTTCTTCCGCCACACCAATTTGCTCGTACTGGCGCACAGACGTTGCAAGAGCGCCGCGCAGGCCTTCAATGTAATCGCAAAGAGAGTTGTAGTGAATGTCCAGCTCACTCTGCACGACGCTGGTGTAACCCAGATCACTCATGCGCAGAGACGTTGCATATTCGCCAAAATAAGTGTCATCACCCAGCATGGACAGGGTTGGGTGCGGGGATGCCAGATAGCTTTTGTCGACGGCAGGAGAAGCCCCAAACAGGTAAAGCACCAGCCAGCCATGACGCTGCAGGTTACGGATCAGGCCGAGATACCCTGCACTGCGGAAGTCCTGAAGGCTTCCGCCGGAGGTACACTGCTCATGGAACTCGTGCCAAAGGCCATCGGAGATGGAGAAGTTGTAGTGGATTCCGGAGATCGTCTGCATACGCTTGCCATAGCGATGCGCCAGTCCCTTGCGGTACAGCGTTTTGATCTGCGCCGCATTCGAGTTTCCATACTCCGCGATGCGGATCGTCTCATCACCGGCAATTTCAGGCGGCATGGACGCATTCCACAAATACTCGCCATCATCCGTCTTACGCGCTGCAAAAGCCTGCAGTTCTTTCAGAAAATCCAGGCTCTCTGCAACAGAATGCACAGCAGGTGTGATGAACTCCACCTGAGCCTCAGAGAAATCTGTCGTGATAAATTTGTGCGTTAGCGTTTTACCCAGAGATTCCGGGTGATCACGCAATGACATAAAGCCATCTCTGCCAACACGCAGAGCTTCCTTTTCGATCCCCACGCGGAGTTCAGCAAGACCTTTTCGTACTGTGCTATTTTCCAACAGCTTCAGCGTGGCTTCACCTAATTTTGTCATTCTCGTTCCGTTAATCTGCGCAAAACGGCTATATGGGCTCAAAGTATCCTTGTGCACCTTTCGGTTCACTCTCTCATAGATACTTCCTAATTTCGTGGATGCAAGAGTACAAAACCTGTCGAGTTTTCCTTAGTGTTTTATGCGCAACTTCCATCATTAATGCGTGAACCAAGTTCAATTCGAGAATAAAATTAAACTGAGAAAATGAAGAAATTACCTGTCTGACTATCAACATGCCAACAAGATGTATTCCTTAACCCGCTTCAATAATCAAAAAAAATATACTTCGGCAAAGCACCACCTATCCACGACCTAAACTGCTGATTTCACCATGAAAGCTCCAGATTATCTTCACCCGCAAAGACATAGGACAGGAAACAGCACACTTGCATGCACCGAAATACAATCCCCTCGCTCATAAAAAAACCGAGCATTCCTAATCCGCCTTACAAAGTTCGTGTGCATTTTGAACACTCTATCTGATATTTCGAACGCCGTGCATCACGCTGCATAGCCAGAAACTTCCATTCAAACCTTACTCGGCATCTAAACTTTGCTTGCTTTAAGCTGAAGCTTTCTCAGGAAAGCCACAGTCGCTCATCCCGCATAAAACAGTCTGGTCCTTGCGAGTATTATCGAGAGTTACGGCGGGTCTGCTTGCAAAATCCTCAGTGGATCCAGTGTTGGATAACTCCTTGTCTTTCGGTGTGGCCCCCACCACTCCTCACCATTTTTGAGGCTATCAGCAAAACAACCTCAGCAATTCTTATGGGTGTCATCCTTTTCATGTGCCCGTTACCTTTTGCAGATCGTCCTGAAGAGGCCCACGACTTGCAAATCAAGCTCCCTTTAAGCACTCTCGCAATCACTCTTCCCCTTTTGGCAGGGTGCGTTTCTGATGAAGAACGCCTGCCACAGGCCTATTCGCCCTCCATCGAGATCCCACCGGGGGCAACGCTGATTACAGTCAACACCACGCCTGATGGTGCCTTCTGTTTTCTAGAAGGGTATCGCTCATCCATCTTTGTAAAGCACACGCCGGGTCCAATGGTTGTGCCCACCGGATTTGAGAGCAGAAACCTCATTTGCGAGTTGAAAGGCTACAAAACCACACAAGGCGCCGTGCTTCCCGGCCCGCCGCCGCCGGATGGTGACAAGATCATCATTCAGCGTGTTTTCATTCCGGTTGGCGTGAACGTTCCCAACTCCAGCCCCGCAGGCGCTGTTGTGCCAGATGGCTTTGTTGGCACCTACCGCCGCTAACCCAGCACCGCCTCATAGCGTGTTTTGAAGTTGGCTGTGAGGTAATTCATCAATTCCCGCACCCGGTGCAGTTGGTGCCGTGTTGGCGGGCTCACCAGCCAAAGCGGTGTTGTCTGCTTCCATCCGGACAGCATTTCCGTCAACTCGCCGCGTTTGATGAGTGCATCGGTGTAAACATCGGCAAGGCGCGCAACACCCAAGCCCGCAGCTGCTGCCTGACACATGACGCGGCCATTGGAGATCTGGAATCCTTTTTCCGCCTGCACCACAATGCGCTCTTGTCCGCGCGTGAAAATCCATTCCTGCACACTGCCGGAAATGAAAGGAAGACCTTTCAGATCAGAAGGATGGCGGATTTTGGAATGAGCTGACACAAAGGACGGGGACGCCACATAGCGTGTTGTGATGGTATACAGCTTGCGGGCAATCAGGGTGCTGTCTTCCAAATCTCCCATCCGCAACACAAGATCGTAGTCCGTCTCCAGCAAGTCTTCCCGGATGCTGGAAAAATCCAGTTTCACCTCAATCCCCGGATTGGCGTGCTGATACTCAATCACCAGCGGTGCAATCAGCTCCTCCCCAATCAATCCGCCCACAGCGTTCATACGAATGGGGCCCGTCAGGCTGTCCGTCGCCTGCGATGCCAAATCAGATGCATCTTCAATCTGCTTCACGCTAGTGCGGCACATCTCATAGTAACGCTCACCAATTTCAGTCAGGCGCAGTTTGCGGGTGGTTCTAAACAGCAGCTGCACATCCAGCTGCTCCTCCAACTGGCTCACCTGTTGGCTTAAGCTTGCTTTTGAAAGACCCGTTTCATCAGAGGCTAAGGTAAAACTGCCATGTTCTGCCACAGCCAGAAACGAGCGAAGGCCATTCCAGTAGATATTGTTCATCTCAGCCTAACAATCATTTCGGATTACCCATATTTATCAGCGTGATCATTTTTGTACAATCGCCTCAACACAACGCAAGTTCATCTTGCTCAAGAAAAAGCTAACTAGGCAGGAAAACAAAATGACAAAGCCACTTATCATTATCACTGGCGCAAGTTCCGGCATTGGTGCAGCGATTGCGAAGTCATTCAGCGCAGCTGGCCATCCACTTCTTCTGCTTGCTCGCCGGGTTGAGCAGATGGAAGCTCTGGGTCTTCCAAACACACTGTGCCGCGGCGTTGACGTCACCAGCCGTGAGCAGCTGATTGCAGCTTTAAAGGAAGCGGAAGAGAAATTCGGCCCTGCAGACGCACTCGTCAACAACGCTGGCTGCATGCTGCTGGGTGATCTGTCCGTTCAGGATCCAACTGAATGGGACCGCATGATCGACCTGAATGTGAAGGGTGTTCTCAATGGTATCCACGCAGTTCTGCCAGGCATGAAAGCGCGCAAGAGCGGCTCCATCATCAACGTCAGCTCCATTGCAGGCCGCAAAACATTCCCGGCACACGCAGCTTACTGCGGCACCAAGTTTGCCGTTCACGCCATCAGCGAAAACCTGCGTGAAGAAGTGGCAGCAGACAACGTGCGCGTCATGACCATTGCTCCGGGTGCAGTACAAACTGAATTGCTGTCTCACACCACCTCTCAAGACATCATTGATGGTTACGAGCAGTGGAAGAAAGAGATGGGCGGCGTGCTTGACCCACAGAACGTAGCTGACACTGTGATGTTCGTTTACCAGCAGCCACAGAACGTCAACATCCGCGAAGTTCTGCTTGCAGCAACAGGCCAGCCTGCATAACGCAGAGCAACTAAGATTTTATAAAAGCCGGCTCTCTCCTAGAGCCGGCTTTTTCTATAAAGCAAGTTCTTATCAATCAGAACGCGTTTTAAGAATTCGGCACGTCGCTCAAATGGCGGGCGATGGCCTGAAACAGCGCGATCGACTTCATCTTCACCATCTCCTTATCGCGTTGATAAGAGGGGTAGGTCGAAGTCTTGGCGATCACCACATTCCGAGCCGGGTTGATGTAGAGGAACTGGCCGTGAATGCCGATTGCGGTGAAGTCACCTTGATCGGATTCCAGCGGCAGCCACCACTGGTATTTGTAGCCAAGCGGTGAGGGGCTCTGCGGATTGTTGTAGCCGGGCATCAAGCGCGGCTCGTCCGGCGTGACCGATGTGTTGATCCACTCTTCCGACACGATGCGCTCGCCTTTGTGGTTCAAACCACCACGCTCCAGCACCATTCCCACACGCAGCATATCACGCAGGCGGATGTTCACCCCGCCAAAGACAACCGGTTCACCTTCCTGATCCACCATGATTTCTGCAGAGGATTCAGCACCGATCTTGGACCAGAGCTTCTCGTTGAACCACTCTTTGTAAGGTCTGCCGGTCGCTCCACGCAGCACCCAGCCCACAACATGCGTATCAATGGAAGAATAGCGATTGTAAGTTCCCGGCTCCAACTCACGCGGTACATCCTTGGTGAACTCATCCTGAGAGCCCAGCAGGATTGCGACAACAGACTGGACGATGTCTGAATTCAGATCAGCGTAGTTCTCATTCCAGCGGACACCCGACGACATTTCCAGCACGTCTTTCAGGCGCACACCGTCATAAGCCGTTCCCTTGAGCTCCGGCACATACTTGACGACCTGATCTTCCACACTCTCGATATGCCCTTCATCCAACGCCACCCCAACAAGGATGGAGGCCATGGATTTGGAGACGGACATCTGAATGGCATGAGTCTCAGCGGTGTTCCCGCGATCATAATACTCATGAATCAGCTTACCATTGTGCATGATGGCAAGGCCGGTGGTGTGAGAATCCAGAATGTAATCTGCTGTAGAGGCTGCCTCGCCCTTATACACAAAGGTCGCTGGCATCGGTGATGCCTGATGCGCCCGCGGCAACTCATAGGTCTCATCTGGCGCTTTCACCGAGGTGCTGGAATACTCTTTGTAAAGCGACCTGAATTTCTGATCGATGTTCTCAGGTTTGAATGCATCCGCATAAGCCATCACGGCACGGATCTCGGCAATATCTTGCCGGAAGTAAAAAGCACCCACAGCAAGCAACAGCACAACGGCCAGAACACCCCAGCCAATCTTCTTCAACATGACGTCCCCCCATTCGCGGTGAAAGGTCAAAACCTCCAGAGCGAACCCAAACCTTACGCATAGGTTAATCGCTTGTAAAGCGAGCCGCTGGCAACTTAAGAGCGGTGTATTACCCAATTAAACGCAATTAAAACATAAGCGCTCACACAACCTTTGCGGGTTTCCTGTTTAATGGCTGCGACCTTCTTTTCTCCAAGTGGTGGGAGCAACTGGTATGCAGACAAAAGCAAAAACAACCCTTCTTGCACTGAGTTTCTTCGTTTTTTCAGCAGGTTACGGCCTCGCGCAAATCAACAACTTTGCGGATGATCCTGTCGCAAACGAAAACGCCAATCCCTTAAAGTCAGAATACCCCGATATTGTAAGCCCAGTTTCTGATTGTCCCGACATCGCAGAAAAATACCGCACCGGCGGCGCTGGCGCTGATCCACTGGGGTATCCTCCGAATTTTGGTTTCACCAACATGTCCGCCGCTGATCAGGAGGCCTGCATCAAGGAAATCAACAAGGATGGCAACATCAATGAGAAGCAGGAAACCCAGGAAGAGAACAACATCCTGCAGAATTGAGGGCAAACTTATGCTTCTCTAAGATATTGTTATTGCAGTGGTAAATAGATCTCGACAACGAGATCTTCAGGAGCTGTGTTGGTCGGGCTGTTCCAAAACACCTCATAACACGGATGGTCCGCGGCCTCTTCACCCGAGTTCGGCAGCCACACACCATAAAGGTAACAGAAAGCCGCCTGTAAACCTGCATACGGCCCCTGATGGCGCAGCACAGCACAGCGACCAGCCGGAATGCTATGTGCTTCAAGTCCCTCAGTATTTTCAAACTGCGGTGGAACAACAGCCCCCACACGAGAGCGTAATTCATTTGGCGGGACGATTGAAGGATCGTCATAATAAATGCCAACAAACGGCCCACATTTACGGATCACACCACGAGAAGACAGCATCGCAGCTAACTTACTGAAAACTATACCCATATCAGAGTAGGGACCGCGATGATAAAGGACCTGCAATGTCTTTTCAGGAACATCTCTGATTTCCACCGGATGCATTGAGAAGATACCGCTTTTTTCCGAGGCAACCGCAGGAGCAACGCTTTTATCCTCACGGAACTGACCGGGCGCAACGCCATATTCTCCCTTAAACGCACGAGAAAAACTCTGTGCACTCGGGTAGCCATATCTCTCCGCAATCTCGGTAACAGCTTGTTTTGTTTGAACAAGATCTAACGCAGCCCTATTCAACCGGATGCGACGGATTGAGCTCGCCAGCGTTTCACCGCGCATGCTCTGGAAAACCCGATGCCAGTGAAAGCGCGACATGCAGGCGACATCAGCCAAAGCATCAAGGCTTAGATCTCCATCCAGATTCTCATAGATGTACTCAAGAACACGCAGCATTCGTTTCTCATAGGCTGCCTTGTTCTGCTCCGCTTTCACGTCCCGTATCCTCTGCCTGCCATCATTTCCACCCTTACAACACAGAGGGACTGAACATATCTTGCTGTCTTGACCTTAGAGCAGGCATGCAAAGCTGATTCATGAGCGAACTGAAGTCATCTTTACTAGCAACTTGCTTTGAGTAGTTCCACCTATTGCTGAATTCTCATGTCAGCTTATCTTACACGCTTTCTTTCAGAAACTGACAGTTCTTTGAGCTCCGACGGTGACTTAGTCACTTTCACGAGTAAATTTCTGAAATTTTACTTATAAAACGGTTGCTTTTCGGCCCTTGGCTCGGATAAAGCGGAGGCAACAATTGGCCAAGTATCGGGCTATGGCCTAATCAAAACAATCTAAGGATTGCAAATGACCGACGCAGCGTTGGCCCCAGCTCCTGTGCTTGATCAGGAAGCCAAGACCGAATTTCCTATTCCGGCAAACGTATTTGCCGAAAAAGTAGTGTCCGTAAAGCACTACACTGACCGCCTGTTTAAATTCCGCATTACGCGCCCAAGCTCTTTCCGTTTCCGCTCTGGCGAGTTTGTCATGATCGGCCTGCCAAATGCTGAGAAGCCGGTTTTCCGTGCTTACTCCATCGCAAGCCCATCCTGGGACGAAGAGCTGGAGTTCTTCTCCATTAAAGTTCAGGACGGTCCGCTCACCGAGCACCTGCAGAAGATCCAGCCAGGCGATACCGTTCTTATGCGTAAGAAGCCGACCGGTACACTCGTAAACGACGCCCTGATCCCAGGTCGACGTCTTTATATGTTCTCTACCGGTACTGGTGTTGCTCCGTTCGCATCATTGATCCGCGACCCAGAAACCTATGAGAAGTTTGAGGAAGTCATTCTGACCCAGACTTGCCGCGAAGTGAATGAACTCACCTACGCGAAGGAACTGGTTGAGGAAGTGAAGAACGATCCACTGGTTGGTGAGTTCGCAGCTGGCAAACTGCGCCTGCACACAGCAGCGACCCGCGAGCCATATCCTTGTCAGGAACGCATCACCAATCTGATCGAAAACGGCAAGCTTTTTGAAGACCTTGGCGTGCCGAAGCTTGATCCTGCGATTGACCGCGGCATGATCTGTGGTTCTATGGAAATGATCAACGACACCAAGGCGATCCTTGAAAAGCATGGCCTTGAAGAAGGTTCCAACGCAGCCCCATCCACATTCGTGGTTGAGCGCGCGTTCGTTGGCTAAGCTAAATGCTTTGAATTTTTGCGAGAAGCCCGCTGTTCATTCAGCGGGCTTTTCTTTTGTCTGCACTTTGCAGCCTATGCCTCTTCCGTCATTTTCATTGCATCTTCAAGGACCTGGTTAAACCGATCAAGCGCACCTTCAAAACGACCGAAAGTCAGATGCATGTTGGCGCCGGAGGCAAACCCTTGCTGAATCTCTTCGCCTAACTCAAAATCTTCAATGAGGGTCGTTGAGGTGATTGCATGATTGCGGACCCAATACTTCTGCATTTCATCAGTTTGCGGCATGGAATTCGGGACCAGTGTCGCCAATCGAACCCTCGTGCGGTCAACGGTCAGCGGTTCACAATGCACCCAAACGATATGATCTTGCTGAACAAGCAGCTGCGTTCCCGGCAAGACAGAATAGATGATGTTGGCGTGCTCACGAAGTCTCCACTCCTCCTGAGGTTTATCTCTCAACTCAAACAGAGTGATGCGCGGCAACACTGACCGCATGTTCCCTCCCAACATCTGATAGCTGGACAGGTTCTCCGGAAAGTACGGGCCAATCGTTTTGCGGTGGGCTACGCGGAAATGATAGGCTTCGATCCCACCTTCAATCAGCGTCTTCCAATTGGCAGCAATTTCAAAGGTTTCTTCAACCGCAATCCGGTGATCTGCAAGCCCCAGCCAAGACAGGTCATCAGAGAGCGGAGCGAGGCTTTGCTGGATTTCCTGCACATTTGTGGCGTTCGGATCGGCGATAATCCAGATAAAACCATGGGCTTCCAGAACTGGAAGTTCCTTTAGGTCATATTGAGAGCGATCTAGATCCGGAAAGCCTTGTTGCTCCTGCGGCACCGCTACCAAGTCGCCTTGGTTGGACCATGTCCATGCATGGTACGGACAGGAAAACCTTTGTTTACAGCCAGTTTCTTCTCTCACCAGCTTAGCACCACGGTGGCGGCACACGTTGAGGAACGCGTGAGCTTTGCCCTTGGCATCTCTGGTCAGCAGAACAGGCAATCCGGAAACGGATCGACTAAGGAAAGCGTTTGCTTCTGACAGTTCTGCTGATTGCGCAGCGGCGACAGGCTTGCTGCGAAACAAAGCGGTCATTTCCTGAGCAAAGCGATCAGAACAGTTGTAACGCATCACTGGGGAGTGCGTGACTTTCTCATCCAAAAACTTTTCATTTCTGGCATCCAAACCAAGCAACTCCGCAATCAACCTAATTTCTTCATCCCGTGTCATGGCAAATCCTCCACTTACCGATCGGTAAGTATAAACTTACCACTTGGTAAGTTGTCAAGTTTATCCTATACAGATGGAAAGGGAGCAGGATTTGGATCAGCACGCAGAAAGCCCCAGAACACGTTACATCACAACGGCAAGCGCGGTCTTCGCACAGAAGGGCTATCACGCTGCAAGCCTCGCAGGCATTGCAGACAGGCTTGGCGTGACCAAACAGGCACTGCTTCATTTCTTCGGCTCAAAGGCCACACTTTATGAGGAGGTGCTGAGCGCGCTTTCTGATCGGCTACTGCGCTCAATCGAGAACGTCGAGGGGACTACGCCAGAAACCAAGCTGCGCACATTCTTCCTCCAGCTCTCAGAGGATGCGCTTTGCAATGTGGAGGACACACAGCTGGTCACAAGAGCTCTGCTGGATGCCCAGACCACCTCCGAAAGCTGGCCAATGAAACCATTTCTGGATGCTCTGGGCGCGCTGGCTCACAAGACGAAGCGATGGTCAAAAGCCTCAGATGCTGAGCTCTTTTGTTGGATTTACCAGCACATAGGTTCAATCCAACATTTTGCTATCTCACAGACCACACTCAAGGGCATGTATGGAAAAGAAGCTTTCGACGTGCTGAAGGAGACGCATCAGGCACAACTCCGTGTGGCTCTTGCTGATCTGGAGGAAGACCCGGTTTAGCCGTTCAACTCAAGCCGCTCGTGAATTTGAGCAATCTCATTTTTCCATTGCACTTGCAGGTGAGGTGACTGCCGGTTAGGCCGCCGCGACAGATCCGCTTCCATCAGCGTTTCCAACTCAATCAACCGCTCTAGCAGTTCATCTTCCCCAGAATGATCTGTTTCAGGCGCCGTATCCTCAATCCTACTCTCAACAGCAGGTTGCTCAATGACAGCAGCTTTGATGGCTTTCACCTGAACTTCTGCGATCAACGCATACGCGGCATCCACATCATTGACTTCCTGCAGACGCCCATTTTGCACGACCCAGAACCGGTTACACGTCGCCTCCACCAGATGCCTGTCGTGCGAAACCAACAAGAAAGAACCGTTAAACGACTGAAGTTGGTTTGAAAGCTCATTACGTCCGTAAAGATCCAGATGGTTGGTCGGCTCATCAAGCATCATTAGGTTGGCTTGCACCTGAGACAGAGAGACAAGCAACAAACGCGCACGCTCACCGCCGCTCAATTGCGAGACTTTCTGTGACAACTGATTGTATTTGAAACCAGCCGCAATAATGGTCTTCTCGCAATCAGGAACTCGCAGATCAACCCCGAGGGCTTCTCCGACAGACACCATCCCCTCAACCAGATTAGCTTCCCCCGGAAGCTGTTGAAGTGTCTGATCATAAAACGCAATCCGGCATCGTGGATGAACCCGGACGTCGCCTGCCTCACTCGTCCGCTTCTCCCAGCAGCAGCGCAACAGGCTGGATTTACCCGTCCCGTTCGCTCCCATAACCGCAATCCGGTCACCGGGCCGCACAGCAATGTCATCGACATTGTATAGGAACACATCCGCCACAGGCGGTGTCACGTTCAGGTCGTTCAACTGAACCAGCCGGTCAGCCTGAATTTGCTCTCCGGCAATGGAAAGGTTCCACGGATAAGCCTCGACGGCATCAGTCTGGTCGTCCTTCATGCGGTCAACCATCTTTTCCATGGACTTGGCTTTGCGTGACAGGTCCTCATTGTCGAACGTTCGCCCCCAATCCGCGAGGCGTTTGGCACTGGCCTCAACGCGCTTGATCTCTTTTTCCTCAGAGTCACGCCGGGCGATACGTGCTTGGGTCAAAACTTCATGTTCTGCCAGGGCCTTCGTGCAGGGCAGGTCAAAGGCATTTAGTTTGCGATCCTGAAGAATCCATGTGCGATTGGTGACGGAATCGAGCAATGTTGCATCATGAGAGATCATTAGAAAGCTGCCCTTCCACGATTTCAGGAAGCTTTCGAGCCACATGATTGTTGGCAGGTCCAAGTGGTTGCTTGGCTCATCCAGCAACAACAAATTCGGCTCAATCATCAAAGCACGTGCCAGCATGAGGCGTGTCATCTGACCACCGCTGAGGTCCTTACAAAGCACAGTGGACTGGTGAGGCTCGAACCCCATTTCCGGCAGCATCACATCCACCTTCCAGTCCATCCAGGCGCGCTTATCCTTTGGCAACGCCTCACGAACAGCCTCAGCCAGCGTCAGTTCCATCAGTTGTTTGGGAAGATGCTGCTCAACACAGGAAACGACAGCAGCACGGGAGACCGAGATGCTGCCCTCGCTAGGCTCACCACGCCCAGCAAGGATGTTGAGAAACGTCGACTTACCGCATCCGTTGTGGCCTACCAGCCCAATCCGGTCGCCTGCATTAAGCCCGAAGGACAGGTTTTCAAACAACACACGCTCTGGCGACTGCTGCCACAGACCACTGCCGGTTATCAATGGATTGCTACTGGACTTTGCCACGGGACCGTGCCTCCCAACACATAAAACACCAGGAAACGGATTAGAGAAAAATTACGCAGCTTCCAAGAGGGCGAGAGGTGTAATACAGCAAAGGCACTTCAACTTAAGGGAGAACAGAGGATTTCACGTCACACATAATCGCAGAAAACAGTGTGAATCCCTTGAATAACCGCTGTAAACTAGGGGATCTTGCTCACATGTGGTTTGCAGAGCTGTTCTACATTGCAGAAAAGACAGACGGCGTGTCACTGCCATAAAATCCTGGATTTGAAAGAACAGAAACCTCACATGACGACCTCTATGCAACCCTCATCAAACCCCAAGCAGAGCATTGGAGTGGTATTCTCCGTTGCCGCATCCGCGCTTGCTCTTACAGCTGCAATTGGCCTTGCCTACCTTGCAAATCCAAACCCGGCTTCGAAGCTGCATTTTGCCAATACTGAAGTCTCACATTGCACCGTTGCCGGCGCTACAGCTGTTTTGGGTCTTCGCGGTGAATGGAACTGCATTGCAGCGCAGTGACCACGAGCTTACTTTGAGTTCTGCGCTCGCATCTCGTTGTAGGCTTTTGTAAAACCGGTGGCTGAAAAGTTGATGCCAACCTTTTTGCCTGCTCTGGACATCATCACAAATCGTCCTTGATCTTTTGCAGCTTTCATCGCGTTGATGAAGGCCTCTTCGGTTTTGCCTTCAATCACACAGCCTTGCGCCATACAGCGATTGACCCGTGCGACCGCCTGAAAATCACCGATGTTCACGCCAACACCCGGAGCCAACAGAAAATCGAGCGGCAATACATATTGCACCATATCGCTCTTTTCTTTGGGACTGTAGGTGAGTGTCATCAGCAGAATATTCTGGCCACTTTCATTATGAACCACACGCTGCTTAATCTGGCAGCTCATGCCATTCACGGCGGGGTCATAGCACTCCAGCATCCAGTCTCCGTGTTGCTGCGTGGTGACCTTGGGACTGCTGGCAACAGCCGCATCGCCTTTGGGCGCTGATTGAGCAAAGCCCGACGTAGCACCAAGAAAAGCAACAACTCCCAGAGCAAGAGCTGCAATTGTACGAAGGGGAAAACCAAAAATCTTCATTTGAATATCTTGCTTACAACCATAACGATAGGACTGAGTTATCTATCTCACCAAACTAGTTTTGTTGCAATATTGGAGATTTGCGGGAGGCCTTTTGGAAAGAGCCCCCTGTTTTCCTTAGGGATTTGAAATTATGAAATCTGGAAAAATCAATTACATCGAATTGCCAGCTGCTGATCTGGAAGCCGTAAAGACATTTTACAGCAATGCACTCGGTTGGACTTTCGAGGACTACGGCCCTGACTACGCTGCCTTCAATGATGGTGACTTCAATGGCGGTTTCTTCAAGGCAGGCCTGTCGTCCTCCACCGCAAGCGGTGCGGCGCTTGTTGTGCTTTATGCCGAAGATTTGGAAGCACTGCAGGACACACTGGTGAAGAACGGAGCCAAAATTTGCCGCGAGATCTTCACCTTCCCGGGTGGGCGCCGGTTCCATTTTCTTGACCCCAACAACAACGAACTTGCTGTCTGGTCAGACAAATAACAGGCGAAGGCATCGCTGACCTGCAATATTAGTGGGGGTGAATTGAGGGATTCACCCTTCTCTATGAATAGGCGTAGCTTCCAAGCGAAATCCAGTTTCTCAGGAGATTCGCGTGCGGTTCGCCAAAGCATCAGACGCCGGTCAGTTCAGCCCCCTCAGTTTTAAAGGGGCTTCCCTCGGAGCTATCATTGCATCTGCAGTGCTCCTCACCGGATGCCAATCCAATGTTTTTGGACCCGATCCGTCAAACCCTCCTTCTGATGCTTATGTTGTTTCTATTGAAACCAAGCCATCTGGCGCGCAATGCATCTTGGATGGGTTTGCTGAAAACTTGCACGTGAAAAGCCCGGGCCAACTCGTCATTCCAAAGGAATACAAAGACGCGCAAATCGTGTGCACGAAGGAAGGCCACGAGGACGTTCGCGATGACTGGTACCCCGGTGCGGGCGTAGAAATGCCGTCTGTCTCCTGGGTCAGGACCCTTCCGAAGAAGCAGTAGTCCCTATCTTCCGAACATCTTAGCAGCGCTTAGGCGCTGGCTTCAGCTGAGGTCGTGTTTGACAACGCGATCTTTTCTGCTTTCTGCACCCTTGCGCCAATAACCACCAGCACAAGTGCGATTCCGCCAAAAACACAGAACGCAAAGGACAATGGCAGCAAGGTCTGATCGTAGAAACGGCCAACAATCACAGAGAGGATGAGCGCAATAAACGTGGTGGTCGCGCCAACCAATGTTGCAGCCAAGCCAGCGATATGCCCGAGTGGTTCCATGGACATGGCGTTCAGATTTCCGTTCAACATCGGCTGACAAAAGAATGCTAGCGAAAGATAAGTCATGAACAACCACAGATCAGGCGTGGTATCAATGAGGAGCAGATACATCGCAAAGCTGAGGCTGGTGACAATCTGAATTGTCAGCGCAGCACGGCACATATTCTGCAAGCCGATACGTCTGACAATACGGCCATTGACGATGGATGCCATGCCGAACACGACGGCAATTCCGGAGAAATAGAGCGGGAATGTTTCGTGGACGTTGAAAATGTCTGCAAACATCGGCTGAGCAGTACTCAGATATGTCATCATCGTACCAAAAACAAAGCCTGAAGCCGCGGTATAATACAGCGTCGCCTTATGGCTTACGACTTCTTCAAGACCTTCCCAAAGCACCCTGGGTGTGATTACCCGGCGGTTTTCCGGTTTCAGTGTTTCCGGCTGACGCATTGCCAGCCAGATGCAGCCAACAGACGCCATAATCAGCATGATGACAAAGATCGCTCGCCATCCCGCAGCAAACAGGATGCCTTGACCAATCAATGGCGCTAATGTGGGCACAATAATAAACACCGCTGTTACAAACGACAGGATGCGCGCCATTTCCGCGCCGACATACTTGTCGCGAACAATCGCCATAACGACCGTACGGTGAGCACTGGCTCCGACACCTTGAAGCAGACGCCCGAATATCATCATAGGCAGTGATGTCGCCGTGGCTGCGAGCACAGCACCAATTGCGAAAACAACAGACCCTGCATAAACCGCCGTCTTTCTGCCAAAGCGATCAGAGACGGGGCCAAAAACAAACTGGCCCAGGCTTAGCCCAAGAAACAGCGCAGAAATGATGAGCTGGACGTTGTTGGAATTTCCGACATTCAAATCTTTGCCGATGACTGAAAACGCTGGCAGCACGGCGTCAATCGAAAGCGCAGTCAAGCTGGTCAGCGTAGCCATGAGGGCAACAAATTCAACCGTTCCCAGGCTCGCACCTGCGGTTTTCGGAGAGTCCGACATCTGGATATTCCTGTTTCAATCCTGGCAAAACTGCGGGTTTATTTTTAAAAACCCAACACCATGGATCTACCGCGATTACGGCATAGTCTGTGGGAGCAACACCTTTCACCTATCAGGCAACAAACGTGAAATCAAGAAATGAGATGAATTGTAATCAATGACGTTCCTTGAGGAGTTAGCACTGAGACTGTCTTTAGTGCGGTTCCTTTTGCGAGAACTTCGCGCCGATTTTGGTCCTCTTATGCGCCTTTAAGAAGACACTAGGATTCTTGATGTTATTACTCTCCCATATTTGGGGGTATTATGATTTCGATTGACCGTTTTAGAGGCGCACTCCTCACAACGATTCTTGCTGGTTTGGTTTCCATTCTTCTGGCAGTCATTGTTTTTCGCATGATTGGGGAGCAGCCAGAAAGCAATTCTTACGCCTTGCTTGCAGAGGCTTTTTTGCAAGGCCGCTTTGAGGCTTCGCGCTGCTTTGATCTGGACTGCGCGCTTTTTGAAGACAAGATCTTTGTCATATTCCCCCCCGTACCAGCCTTGATCGCTCTGCCATTTGTAGCGCTGTTTGGTGTAGAGTTTCATCACTTTATTGCTCTGGGACTGATTTGCTTTTTCATTACCGGCTTGGTGTGGTGGCAAATTACGCGCAACTACCAGACGGACTACCGACTGGCTCTATTGCTTGTCGCAGCTTTTCTTTTTGCAACACCGCTGCAATACACCGTGCTCCGCGCTGATGGTGTCTGGTTCTTTGCACAAGCCGTTGCTGCAATGTTGACGTCACTGGCACTCTGGTCAGCGCTCATCAAGAGAAATGCTTGGCTTGTGGGACTGTTTATCGGTCTCGCATTCCTCACCCGGCAAATGAGCATTCTTTACATGCCGTTCTTTTTTGTTCTGATGACGCCACCGGACAGGTCCATCTTTGCAATCAATGCTGAGAGTATTGGACGCCTACTCAAACTCGCAGTCTTTCCTGCAATCGCAATAGGCATCTACTTTGCTTACAATTACGCCCGCTTCGGCGATCCTGTGCAAACTGGGTATGCGTACATCTTCCCGCCAGAATGGGACGCTCTGGGTGATCCATCTGCGTCATGGATTGAAGATCGTGTTCAAGAGCTGGGCTTGTTCCATCGGGATTATCTGCTTTTCAACCTGATCCACTTCTTCGTGCAAGGGCCGGATGTAGAGTTTTCAGGCAAGTATCTGACGCAGATCAGCGGCTTTGGCGACAAGGGCATAGCGCTCTTCTTCGGCGCTCCGTTCCTGCTTTACTTCTTCCTCGCCAAATGGAACCGGGAATACCTTTTTGCAGGGCTGACAATCGCTCTCGTCGCAGGAGTGACACTCTTCTACCACTCTAACGGCTTCTCACAGTATTCCGTGCAGCGCTACGTGCTGGACTGGCTCCCGCTCATGATGCTCTTCGTTGTACGCACCGTGCGACAAGACAACATGGGGGTCTTCGCGATGCTTGTGGTGCAAGCCTTGTTTCTCAACGTCGCCATGCAAGCGCTTGCTTTTGCGGCAAACGGTTGAGCCAGGTTCTATCGGGATTTGCGGAAAGTGATCACCTTATGACCCATATAGTTCGTCACCGCTCCAACCGCGATGGCGAAACCATGCGCGAGTGCTTGCGCGATAAAGAGCGGCAGAGTTGTCATGAAAATTGCATTTAAACCAACAGACAGCCCAAGCACGATGAGAGCAGAGAACAGGTTCACCCCAAGAAAGATCAGTACCTGTCGTTTGATGCTCTCGGGTTTCTGCGCCCCTACAAACACAAAATGCTTATAGAGCGTGTATCCAACACTCATTCCAATGAAATAAGCCAGCAACACCGCCAGCCAGAACGGCATGAACACAGACAGTGCAATCCGCAACAGCCAGTTTACAAAAGCAGCAAGACCACCAGCTAACAAAAAGCGGATGATCTGCCTGAACTCTGGGCTGGTGTCATAAGAAGATTTCAGCGCAGCAAGGCGAGCGGCAACCATCAGATCAAATAGCCTCCGAACCAGGCAAACAAGAACAGAATGGCCAGAATACCACCGAGCGCGAGACTCTGTTTGTCCTTCAATGCGAAGACCACGGGGTCATCGTTCAGTTCCAGTCTCTGGCATTTCAGCCAGACACGACCAAGCCAAAGAAACAGAATGGGTGGCATGCCCCACAAAAGCACAGATGCAGAATAAAAGTTTGCGTTGAACGCTTCATTGGTCAGGTAAAGCACCATAACCAGCGTTGCTGCCAATCCACTTGCCGAGCCGAGGGCAAGGAGCACCGGCAAATCTCTGTTTCGATACCCACGCCCAGACATCTCCCCATTTGTGCCAGCCTCCACATGGCGACCAAGCTCCGTATGGCGTTTTGCCAAAGACAGCGAGAGGAACAAATACATAGAGAAGACAAAGAGCCAGGGGGAGGGCGGCACGTCAACCAGCGTCACACCAACCCCAAGACGCATTGTGAACAGCACCGCCAGCACAGCCGTGTCGAGTAAAGGTACCCTCTTCAGATAGAAGGAGTAGGCAACCGTTGTTACTAAGTAGGCGAAAAGACCCAACACGACAAAGGGGCCCAATGCCGCCGCGATAGCAAAGCTCAGAGCAAACCCCAAAGGGATAGCCAGCATTGCATGGGCAATCTTCAGCTTGCCCGATGCCAGAGGCCTTGCCTTCTTGCTCCAATGCTGGCGATCTGCTTCAAGATCCCAAAGGTCGTTCAACAAATAAGTGGAGCTTGCAAGAATGCCGAGAGCCACAAAGCCCAGTACCGCACTCGCCCATGCTTCAGGGTTCAAAGCCTGACCACCCAGAATAAGAGGCACAAAGAGCAGTGTGTTCTTTGCCCACTGGTGGAGGCGCAAACTCTTCAGGAGAGGCCGAAAAAAACCATCAGGTCTTGCAAAGGTCTTTTCTATCTCACCACATCGCATCGCTTTTTGAGATAAACTATCGGAAGGGTGGACGATTAAGGAGCGGACAGCGCTCTTAAAGACAGGCAGATCGGAAATACTATCACCAGCATACGCAAAACCATCCGGAAACCTTTGTTCCAGATAGCTCGCTTTGTTGCCTGATTTCAGATTGATCTTGCCGTTGCTGGCGTGAACTTCATTAACAAAACCGAGCCGACTGGCAACTGCGATAGCCAGAACTTCATCAGCGGCAGTCGCCATATGAACGTCACGTCCTTTACCAGCTTCTGCACGAGCATAGGCAACAACATCTTCGTTCAGTGGCAAATCATCGATTTTTAAATCTACGCGAATGGCCAGTTGCTGTTTTACATAGGCGCGCCCGCGAAAGAGCCAATAAAAAACAACGAATAAGTTCAAAGGGTTTAATTTGAGGAACAGAATGAGTGCTTCAAAAAAACAATCCGTCCGTATCAGCGTGTGATCAAGATCTAATATAAGCGGCAGTTGTAATTCAGGTTCCGCCGACCTCTGAAGTCTCTGAATATCTTCCATATGCCCCACCCGAAGACTCTGCCCTGCAAAGAGTATGGGTTATGAATACCTAACTAATTACTCTCAATTTTGGTTAATAGTGTCTGCGAATGATTCAGATGTTTTTTCTTGGAAATTTTATTGGACGCAAAACTACTTAAAAAGCTTACAAAGCCTAGGATTGTGCAAGGTTCCTAGCCAAACGATCTAGCTACATTTCCCCCAGGATATGATGCAGCGGGCATTTCTTGCGAAGAATACAATTGAATAAGAGAAAAACTACGTTAGAGTGCGTACCGGGATATGCGTATCTGCCAGCAGCGAGGGGAACTGAGCATAAAGCCACTCGTGGGGAGCTGCTAACAGGCGAAATAATTTCTATTTTGCGTTGCTCTCAGGAAAATATGCAATTTTTTGAGTTTGCCCTTCAATTGAGGTGAACTCTAGATCCTATTGAGAAATGTATCCAAGTCGGCGCTGTTGGGGAACAGGCGACCGATGTAGTGAGGAGATTCCTAGATGAAATTCAGCAAAAGCTCTCTTTTGGCGAGCGTGGTCGGCACCGCATTGCTATCTACCTCTGCATTTGCTGCGGGTGTTCATCCAGAAACAGGCGAGAAACTCGCTGACGACCAGACTTTCACATACCGTATTCTCGACGAGCACTCTTCATTTGACCCACAGGTCAACGAAGACGTATCTGGCTCCGAGATCTCACGTAACTTGTTTGAAGGTCTTTACAGCCAGGACAACCTTGGCAACCTGGTACCAGGTGTTGCTCTGAGCCACACTGTTTCTGACGACAACCTGACTTACACGTTCAAACTTCGCGACAATGCTAAGTGGTCCGATGGCAAGCCTGTAACTGCAGGTGATTTCGTATATGCATGGCGCCGTTTGGCGAGCCCGGAACTCGCATCTCCATACCAGTGGTATGCTGAGCTGATGTCCGTTGAGAATGCAGACGCCATCGTTAAAGGCGACATGAAGCCTGAAGAACTCGGCATCAAAGCTATTGACGATCACACTCTTGAAGTAAAGCTGACAAAGCCACTGCCTTACTTCACTGCAATGACCACACACTCCAGTACCTTCCCATCTCCTAAATGGGCGATTGAAGCACATGGCGCTGCCTGGACTAAGCCGGAAAATATCGTTTCTAACGGTGCTTATAAGCTGGTAAAGCACGTTCCGCAGGAAACTGCTATTATGGAGCGTAACACCAACTACTGGGACAACGAGAGCACAATCATCGACAAGGTTGAAACCCTTGTAATCAACGATGAAAACATCGCTCTGACCCGCTACCTTGCTGGCGAAACCGACCGCACCGAAGTTCCTGCAGGTCAGTTCCCACGTTTGAAGAAAGAGTATCCAGATCAGGCTGTGGTTTTCCCACGTCTCTGCTCTTACTACTACACCTTCAACCTGTCTGATTCCGGTCCGGAAGAGTTTAAAGATGTTCGTGTTCGCAAGGCACTGGCATACGCTCTTGACCGCCGCGTCATCACCGACGCTGTTCTTCAGGGCGGCCAGTTCCCAGCTTACACCTTCACTCCTGCTGTAACAGCTGGCTTTGAAGTTCCAAAAGTGGACTTCGCTGGCTGGTCACAACAAGAGCGTGATGCAAAAGCGAAAGAACTGCTTGAAGCTGCTGGTTTCACCAAAGACAACCCGCTTGAGTTTGACCTCGTTTACAACACTTCTGAAGGCCACAAGAAAATCGCTATTGCGATGACCCAGATGTGGAAGCAGAAGCTTGGCGTTAAAGTCAACATGAACAACATGGAATGGAAGACATTCCTGAACGAGCGTGGTAACCAGAACTTTGAGCTTGCTCGTGGTGCATGGTGTGGCGATTACAACGAAGCATCTACCTTCCTTGATCTGATGGATTCAGAATCCGGTTACAATGACGGTAAGTTTGTGAACGCTGAAGTTGATGAGCTGCTGTCAGGCGCAAAATCAACTGCAAACCCACAGCCAAACTACACTCGTATTGAAGAGATCATGTCTGCAGAAATGCCAGTCATTCCGATCTACCACTACACCAACGTTTACATGATGAACGCACAGTTGAAAAACTGGCCGATCAAAAACGCTGAGCAGAACTGGTACGCTAAAAACCTCTACAAGGTTGCGAAGTAATCCAGCAATCAAGAGCACCGGTGTCCCAGACGCCGGTGTTTTTGCATCTTTTTGTTGCTGAATCACCCGTTCTTCATACGAGACACTAATAACAATGCTCAGCTACATCCTACGAAGAGTGGCTATCGCAATTCCTACATTGCTGCTGCTCATAATAATCTCATTCTTGCTCATGCATGCGGCACCCGGTGGCCCATTCACATCCGAGCGTCCGCTCCCTCCTGCGGTTCTTGCCAACATTGAGGCCAAGTATGGCCTGAATAATCCAATATATGTTCAAATCGTCAACTATATTGGTGGAATCATTACAGAATTCGACTTCGGGCCATCCTTTAAGTACAAGGACCGAAGCGTAAATGACATCATCGCACACGGTTTTCCAGTCACACTGACCTACGGCTTCCTGTCGTTTGCAGTCGCAGTCATTGTTGGAGGCGCGCTAGGTATCGCAGCAGCGCTCAAACAGAACAGCTGGCTTGATTACTTTGCCGTTGGTGTTTCTATCGGTGCGCAGGTGCTGCCTAACTTTGTTATGGCACCAATCCTTGTTCTGGTGTTCACTTTGTGGCTGGGCTGGTTGCCTGGTGGCGGCTGGAACGACGGACAATGGAACCACCTGATTTTGCCGGTGATCGCACTTTCTACCAGCTACATGGCATCCGTCGCGCGTTTAACGCGGTCCTCCATGCTGGAAGTGCTGCATACCAACTTTATCCGCACAGCAATGGCTAAAGGCCTGCCGTATAGAGTTATCATCTTCAAGCACGCCCTTAAACCTGCTTTGCTGCCAGTCATGTCTTATCTCGGCCCTGCGTTCGTCTCCATGATCACAGGTTCCGTTATCATTGACATGTACTTCTCAACCGGTGGTATCGGCCAGTTCTATGTGAACTCAGCACTCAACCGAGATTACGCTGTGATGATGGGCATCACGATCCTCATCGGTGGTCTCACCATTCTCTTCAATCTCATTGTCGACATCCTGTACGCATGGGTCGACCCGAAGATTAGATACTGAGGGCTGAGCACATGATGGTAGATGTTCAAAAAATGGAGCAGTTGGCAGACAATCTGGCTGCTCAAGAAGAAGTCGTAGGGCGTTCTCTGTTCGCAGATGCCCGTCGCCGCTTTTTCAAAAACAAGGCTGCAGTGGTCAGCCTGATCCTTTTGTGCGGTGTATTCCTGTTCTCAACCCTCGGTCACATGATCGCAGTTTGGTCTAACGAAGAGATCGATTGGGGTATTCTGGGTCAGATCGCAGAGCTCGGTGCACCAAACCTCGAGAACGGTCACTATTTTGGGGCCGATGAACTTGGCCGGGATCTGTTCGCTCGTGTCATTCAGGGAACTCAGATCTCGCTAATGGTCGGCATCGTCGGCGCCTTGATCGCTGTTATCGTTGGCACATTGTACGGCGCGATCGCTGGTTACTCTGGCGGCAAAGTCGACAACGTGATGATGCGTATCGTCGATATTCTGCAGTCCATTCCTTACATGTTTGTTCTGATCCTGCTGCTGGTGGTGTTCGGGCGTTCAATCTTCATGCTCTTCGTGGGTATCGGTTTGATCTCCTGGCTCGATATGTCTCGTATCGCACGTGGACAGACGCTGACGCTGAAGAACAAAGAGTTTGTTGAGGCTGCAATCGCGACTGGCGTAAAGCCGATTACGATCATCCTTCGTCACATCGTGCCGAACCTTCTGGGTGTTGTGGTCGTGTACTCAACCCTTCTGGTCCCGCAGATGATCCTGACCGAGAGCTTTATTTCATTCCTTGGTCTGGGTGTTCAGGAGCCTAACACCAGCTGGGGTGCGTTGATTGCTGAAGGCGCTGGAACAATGCAGTATGGCACGTTGTGGCAGCTGGCATTCCCAATGTTCTTCTTCATCATCACTCTGTTCAGCTTTTTCTTTATCGGCGACGGTCTGCGCGATGCGCTTGACCCTAAAGACCGGTAGGAGGTGAAATCGTGGCACTCTTGGATATCCAAAATCTACGGATCACCTACAACACTCCGGACGGAGTGGTAGAAGCCGTAAGAAACGTAAACCTGCAAATCGACAAGGGCGAGACCCTCGCGATCGTGGGTGAATCCGGCTCTGGTAAAAGCCAGACGGCCTTCGCGACCATGGGGCTTCTGCCTCATAATGCGCAGGTTTCCGGATCGATTAAGTATCAGGGTCAGGAGATCATCGGGCTTTCTCATGAGGGAATGAACAAGCTTCGCTCCAATGAGATCGCAATGATCTTTCAGGACCCAATGACCTCCCTAAACCCGTATTTGCGCATCTCGGACCAAATGGCTGAGACGCTCATTTACAACTCGCCAGACGGCAAGCGCATGAAGAAGAAAGATGCGATTGCTGAATGTGTGCGGATGCTCGAAGCAGTGAAGATCCCGAATGCAAAAAACCGCATTCATCTTTACCCGCATGAGTTCTCCGGCGGCATGCGTCAGCGTGTGATGATTGCAATGTCTTTGCTGTGTCGTCCAAAACTGCTGATCGCAGATGAGCCGACAACCGCACTGGATGTGACCGTTCAGGCACGCATCATGGATCTGCTGGTGGAACTTCAGGAAGAGTTCCACATGGCGATTGTTCTCATCACCCATAACCTCGGCATAGTGGCAGGCTCCTGTGAGCGCACCATGGTGATGTACAAGGGTGAGGTGATGGAGCAGGGCTCTACCGTAGATATCTTCGGCAAGCCAAGTCATCCATACACGCAAGGTCTGCTGAGCGCTGTTCCACGTCTGGACCAGGACGAAGAACGTCTGGTTACGCTGGATCGCAGCTTTGAAACCCAAATGGCGGAGGGCTGATTTTGAGCACGAAAGAGCCAATCTTATCCGTTCGCGACATGCGGGTGGAATTCAAAATCAAAAAGCAAAATGCTTTGCCTTGGCATCAGCCAGACATTCTGCGTGCGGTTAAAGGTGTTTCCTTTGATCTGGCAGAAGGGGAAACCCTCGGCATCGTTGGTGAATCCGGCTGTGGGAAGTCCACTCTTGCCCGTGCGATCATTCGTATGATCCCATCTCAGGGCGGCGAAGTGTTCTGGCAAGGCCGCGACCTGATGAAGATGAACGAGAAAGACCTTCTGGCGACCCGCAAGGAAATCCAGATGATCTTTCAGGATCCTCTCGCATCACTTAACCCACGTCTGACTGCTGGCCAGATCATCGCGGAACCGCTGAAAACGCACTATCCGAACACATCCAAGGATGAAGTGAAGAAGCAAGTGCGTGAGCTCATGGAGAAAGTTGGTCTGTCCGCACGGATGATCAACCGCTATCCGCACGAGTTCTCTGGCGGGCAGTGTCAGCGTATCGGAATCGCGCGTGCGCTGATCACCAATCCTAAGCTGATCATCTGCGACGAGCCTGTTTCCGCGCTTGACGTATCTGTTCAGGCACAGGTGGTGAACTTGCTGATGGACCTGCAGAAAGAGCTCGGCCTGTCTCTGCTGTTCATTGCACACGATCTGAGTGTGGTGAAGCACATCAGTAACCGCATTATGGTTCTTGAGTTTGGTGACATCGCTGAGATCGGCGAAGCACATGACGTGATCCACAATCCGCAGAGCCCTTACACCAAAGAGCTGATCAATGCGGTGCCGATCCCTGATCCTATTGCGGAACGCAAGCGCATCGCGGAACGGCGTGCGTTGGAGGCAAAAGCCTAAAAGAATTTGTATCCTGGATACAACAGACGGCGGGGCAAATGCTCCGCCGTTTTTTTATGTTTTGCATTTGAAGACCGACGCTGCCACATTGCCGCTCCAACCAGTTATATCTGCCCTTCAAGGCCATCATTATGCGCGAAACTCATAAAGGCTCCTGCCTGTGCGGGACCGTTCAATTTCAGATTCAGGCCACCTTTAAGAAGTTCTATTTCTGCCACTGCAGCTATTGCCGCAAAGGAACCGGCTCCGTTCACGGCTCCAATCTCTTTTCCTTTGATGCAGATTTCGCCTGTACCAGTGGAGAGGATTCCATAAAGTCCTACAATGTGCCGTCCACCCAGCACCGCAGAAGCTTTTGCGAAGAATGCGGCTCTCCAGTGCCCACACATGATCGCGAAAACAACTTCCTCGTTGTGCCTGCCGGGTCACTGGACACACCTGTCGATACCCAGCCGACCGCGCACATCTTCATGGCCAGCAAGGCAAATTGGGATGATCATCTGGAAGACGTCACGAAGTTTGATAAGTTCCCTGAGTAGTCCTAGGCTTTGTCTGTAACCTGTTCACTCGGCGAGCCCTTCTGCTTCCAGTCCATCCAGAACTTAAGCCCCATACCGACCAGAAGCCCCCAGAATGCTGCCCCAATGCCAAAGAAGGACAGACCGGACGCAGTGATCAGGAAGGTCAGAATGGCAGGCTCACGACTTGGCGCGTCTTTCAGCATGCTCTGAACCGAGACGGTGAGTGTTCCAATCAACGCCAGTCCGGCAACACCGCCAATCAAAATGCGCGGTGCCAGTTCAACCACACCGACAAACCCGGCAGAGAAGATGCCGAAGATGATATAGACAACTCCCGCAATCACTGCGGCCCAATACCGCTTTGCAGGGTCTTTGTGAGCATCCTCATTGGCACATATGGCAGCAGTGATGGCAGCAAGGCTGATCCCGTGCCCGCCAAATGGTGCACTGAGGACGGAACCAACACCTGTCCAGCTGAAAAGCGGCCCGGGAACGGGCTGATACCCAAAGGAACGCAGGATCGAGACACCCGGAATATTCTGAGACGCCATTGTGACGATGTAAATCGGTATGCCAATCCCAATCAAAGCTGAGAGTGAGAACTCCGGCATGACAAACACGGGAGCTTGCACCAGTTTCAGCGAGTTGAGGCTTGAGGTATCTGCATGGAAATAAAGCACGACAAGAAAGGCTAACAAAGCAGCGGGAACGGCCAGTAACTTGTTGATCTGTCCCGCAACAAACCATGCCAGCACAACAGGCAAAGCGAGGGCAGGGATCTCGGCCACCGCTTCAAAGGGTACAAGACACAGCGGCAGAATGACGCCTGCCAGCATGGCCTGGGCCAGAGTAACCGGGATCAGGCCAACAATGCGGCCCAGGGGCCTCCAAAGCCCTGTAATGACCACAAGCACCCCGGCAAACACGAAGGCACCGACAGCGGCTGCAAATCCGCCCTCTGGAAGACCGGAGGTCGCCAACAACGCGGCACTGGGTGTGGACCAGGCGACGGAAATGGGAACACGCTTCCACAAGCTGAAGCCAATACCGCAAATCCCCATGGCGATGGCAAGTGCCATAAGGCCAGAGGTTGCTTGTTCTGCAGTTGCGCCAACCCCGCTCAATCCATGCAACACAATGGCAAATGAACTGGCGAACCCAACAAAAGCAGAAAGAATACCAGCGCTGGTCGCACTAGCTGAAAGGGAGGAAGACATTAGGGCCCTGCAACAAGCTGTTGGCGTGAACCTCTCAAATTTGGGGAACAGAGAAGTCGCGCGAGGCGTGAGGAGATCTACTGGTAATGCTAACAGCCATGGTGCTGTGAGCAAGCCTTCAACCAGTACATTTATTTGAATTTTGCTCAACAAACACGTGTAGGGCTTCATCTCATTGAAAACACTATAATTTATCAGGACCCAATTATCGGGAGAGGTTTTTCAATATTTACGTCCGAAGGCAGCCTGATAGGCTTTTCCAATCTTTGGCGGTATTGCGGATTGGCCTCATGTTTTCACTTGATGATCGACGCAGAATTCTTGTGACAGGAGGTTCAGGCTTTCTGGGTTCCTATCTCAGTGAGACTCTTTTGGAGGCAGGGCATGAAGTGCTGTGCCTCGATAACTTCTTCACCGGCACCCGCATGAATGTGGAACATTTGCTGGATCACAAACGGTTTGAGCTGTTACGACACGATGTGTGCCAGCCGCTGTTTGTTGAGGTGGATGAAATCTACAATCTCGCCTGTCCGGCTTCCCCCGTTCACTATCAGTTTGACCCTGTGCAGACCACCAAGACCAGCGTGCTCGGTGCCATCAATATGCTGGGGCTGGCAAAGCGGGTTAAAGCCAAAATCCTGCAGGCCTCCACCTCTGAGATCTACGGTGATCCGCAGGTTCATCCGCAGCCAGAGGAGTATTGGGGCAACGTCAATCCCATTGGCGTACGCTCTTGTTATGATGAGGGGAAACGCTGCGCAGAGACACTGTTTTACGACTACTACCGCCAGAACAACATCAACATCAGGGTCATGCGGATTTTCAACACCTATGGCCCTCGTATGCACCCTAACGATGGGCGTGTGGTTTCCAACTTCATCATGCAAGCGCTGACGAACAAGCCGATCACTCTGTATGGCGATGGCATGCAAACGCGGTCTTTCTGTTACCGGGATGATCTGGTGGACGGGATGATCAAACTGATGAATGCGCCGGACCACATTTCCATGCCGGTCAACATCGGCAATCCCAAGGAATTCACCATCAAGCAACTTGCAGAGCTTGTGCTGGAGCTAACCGGGTCCAAGTCCCGGATCATCAGGGAGCCTCTACCTCAGGATGATCCGCTCCAGCGCAAACCTGACATCACCCGCGCCCGGGATTATCTGGGCTGGCGCCCAACCACAGAACTACGCGAGGGTCTGGTCAAAACAATCCAATACTTTGAAAAGCTTATGTCCAAGCAAGGAGAGACAGAGGCAAAGAAGCTTATGCCTGCGGAGTAGGGTAGCTCTTTAAAGCAGTTCGCATTTAAGTTGAAACACCTGAACTGCTTTAGTCTTTGTTTTTGCGTATCTTTATCCGAAAACCGGCTTCCACTTTTCGGAGATACGCTGTAGCAAATGCAGTTTTCTACCACCCCATCGGGTGATGGTCGCTGAAGAAACCGCCGTTTGGCCCGGCTTCTGGCAGAGTGGCGAGCCATATTCCGGTTTCGGCACCTTGCTCTGGTGTTCGTGGTGCAGTTTCACCGCCCATTCGGGTAGCGACCCATCCTGGGCACATGGAGTTGATCTTCACGCAAGACGGCAGTTCGCGGGAAAGCGCAAGGGTTAGGGCATTGAGCGCTGCTTTCGCCACGCCATAAGCGCCGGGGCCAGCCAGCCCTTCAGTGAAAGACCCCCAGTTGGAGCTCATGTTCACAATGCGCCCGTATTGCCTGTCGATCATAGCAGGAGCTGCACGTCGGATCAGGTGATACGGACCATGCACCATCACTTGCATGCTTTGTTCAAACTGTGCAGGGTTTTCCAGCATCGGTTCTTCATAGAGAACACCTGCATTGTTCACCAGAACATCAATAATCCCAATGTCATCAAAGGCCTGATCGATGGAGCGCAAGTCCGCAACATCCAGATGCACATGCCCGCAGTCAAGCTGCTTGGCAGCTTCTGCGCCTGCTTCCGCATTGCGCGAGCCGATAATGACGTCAAGACCTTCTTTTTTCAGTCCTTTTGCGATGGCATACCCAATGCCCCTGTTACCACCGGTAATCAACGCACGTCTGGCCATCTGGCACCTCTGATCAGTTCACACCAACATTCATCTGCAATTAAATAAGTAATTCATTTTTATATGATCATCAAGGCTCGCCAATGAGAAAGTGATCAGGGTCTTTTCCCTCATCCAAGTTGTAGGCAAAACGGAAGGGTTCTGGGTTAAAGTACTCGCGATAATACTGAATTTTACCATGAGGCACGTGGAACAAACCGCCATAGATCTGGTTGTATTCCCGTCCTGTGGTCAGTATCTCGACCTCACCCGTAAACTCCGCAAAGACCCATTCAGGCGATATCATCGGGTAGAATTTCAGGTTGGAGGTGAAATCCGCTTCTCCGGCATTTTCCGGCCACGCGCTGTAGTGCTTGATCAGGTTCGCCTTGCCTTCCACCACATCCGGAAAGCCATCAGGCGAGTAGGGCATATCTTGCACTGCCTTTTCCGACCAGACATCGGCAAGCGCCTCCATATCCTTATTTTCCAAAGCCTTGAGGAACTTAACGACAGCAGCTTGCGCCTTGCGTCGTTTCAGGAAAGCAGGTGGATGGGCCTTGGCTCTGCTCTTGGCTGTCTCCAGTATATCACCATTGCCATTCTCACTCTTCAGCACAAAACTATGCTTGAAGATACGCCAGTGATTGCTGCGCTTATGCAGGCGGAACTGATAGAGGCCCTCGACCTCCCAAACCTTGTCACCAACATACAGCTGCCCCGCAACCGAGCACGAGGCGTTGGCAATACCTTCCTCGATGCGGATATTGAAATCATTGAGAGAATGGCGCATCAGATCAAACCCCGGCAGCAGCTCTGCCCAGTCCATCAACTGTTGTTCCCGTGTCTTCTTATGCGCTGTGCCACCAAGCAGCGAGCTGTAATCCATCTCCACGTGGTCGCTATAAAGCAGGCCAAGGCTCTCATAATCCCCCCGATCAAAACAGTTCACAACGCCTTCCAGCACCGTGGTTATGGCGGCGGTGTCTTTTGCTGTTTCAAGGTCAGACGGGTCGCTCATCAAAGATCCTGTTCAAAGCGTGGAAAGGAAGTGCTCAGCGACAGCTTCCAAAGCCCGGTCAATGGGTTGGGTCTTGTCATAAAAGTCAAACTGGCTGACATCCTCAAACCACAACGTGGTCGCCCGGTCACCCATACGTCGCGCAAACTCCTTTGCGCCTTTGGGGATCGCGGCAGCCTCACTGTGCACAATCAGGGTTGGTTGATTTTGCTTGTCCGCCGTGTGCACTCCGTCAAACGTCAGCCATGCTTCCCACGAGGCCAGATTGAACTTGTTGTCAAACTCCGGGATCAGACCGCGGTCTTCCTCGGTGTAGTACTCGACGTCAAACATCAGTGCGGTGTCATCAACTTTACTCGCGGCCACGATATACCGCGGCTCTTCATGGGTCAGCGCATCGCGGCCCACCTTCATCAAGTTACTGACACCTTCCACACCGCCGTAAACCTCTGAGATAATTTCCGAATTATGAAGCCAGGGAGCGACAAGTGCCAGTGAGTGGACGTGCCGGTTTCCACCTGTTGCAGCGCTCATGTACCCTGCTGAAGCGCAAATTCCCAATCCGCAGATCCTGTCCGGATTCACATCCGGGCATCGTCCCATAAAATCAATAGCCGCGCGGATATCATCCGTCTTGCGGGCAGGGTCTTCCAGATACTTCGTTTTGCCATCATGCGCAGAAAGACCCCAGCCACGAAAATCGAATGCCAGCGCTACAAAGCCACGCATGGCAAGCTCAGAGGCGTAAAGACCAGCCATCTGCTCTTTCACTGAAGTCCAGGCTCCGGCGACCACAACCCCGGGAAGCTTGCCGTTGGGAGGTCTTTTTTTTGGAAGGTAGAGATCCCCATGCAAGACTTCACCGTGACACTCAAACTCCACGGGCCGTACTTCAACCTTGTCCAGATTATTACCGAGCTTCTTCCTCTCAGGCATTGGCTGATCCTTGGTTCTTTGCGCAATTGTTAAAGACTAGGATCAGCCAAAGACCAAAACAGGCCTTTAACAGGCAACATGGGCTTGTCCGCATCGTAAAAACGTAACTGCACGAACACTGCAAAATCGCTTAAACTCCTAGCAGACCAGAGCCAGACGCTGGGTCATTCGCACAATCCATTGATTGTATTTTAGAATTAGCTAAATTATATATTGCTTTCTTAGCCGGCTACTCCCATATAAGCCGTGTTGCAGAAACGAGGCCTGAGATGAACGAGAAAGTCGCGCACTGGAATGCGGTTTATGATGCTCGCGAAGAAGAGTATCTGACCTGGTATGAGACCCAGCCAACACTGTCTTATCAACTCGTCACCCAGCATCTCAAACTGGGCGAAACCTTCATTGATGTGGGCGGTGGCGCTTCCAAACTGATAAGCATACTGCACGCTGCAGGTTATGGACCGCTTGCCGTTCTCGATATCTCATCTGTCGTGCTGGACGCTGGCAAAGAGCGTCTTGGCGGCGTTGCGGATGATGTAGAGTGGATCAACGCAGACATCACCACCTGGACACCAGACAAGACCTATCAGGTCTGGCATGACCGCGCTGTCTTTCATTTCCTCACGGAGATTGAAGACCAGAAAGCCTATATAAACGCGCTGGTTAAGGCTGTTCCCGTTGGCGGCACTGCAATCATCTCCAGCTTTGCTGAGGATGGTCCTGAGAAATGTTCCGGCCTTCCTGTGCAGCGGTACTCTTCGCGCACACTTGCCGCGAAACTCCAGGCGCTTGCGCCGGGTGTCTTTGCGCTGACGGATGCCCAAACGCATACTCACATTACGCCAAAGAAAAACCAGCAGAATTTCCAGACAAGCGTGTTCGAGCGCGTTGCGTAATATGTAAAAGACCGACTTGAGAACCCTGTAAGCCCCTATTAGAACGGCGGAATTCAGCAAGCGATCTATATTTATCAGAAATCATAGATGGCGATTTACCATCATCTTGGCAAAATGTTGTCCCATCATGTGTTTCTAATCAGACTGCTTGCAGAGTTGAGTATGTAGCAGGCGACGATTTGGGAAAGAGGCGAATTATGAGTGATACGAACAGGTCCCACTCCGAGTATTCAGAGGACTTCCTTGTACCTGCTTCCAAATCTTCCATTCTCGAAGCCGCTATAACCTGCTTTGAGAAGTTCGGTTACTTTGAGACCACTTACGCTGATATCGCCGCAAACGCTGGCCTGAAGGTAAAGGATGTAACGCAGGTCTTTCCTACGAAAGATCAGGTACTTGCTGAATACATCACCACCTATGAAGATGCCCTGCGCATTCAGCTGGATGACCATGACAAGAACGAGGAAACACAGCTGCAGCAGATTTACTTCATCTGCAAAACAGCGCTGATTTTCCTGCGGACCCACAGGGTGATCACCGCGATCTGGTTTGAGTTCTATCGCCACAACGTGGCCAAGGTGGTTCTGCGCCGTTTCTTCGGGCAGATCAAAGCCCGGCTTTCCGATCTGGTTAAGGAAGGCATAGAGCAGGGTAACATCAAAGAGAAAGACGAGCACGACGTGGTGGAAGCTATAATCGCTCTCGTCGAAGGGACTTTGATCATTTCCCGTCTTGAAGAGTCGACAGACTTCGAACAGCGCTTCGACAATTCATGGTCGATCATGGAAGAGGGGCTGCGGGCATAACTCAGCCCCGGCCTTCACCCCAATCATCAACAATCCCCGCTGGTCCACTCAGGGAATTACCCGCATTGAAGTCCTTGTGAATAGACGTCATAAGGGATATTCCGAAGTGGGCTAGACGACCGGTCTATTTTTAATTAAAACACACCATATGAAGATGAAGAAAAGCGAAGCCACAAGACTACACATCTTGGAAACCGGACGTAAGTTGATAGCAGAGCAGGGTTTTTCCAGCATGGGCCTGAGCGTACTGTTAAAAACCGCCGGCGTTCCGAAAGGCTCATTCTATCATTACTTCGAGTCCAAAGAGCACTTTGGTTGCGTACTCGTCCAACAATACCTAGATGAATATATGAGAAGCTTGGATGCCCTGCTTGCGACAGAGGCTCTAAGCATGCGTGAAAAGCTGTTCCAGTACTGGCACCTTTGGGAGAACTATCAGCACTCCGAGGATGCATCAAAGCACTGTCTGATCGTAAAGCTAAGCGCGGAAATAGCAGACATTTCTGAAGATATGAGAGAGCTGTTGGCCCAGATGACCACCAGAGTAGAGAAACGTTTAGGCGACATCATAGAAGCCGGCATCAAAGACGGTTCTATGGCACCCAAGTTAGAAGCCAGAATGGCCGCTCAGGTGCTCTACCAGATGTGGCTCGGCGCCAGCCTCATCGGAAAAGTTACACGAGATAAGAAACCACTCCAGAAAGCACTGGAGGTCACAGAAATAATGCTGCCTGCTGCATAACGCCATCAACCCGTATGAACCCTAGTCCATCAGACGCCAGTCCAAAATCTAAGGTGAAGATATGAAAGTCTTCTATGACACTGACACTACAGCAGAAAACGGACGCTCCGCCAAACCGACGTTGAGCGACGAAGCTGCTAAAATTCGAGTGACCCCTCCAGGAGTTGAAGGCCCTGGCATTACACCGGAAGAACTCTTCGCAGTAGGTTATGCCTCTTGCTTTGAGCATTCGCTAAAAATGGTTTCCGGACACAAGGAATACCCGTTGAACTCCATTGAGGTGCGTGCCGAAGGCAACGTTATCGAAAAAGCAGAGGGTGGATATGTGCTGGATATTGACCTGCACCTGGAATTCTCTGGTTTGACCCGTGAGCAAGCCGATGACGTGATCCAGACAGCACACACGCTTTGCCCGTACTCCAACGCGATTTGTGGCAATGTGGACCTGCGCGTTTACACCAAGCTGAATTCATAAAATCTAATAATAACAAAGCATTACTGACATTAATTGAGGAACCTGAAATGCCGCAGAATACCGAAGTGAACCGCCAGATTGTGCTGGCGGAACGCCCTGTCGGGGCTCCAACATCCAAAAACTTCCGTCTTGAAGAAGCCGCTATCCCGACACCGGGTGAAGGCGAGATGCTGCTGCGTACGGTTTATCTGTCTCTGGACCCGTATATGCGCGGTCGTATGAGCGATGCCAAATCCTATGCAGATCCGGTTGAAATTGGCGATGCTATGGTCGGCGGAACTGTTTCTGTGGTGGTGAAATCCAACCTGAAGAACTTCAGCGAAGGCGACTGGGTGGTGAGCCTGGGTGGTTGGCAAGACTACTCAATTTCCAACGGCGAGATGGTTTTCAACCTTGGCAAAGAGCCAGCAATGCCATCCTGGGCACTGGGCATTATGGGTATGCCGGGCTTCACCGCCTACGCTGGCCTGTTGGAAATTGGCGAGCCGAAACCGGGTGAAACCATTGCTGTTGCAGCAGCTTCCGGCCCAGTTGGCGCAACCGTTGGCCAGATCGGCAAGATCAAAGGCTGCCGCGTTGTTGGCATCGCAGGCGGTGCGGAAAAGTGCAAGCACGCCGTTGATAACCTAGGTTTTGACGTTTGCCTTGACCGCAACTCTCCAACCTTCGCGCAGGATCTGAAAGCCGCTTGTCCGGACGGAATTGACGTTTATTTTGAGAACGTTGGCGGTGCTGTGTTTGATGCGGTTTTGCCGCTTCTCAACGCAAATGCCCGTATTCCGCTGTGTGGATTGATCTCTCAATACAACGCAACAAGCCTACCGGATGGTCCGGACCGCATGGGCATGCTGATGGGTACATTGCTGGTGAAGAAGATCCGCATGCAGGGCTTCATCATCTTTGACAGTTTCCCAAATCTTTACCCTAAATTCGCAGCGGATATGCAGCAGTGGATTGCAGAGGGTAAAGTAAAATACCGCGAGCAAATGGTAGACGGTTTGGAAAATGCGCCGGAAGCTTTCATGGGCCTCCTCGAAGGCAAGAACTTCGGCAAACTCGTCGTAAAAATCGGCGACTAATCTCTAAACGAGAACAACAAAAACAACACGAACACCAGTGCCCCGGCACTGGTGGCTACGCCCCCTATGCCTGCTGAAAGGTAGATCACAATGAACGTGCTTATGGTCCTCACATCCCACGACAAGCTGGGCAACACAGGCGAAAAGACCGGCTTCTGGCTGGAAGAGTTCGCTGCCCCTTACTACGTCTTCAAAGACGCTGGCGCGACAATCACTCTGGCCTCTCCTGCTGGCGGCCAGCCTCCGCTGGACCCGAAGAGCGACCTGCCGGATTTCCAGACTGCCGCAACAGACCGCTTTAAGGCCGATGCAGCCGCAAATGATGCTTTGGCCAACACCGTGAAACTAGACAGCGTTTCTGCTGATGCATTTGACGCTGTGTTTTACCCGGGTGGCCATGGTCCGCTGTGGGATCTGGTAGACAACACAGCCTCTATCTCTCTGATCGAGCAGCTGTATTCCGCTGGCAAACCAGTCGGTGTTGTCTGTCATGCCTCTGCCGCATTGGTCAACGCTAAGGCTGCAGATGGCTCTGCGCTGGTCAACGGCAAGAAGGTCACCGGCTTCTCCAACACAGAAGAAGACGCTGTGCAGCTGACCGACGTTGTGCCGTTGCTGGTGGAAGATGCCTTGCAGGAAAAAGGTGCAATCTATGAGAAGGGTGCTGATTGGGGCTCTTTCATTCTGGAAGATGGCAATCTGATCTCCGGCCAGAACCCGGCTTCCTCTGAAGCTGCAGCAAAAGCAATTCTGGCACGTTTGGGCTAACCCTCCAGCGTACCTCGAACATGAGAACCGGTGCGGAGTTATGCTCTGTGCCGGTTTTTTATTGTCCGCTCCATGACGGGCATAAGTCCCACTAGCTCAGATTGCGTTCCTTTGCGCGTTCGTTTGCGTTCTTTACGTTTTGCGTGCGTTGCAAAGTAAAATAAGCCGCTCTTACGCAGCCTGCCTGACACGCAGCAGAGCTTTGACCACCGCCTCCATCTTTTCCGAATAGTCCTTCGCATCTGCTGAGGTAACAAAGACCCCTTTGGCAGCCAGCACGAGGACCATGGTCGTCTCGGCAGGAAAAGGCGAGAGCTGTCTGTTTTCGATGAATTTTTCTAAGCAGTTTTCAAAACGGTCGATGGGTGTTTCTGCTCTGGATGCGACCAGCTGTAACCCGCCCTCCAATATGTCAGCCCCATGAGGCGACTGGCAGACCATCGATACATGATCCCCGCCCCACCGCTCGAACGCCTCCAGAATAGCATCCAGCGCAGCATCGGGTGGTGCGTTGTCCAACACGGCGATGGCCGTGTCATTCACCTCGGACATAAACTCCAACAGTGCCCAGTCACGCACATGATCTTTCGTCTTGAAGCGATTGTACAGCGTCTGCCGTGTGACCCCGACAGCCTCTGCCAAATCACTCATGGTTGTCTTGTGAAGGCCGTAGTGGCTGAGCAGCTCGACCACGGGCTTGTAGTTGATCATCGATGTCATTTGACTCTTTTTACATTTTTTATATAACTTGTCAAAATTGAATGACGAAAATCTTTGGTTGGGCTCGCCCCACTGAAGGAAATGGAGTGTCCCCATGAAACGCTATCGTATCGGTTATGTTGCTTTGCCCGGATTCAATGAATCCGAACTTGGTGAAATGCAGGCCGTTCTGGGTATCAATCCACTCAATCGCTCCAGCATTATTGGCGCGACCACAAAACCAGTAACTGGTCAGCATGGTCTGACCCTTGTGCCGGATCGCATCTTTCAAGACCGCACACCACTCGATGTGCTGGTCATTCCAGACATTCCGACAGCGGCACAGGATGATCCCGCCTTCCATGCATTTCTGACTGATCAGTGCTCACGGGTTGCCTACGTGGTCGCTTCAAGCGGCGGCGTTCTTGCGCTTGCCAAGGCCGATGTGTTGGAAGGCAAAGCCGCAACTGCAGATGATCAGGGAGCAAAATTACTGGCAGACTACGGCGTCAAACCAGTGTTTGAGCGCAGGCCGGTGGTGGATGGCAAATTTTACACCGCAGGTCATTCCACAGGCATGATCGAAGCTGCCTTCATGGTGCTGGAAAAGCTACGCGGCACCAGGTTTGCCAAGTTTGCAGAGCTGACACTGGAATACGACCCGCATCCTCAGTTCACCGCTCACACTCCAAAAAAGCCAGTGGAGCTGACAGCTGGCGATGCCCCAACCATCGCTATGGCACTGCCCTCAGGATGCTATTTGCCAGACTTCCTGGGGGCAGTGGAAGTTTTGAGTGCGTTCCCCAACTCTAAGCTTCATGTGGTCTCTCACGACAAAACTCCAGTGCAATGCTTGCTTGGCCCCAAGGTCGTGCCAACAACCACCTTTGCCACGTGCCCGCAGGTTGACTTCGTCATCATGGGTGCAACACAGCCAATGTTGCTGAAAGACAAGGAACTGCTGGATTTCATCCGGCGACAGGAACCTGCTGCAAAAGGCATGATTTCCGTCTGTGCAGGAACATTGGTGTATGCAGCAGCTGGTATTCTGGATGGCAAAACAGCCACCTCCAACTTCCATCACACCCCGCTGCTGGACAAACTCGGCGCAAAATCCAGCGGAACAGAGGTGGCGATTGATGGCAAGTTTTACAGCGCGGGCCCTGCCATCGGCTCCTATGAAGTCGCGCTGAAAGCAGTCCGTGACATGTATGGAATAGATGCCGCGCACCACATAGAGCAAAACGTGCTGGAATACGCACCCAAGCCAGTCTTTGGCGTCGGCTCGCCGGAAAAGGCAGGTAAGTGGCTAGCCCGTATCAGCAAATACCTCATCGCAGCAAGCTTACCCTTTTACCTGAGCGCAGGCCGCAAAGGCGCCAGATATGTCAAATCTCAGGCATCAACGCGGCTTTTGAAACCAACAAGCACTTGATCAGCCTTTGACCCTATCGCTTTTCAAAGACAACGGAACACTGAGTGAGTTGGCCGAGTGTACACTCCACACCCTACGCTTCCCTTGGCCAGCAAGCATACTGGAGCACTCAAGCCGCTCCAGTATGCACTCCCGTTTAATCAGAATTTATAGGATACGCGCCCGAAGAAGGCTGTATTTCGGGTGTTTTCGCCGTACTCTCCCAGCACACCAACAGAAGCCCCAAAGTTGCCTTTGGAGTATTCCAGTGAGGCAGAGGCACGCGCCAGTGTCTGGTCACTATCGCTGGTCACAGACGCCTTACCGTTTGCACCTGAACGCAATACATCCCTAAGTCCGCCATCACCCAAAATCTGACGCAGGCCAGCCCGCAGATTGGCTTTCAGCTCACCCTCCTGCACCTGATATGTGCCTGCCCAACCGAGGGAGGCATCAACTGAGAACTGGTGATTGTTGATAGCGTCATAGCTCATATCCGGCACACCCTGATTGTCGACGCCGAATGCGCCGCGAGAGTGCCAAAGATGGCTCAGTCCAACTTCCGGCGTGAAGATGTTGTTGCCATACTCCCAGATGTACTTGGCCGCGACACGGGTCAGCAGGTTCTGGCTGTCATAGGTTTCACTCGCCTGTGCTGAACCATCCTTATAGGTGTTGCTGGTATGATAGAACGTGCTTTGCCCGCTAAGCAGCACCGCATCTTTGCGATATGCGCCCTGTACACCAAAGCCATAGGTATCGACCGTTTCTTTGGCCTGATCATAGATACCGTTGAAATCCAGTGCACTGTGACCGTAAAAAACGTTCGCTCCAACAATCAAATCCGGCGAAACGACACGGTTGTAACCTGTCACCACACCTGTGGTGCTGGCGGAGTAGCCCAGATCACCATCCAGATTTTGCTGATAAAGATGAAGAGGGGCTGCATAAAACACACCATACTGCTCAGCAAGGTGTGGCTGGCTTACCATATCAGCAACAGCTTTTTCTGCATCTGATGCCGGCTTACCGTCATAGGCCAGCAGCAAACCTTCTCCGCTGGCGCTGTCTCCCTTTAGCATCAGGTCTGTCAGCAACCCTTCACCAATGCGCTGCGTGGCATCAATCACCCCACGCTGCTGCTGCGCGACCAGCTGCGGACTGGAGACTTTCGGCGCATATCTGAAGATCACCTCTTGATTGGTGGTACCCCAACTGCTTTCAACAGCCTCAGCACTCCAGCCATGGCCAACAACACCGCTTGCATCCAGTTGAGTAAACTGCTGAACATCCTGACCAGCAACGAGATCCGGGATCTCATAGGCCACATCTATCTTCGTCGAGTTGGAAAAGTGCACATGCAGCGTGGCATTGTTGAACGTCACATTGTTGGGATCATCCGCCTGGATGGTCCCGCTGAAGTTCTCATCCAAATCATCCCGGAAGAGGATGCCATAGGAGTTTACGGTCAACGCATTTGATCCGGCATGCACCTGATGGGCCTCGGACCCCGCTCCGCCAGTTGCGGTTGCTACAATCAAACCGCTGTTGTTGAGGGCCGTTGTGCCGTTGAGCACAACACCATAGGCGAGGGCTTTATCCTGCGTTCCGTTGGCCGTACCAGCCGTGGCAGAAACTTCAATCAGGTTTGTATTGGTGAACTCACCTTTAACACCGGAGCGCGTTGTGCCTTCTATATATCCGATACCGAAGGCACGTGCCGCGCCGTTGGCTTTCGCCGCATTCAGGCTTTGTGCTGTTCCACCAAAGGCCCGTACGAAAATCGTCCCACTGTTGGCTTCCGCATCCCCCTTGATCCCGATCGCGAGACCTTCGGCATTTGCGGTTTTGTCGCCTCCCGTGGTGGCAGTTTTGCCTTCGGCTCGTGCTTCGATCCAGCCTTTGTTCTCACCGCCAAGTGAGCCATCAAGACCTGACACGTCGGCATAGCCATAAGCGTTACCACCCACTGAACTTGCAGTTCCGCCGGTTGCCCTCGCAACAACGACACCCAAATTATCGGTAGTCACATTCGGGTCCGTGTTACGAATGCCGTTGTAGACACCAATCGCTTCAGCAGACGCACTCGCATTCCCGATGCTGGTAGTTGTCGCAGAGCCGCCCTCCGCCAACGCAAAGATGCGACCTTTGTTGGTCCCACCAAGTGCCCCAAAAATCCCCATAACACGCGTCGTTACTGAAGCATGGCCGGTTCCGACAGCCTCGGCGATTCCACCATTACCTTCAGCTCGAATCAAACCAGAGTTATCTTTAGTCAGCCCATTGTTGTTGGCATAAACATTTGCACCCGCTTCGGCGGAAGTAGCGCCATTGGCTGTCGCTGTCCCGCCCTGACCAAATGCAATAACATCGCCGCTGTTGCTGCCGTTTATGTAATCGTTGACACCAACAGCAATGGCAATTGCATCAGCACCATCCCCCGTGGTCCCATCGCTAATCGCGGTTCCGGCAAAAGCTTCAACGCGAATTACACCAGAGTTGTCGCCTTCGAGCCTGTTTTCGAGACCAAAAGCAAACGCATTGGCGTTGGCTATGAGGCCAGAAGCGGTTCCGGCACGAGCACGAATATTAATCTCACCCGAATTATCATCATTCAGGTTGAATTTTGTACCAGAGGCTTGAGCAGATGCATCCGCATTTCCGTTTTCAGAGGTCGCCTTAGCATCCCCCCCGGCAGCATTCACGAGAATGAGACCGCTGTTCGCTTTGATATTTCCACTCACACCCACCGCCAGCGTTTTGGAGTTCGCAGCAGCACTGCCGGTCGTTTCTGACTGACCAGCACTCGAAATCACGCTTATCCGGCCCGTGTTACCAACCTGAAGATCTCCCTGGATGCCATAGGCATCAGCAGCGGTTATGGCTTCGCCATCCGCTGCGGTCGCTTTGGTGTATCTGTTATCAGCATCGACAAGAATGAAGCCACTGTTGCCTTCAACATGACCCTTCACGCCAACCGCAAGTGATTGGGAATTTGAAGTAGCACTACCGGTCGTCTCTGACCGACCAGCACGTGAGGTCACATCAATCTGACCCGTGTTACTCCCTCGAAGATCTCCATGGATGCCATAGGCGTCAGCAGCAGCTTTGGCTGTTCCACCTGCTGAGATCGCTGTGGCATTTCTGTTATCAGCATCAACAAGGATAGTCCCGCTATTCGCTTCCGCATCCCCTTTTACGCCGATAGCAAGAGCATATGCATCAACATCTCCTGCACCTTCAGAGGTAGCCTGACCTCCTTTAGCGAGAATGCTGATCAAACCTTTGTTGGCCCCTTCAAGATCGTTGTCGATGCCAGTGATATCAGCATCAGCATCCGCGGCTCCTGAGGCGGATACAGCTATTCCAGCATGGCCCTCAACCTTGATGGTGCCGATGTTGTCTCCCTCAACATCCAGATAGGTGCCAAAGCCCTCAACGCTCGCATCTGCCTTACCGCTTCCGTTGGCTGTGGCCGAACCTGCCTGCGCATAACTGGAAAGCGTTCCCAGGTTGTCGCCCATCAATCGGCCATCAATGGCCTTCACATTCACTTTTACACTGGCTTTGCCAGTGCCCGATGTGGTTGCACTTTGACTGGTGCCTTTGACCGAGATTGTCCCGATATTGTCTATTTCCAGCGTACCTTCAACACCATCAATGGTGATCGCTGCATTCGCACCGCTGTTCGGGTTTGCACTGCTATCCGCAAGACCGCCGCTGACTTCAACAGCAATCTCACCAGAATTGTTCTGGGCAATATCGCCTTTAATGCCACGGATGGTTATTTCTGCACTCGCATCATTCCCGATAGCCTCGCCGCCGGTCACACTCACCTGCAATTGCCCGGAGTATTCTGCGATTGGGCCAGTGATCACTTGCATGTCCAGCGCAGCATCGTTGGGCGCGGTCTGAGGTGCAGTGATATGAACCGTCTGCGCCATAAGCGGTGCTGCGATGACGATGTTTGAAACAAGCGCAAATATGGAAACACTGCTCAAACTGCGAGATTTATAAGTCACGGCCCCACCCCAACTATTTTATATTCGTATTTTTAACGATAGTTACAGATGCTCCTCTCACACATCAAGGCGGACGCTTGGTCATCCACGCCTATATTAGTTATTGCGTATTTTAGGATGTACTCCATTAAACTGCTACTTTAGGTTTTTTATATCTCTGATTTCGCGTATGCCCGGGTTCAAATTCTTGACATTTGACGCCAAAATCATAATATAGTGCCATATGTCATTGTGCTATTCAGCTGGTTTGATGAGAGGGAAGATGCCTAGCCTTCGTAAGATTGAACAACCTCTGGCTCCCGGTGGACCAAAGTTTACCGAGGAAGAAGTGCATGCCATGCAGCGGGCGGTGATCAACTTGTTTGAGCGCTGGCAGTTGACGGATGAGCAGGCCACTTTGCTGCTGGGAGACATTGCCAAGCGCACCTATCAACGCTGGAAGACCAGACACTATGGCCGTGTCAGCGTGGACCTTGCGGCGCGCCTGTCCAATCTGCTTGGCATTCACAAGGCACTTCGCTTGCTGTTCAGCGATACCAACCGCGGGTATGGTTGGGTGAAACGCGCTAATACAGACTTCGGCGGCAGATCTGCCCTTGAAATTATGATGGGCGGGCAACTCACGGACTTAATGCGCGTGCGCAGATATCTTGATGCGCAGCGAGGCAACTGGTGACCACATTAACTTTGGTGGAGACGGACCTGAAAGCTCCTGAAACACATGTCAGCTGGCCCAAGTATTATCGGTTGGTCAACTCGGCTTACCCACCCATAGATTTGTTTGAAGACATTGCCGATCCCGCAGATTGGGAACTTTTGGCCGCTGCAGAGAGCCGCACCAATCCGCGCCTTGCAGAAACCATTGGCAATCTGGATCTTGTACCCGTTGAGCGGCGGGTCAATGGAATGGGCTCTTCCTATCTGATGGCGCCGTTCACCCATGCTTCTCCTGACCGGGCTGGCCGTTTCCATGATGGGTACTTCGGTGCTTTTTATGCTGCCAAGTCTTTTGAAACCGCGCTGTTCGAGACTGTGCATCACACCGGAAATTTTTATGCCGCCACGCAAGAGGCACCCGGCTGGATTGCGCAGATGCGCGAGTTGATCGGCAGTGTTGAGGCAAAACTTGCTGACGTAACAGATCCTCGTTTTGAAGTTCTCCTCCACCCGGATGATTACAGCGCTTCTCAGGTTTATGCACGCAAGCTGCTGGAAGAGGGCGGCGATGGCATTCTCTACCCAAGTGTGCGGGACGAGAGCGGGTTGTGTATTGCTGCGTTTTATCCCGATGTGGTGGAAGCTCCACTTCAGGCCCGGCATTTCAGCTATCACTGGAGCGGTGAGGCGATTGATATGATCAAGGACCTGAACTCAGGCGAAGTCTTCGAGATCGCTGATTAGCCGCCAACACCCTACAAAATAAGCTAGATTTTCCACGCAGATTCCCTAGCGTCAAAAATTGCAGTTTTGCGACTTTTATTTCCAGAAAGAACAGCGCCACGCAGGTTTGGGCCACTAGCATCGCACTATTGATTTTATAAGGACAATAATTGTGAGCTTTTTCAGCAGTAGCGGCGGAACCTACAGCTTCTCCAACTACAGTGTTGCAAAGTATATAGGCAATGCGTCGTCGTCGATCAGCACTCGTGTCAACCAGAGTGTTTTGTCACCGGATGATGAGTCGAAAGACAAGACAAAGACGCCTGACTTAAAGCCGACCCCGGATACTGCCGTTGATGCACGTGCTAAGCTGACCGATCTTTATGGCGACCTTGATACGACCTCCAGCAAGTACAAGGATGACATCGAAGCGTTTCGTAATGACATCTTTGATGATCTGGAGTTTGACCGCGAAACCCTCCACCTGATCGCCAGCAATGAAAACGGCTATTTCTCTGATGAAGAGATAGAGGCCGCAAAGCAAGTGATGCAAGAGCAGCTTGACGAGATCCTGAAGAAAGACGCTCCCGAGGATGGACCAACTGCCGACAATTATCTGTCTCTTTTGAAGTATCTGGAGGAAGAAACCTCCGCAGAAGAGCAAAAGTCCTTCGAGTGGGCAGAAAGCAAAGCCAGCGCTCAGGCCGCTTATAAACGACTATCCGGTGGTAAGGAGAGCGACCTCTTTTCAAATGATCCGGTCGTCAACTTGCTCACCAAAGCCCATGAAGACCTGTTCGACGTGCAGAAAACCAATCCTGACGCAAAACTGGAGTCCATGTCCGCCTACGATTCCGCTCAGTACCAATGGGAACGGAATAACAACAGCTACGACGCTTACACCTCACCGGATGCCTGGTGGAAGTAGCTTTCAGCAAAACCTGACGCCCCCTGCCGCAGACTGTGGCAGGGATCAACCAATGTGCTGGCACTGAAGAAGCATGGGGACGTCCTTGCCCCAGAAGTCGATAAACTCTTCCAGAGGGTCAAAGCCAACGGACGCGTAGAACTTCCGCGTTTCCGCATACTCTGCATTTTCGCATGAGGGGCCGAGTGTTTTGACGGTCAGATACGTCGCGCCACAGTATCTTGCATAGCGTTTGGCCAGCTCTACAAATGCTCGCCCAATCCCCTTCCCATGATGCTCTGATCTGATCGCCAGCAGGTGAATATCAACGGACGCGTGACTGGTTTGCGTCAGCGCCATAAGACCAAGCTTTTCACCACCTGCCTGCGCTATGAAGACGGGCCTCGTTTTAACATCCTCCAAGTAATCCTTGTAGACATCATACGGGCCGAACCACCCAGGTAGATCTGAGAGGATTGCATCGCAAAGCGCAGTGCATTCGATTTTGCAGGGAAGTTCTGTTAGCTGGAAATTCTCAGACATAGTGCAGATGACACTCACTTAAAAAAGAATGATCCAACTGTGCGGCAGTGGCTGCGCTTCTGTCAAACTGCACGTCTGCAAACATGCAGTTTGAGCCTGAAACTTCTCTGGCAGTCTCATAGATCGCGGCACATACAAAAATGGCCCGGTGAACAAACCGGGCCATTCTTTTGAAAACTGTGTTTTCTCTTATTCAGCCGGGGCTTTTTCCGTGTCCTCAGTCTCACCATCTTCGGAGAAGAACTCCTTGGTGAGCTTGAAGACGATCGGGCTGAGAAGTGCCAGCGCGATCAGGTTTGGAATAGCCATCATCGCATTCAGCGTGTCAGCCAGCAGCCAGATGAAGCTCAGCTCTGCAGTCGCACCGAAGTAGATCGCAACCACCCAGAGGATGCGGTATGGCTTGAGCGCACGAGGCCCAAAGAAGAAGCCAACGCATTTCTCGCCGTAAAAGCTCCACCCCAAAATGGTGGTGAATGCAAACACTGAGAGCGAGATCGCAATCAGGTAGCCACCAACACCTGGCAGAGATGTTTCAAATGCCAGAGAGGTGAGCGCTGCACCGGAGGAGCCAGAGGTCCACACACCGGATGCCACAATCGCAAGACCAGTGATGGTACAAACGATGATGGTGTCGATGAACGTGCCGAGCATTGCGATCAGGCCCTGATTAACAGGGCTCTTGGTTTCAGCAACCGCGTGAGCGATTGGCGCAGAACCCAGACCAGCTTCGTTAGAGAAGACGCCACGAGCAACACCAAAGCGGATCGCAGCCCAAACAGCAGCACCAGCAAAACCACCTTCAGCAGCTGTAGAGGTGAATGCCTGAGCAAACACTGTCTGCACAGCAGCACCAATGGAATCGATGTTGATGATCAGAACAACAAGGCCAGCTGCGATGTACGCAATAGCCATGAACGGAACCAGCTTGCCGGCAACGTTACCAATGCGCGTTACTCCTCCCAGAATAACAGCAGCGGTGAGTGCCATCAGGACAACAGCGGTTGCCTGTGCCGGAATGCTGAAGTTTTCATTCAGAACGTTCGCAACACTGTTGGCCTGCACGCCGTTACCGATGCCGAACGCGGCAACAGCGCCGAATGCAGCAAAGGTTGGCGCAAGCCAGTACCACTTACGGCCAAGACCGTTTTTGATGTAGTACATCGGGCCACCAACAAAGTTGCCAGCGTTGTCACGCTCACGGTATTTCACCGCAAGGACAGCTTCGGCATACTTGGTTGCCATGCCCACAAGAGCAGTCATCCACATCCAGAAGAGAGCGCCAGGTCCGCCCAGGAACACAGCCGTCGCAACGCCTGCAATGTTACCTGTTCCAATTGTAGCTGAAAGAGACGTCATCAACGCATTGAAGGGGCTGATTTCACCACCACCTTCGCCTTGGCGACCTTTCCAGAGCAGGCTAAAGCCCGTGCCCAACTTAAAGATGGGCATTAGTTTGAGTCCGATCTGGAGAAAAAGTCCTACCCCGAGAATGGCTATAAGCATCACAGGGCCCCAAACGATAGAATTGATTTCGCCTAGGATATTCGTCATTGTTTCCATGGTTAGCCTCCCACCATGATTTTTATTATGATTTAGTTTACATCCTCGGCATGCATAGGGAACACATCTACAATAGACCTATTTCAAACTTTTCTGTTGTTTTTCAATTAGTTAATTTCAAATTACGTAGTTTACCTACGGTCATCACGAAAAATTTTGGTGAAAATTTCGCGTCTGACGGGCGAAAATTATCGTTTTCAACCGACCACCCGGTACAGTTTTGGAAAATTCATCCCCGGAATCGTAACTTATGAGCATATTCTGATTAACTAAGATAAGAGAGTTGCGGCACTGCCCCAGGGGCAGGGGAAAATTACTCCTCCCGATAGATCTCCTGCTCGGCAAATTCCCAAAATCTGGTCACCGCGCTGTTGCTGGGTGTTGTTGGCAGGCGGGTGAGGAACAGGCTACGCGGGGCAGGGGGATCAAGCGGCAAGACTTTCACACCCTCCAGATCCTCGGGCAGTGCCAGTTCTGCAATAATAGAGCAGGCAAGGCCAGAGCGGACGACCGCCAGAATGGATGTGATCTGCTGAATGGAGTGATCCACACGCGGCTCAATATCTGACCGGCCAAACCATTTACGCACAAGCGGCTCACTGCCCCCCTTTGTCATAATGAAGGGCTGCTTTTGAAAATCTTCGGCGTTCATGTGCTGCGGCAGATCCATATAATCTGCAGTGATCGCGACAAGTCGGTCACAGGCAATGGGCAGACTCTCGAACTCCTCATCACCATCCAGTCCCGGTACAACGGCCACATCCACCTCACCGCGTCGCAAAGCTGCGATGATCTCCTGATCCTGCGCCTCACGCAATTCCAGCGCGATCCCGGGGTAGTGGCGTGAGAAGCGCTTCATGACATGAGGCAGGAGCCGTGTGGAGGCGGAAGGGCCTGAAGACCCGATGCGCACGCGCCCGCCTTTGTTCTGGCGCAGGTCATTGATGCTAGCCAGTGCATTTTCTTCCGCCGCCTGCACGCTCAGGGCATATTGAGCGATCAACTTGCCCTCATCCGTCAGCTGCACTGGCTGTGCACCGCGGCGAAGCACCTTTACGCCAAGCCGCTTTTCAAGCTCTGCGATGGACTGGCTGACGGCAGACTGGCTCACCCCCAGTTGATGCGCGGTTTTGGTGACGGAGCCAACCACCTGCAGCAAAGGCAGAGCGCGCACGGCAAGTTCTGGCAAGCGCATTGCAAAAGAATTGAGGCCATCAGGCTTGGTCATCAGGTATCACCGCACATTATAAGCTCAGCTTATTATCTTATAGTCTCTCATTAGCCTAAGACATAGCAGCAGGAAAGACCAGCCAAACCGTCAGGGAGAGCACACATGGGGATCGCGATGGCATTGCTGCCAAGTCTGGGCTTGCTGGCTTTGGGCGGCGTGTTTGGCAAACGTCTGGATCAGGCCACATGGCGCGGCATTGATACGCTGAACTTTCAGTTGCTGTTTCCAGCTCTGATGTTCTCTGCTGCAGCAGCTCGCCCCATCAATCTGGATGATGCAGCCATCATCGGATTGGGCACCTGGGGTATTTTAGGGGTTGGGCTGCTGTTGGGGTGGATGCTGCGCCCGTTTGGGCCAGCGCGTTTTCTGGACTTTGCCGCTGGCTGGCAAACCGCCTGGCGGTTTAACACGGCCATCGGGTTTGTGGCGATCAGTGCGCTGGATGCGGACAGTGCCTCGCTTATGGCCATTGCCATTGGCTTTGCGGTGCCAATGGCAAACCTGATGGCGGTGACAGCTCTTTCCATGGGCAAAGGTCTTGGCTTTCGCAAGGCTGCGGGAAAGGTGGTGCTCAATCCATTCTTTCTGGCAGCCCTTAGCGGTGTTGCGGTGGGTTTGAGCGGATATCCGCTTCCCTCAGTCCTTTCGGAAGGTCTCAATCAACTGGCTCTGGCCGCCATCCCCCTGGCATTGTTGGCGATTGGAGCGACACTTGATTGGCAGGGACTGATGAAGCTGGATATCTATACGGGTGGGTTGAACTCCATAAAACTGTTGGCCTTGCCCTGCATCGCCTGGTTTATGGTGCACAGCTTTGCCATTCCAAAAGAACAGGCATCCGTGTTGGTGCTGTTCGCAGCTTTGCCCACCGCATCAGCCGCCCATGTACTGGCCGCTGCCTTTGGTGCGGACTGCCGGCAACCGGCCACGCTGATCGCCCAATCCACGTTGCTCTCGTGCATCAGCCTGCCGCTTTGGATTGCCTTGCAAACCGGATAAGAAAACGGGCCCTGCGGTGAACCGCAGAGCCCAAGCCATTAGATAAGGAAGGTCATTCGTCATCTATGAGCACATGATGCTCATTTATGCGGCTTGTTTGAAAGCCGTAGGCTTAAATTCCAGAACCCAACAGGCTTCCAGCTTGTTTCTCTTCCATGGCAGGAAGGAGCGGATGCGGTACTTCACCTGACGAAGTTCCAGATAGTCCGGCAAGCTTGCACCGGGGCCAGCAGATTTCTGAATTAGATCTGCCCAATCCCGTGCCAGCTTGGTTGGTTCTTCGACGATTTGCATTCCGTCGCTCTTTTCTCCGGTGGTTTTGGAGATCAGCTGCTTGTAAACGGATGGGTTCAACAGAGCCTTCAAGGCACCACTCAAACCATGCAGATCTTCACCAAAGGCCTGATCATCTTCGTCAGCGATGTTACCGGCATTTTCCTTGTCTTGATCTGTTGGCTCATTCAGCACAACACTGCTGGCTTCTGTGGTGCCGTGTTCAACTTCCTTGATCACGACATTGTACTGATCCTTCTTGCCACCTTCCATCGGTGTGATTTCAACCTGGAACATGGCTGACCAAGGTTGTTCCTTCGCCCATTTCAGGATCTTGCGGATAATTGTGCCGTTGCTCATCTTGGCCATGACTTCCTTCATGGCATGGTCCTGCAAGCTGCTGATCGCATCATGTGCATTCCCATAGCTTTGCAACAGACCGTCACCCTTGGAGGTAAGGAACTCGTCCAGATGCCCTCTCTTGTCCTGAATGTCGCTGCTCTTTTGTGACTGATCTTCTCGCAGATCAGACATATTGAGAGCCAGATCGCCCAGATCACCTGCAATAGCTCGTGGCAGATTGTTGATTAGGTTAACCTCGGCAACAGTGTCAGAGGTTGGTTTTTGTTCCACAACCCAGGCCGTCTTCACGGTGTCCGTGTTGGAGAAGAAACCCTTCTTGATGTCGTGATAGCGGATTTGCTTCAAAGTCATGTAATCAGGCAGCTGATCACTGATATCCCGGCCACTTGCCTGTGCGCGGGCGAGGGTTTCACCCCAGTTCATTGCCAGATCACTTGGCTTTTCGACAAATGGCACATCATCATTGCTGGCTTCACCCGTAACCTTGGTGGTCAGGGCCTCCATCATTTTTGGTGAGCGCAAGCCGTTGAAGATCAGCTCAGGATTGGCCATGAGCTTTTCTTTGGACAGATTTCGCTGTGCCAGATCAGTGCTGCTGTCGATACCCAGACCGTCAGTGTCTTCATTTCCCGCAGCGCTGTCACGCAGCTGCGCTTCAATGTTGAAGAACTCACCCTTGGTGGTGATGTCGATATCAACGAGCTTTGCCCATGGCTGGGTGGCAACCCAGTTCATGGTCTTACGAGGGCTGTTGGTTTGGGCAAGATGGTCGTTGACCATGTTCTTGGCCATCTTCGCAAGGCCGGAGGCTGCATTCAGGGCGCGGTCGTTCTGCTCTGCCAACTCATCAACGGCAGAATCCACGGTCTGGCCAAAACTGATGGCAGACTGAACGTCGTTTGTGGTGTTCAGCGCCATACCCAGCTGCCGGGCAACAGCCATGCGGTATTCAACAACTTCCTGTTCAATTTCTTCCAGCTTTTGTCGTTCACTGTCAGAAACCGCGTTTTCCTTCGCATTGTCGATGGTGTCGCTCATAGCTTTGCCGAAGGCATGCTGGCGGTACAGCTCATTGACATCTTTGACGAGTGCATTCCCAAGCTTGACCATATTCTGGCTCATAAACACCAGCATTTCGCGGTGGGCCGGGGTCAGCTGCTTAGGGTTGGAGTTGGCAGCATTCTGCAGGAATTCATTGAAGCGGGGATCATCTGCCTGGCTGTCAAAAATTTCCTTGGTGACACTCCGGGACTCTTCCCTCAGTTCCTTCTTCAGATCACGGGTGAACTGCTGCTTGACCATCTCATCAGCTTTTTCCTGAGGCATGCCAAGAACATCTTTCACATGATGTTCCCATTTGGCGGCTGAAGGGTCAGCATAAGCTGTTGCGAGAGGGTCTTTTAAGAAATCCTCTTTCTTCTGCTGGAAGGTGCGCAAGCGGTCTAACCGCTCACGAAGCGTTTCGGATTCCGGCAGGCCAATTTCCTCAAAGACAGCATGGACCGGCATTGGCTTTGCGCCAGCGGGCCGTTCTGGAGGTGGGGTGTCGACGACGACATAGTCGCTCAAATCCGGGTCGGCAGTTCCATTGCGTTGGTCATGATTACCATGAACGCCATTGACCTGCTCGTTTGAGGTTCTTGCTGTACGGTTGGTTTCGTCCCCATCTTCCTCGGGGAAGTTCCAATGCATGTTCTGGTAGACTGCCTTGGCCCAATCGTGCTGTTCAGCATTCAACTTATTTACAGGCATGACACGTCTCCTGCTAACTAAGTTTTGTTATTGGCTAATAAAGTTGTGCTCCTCCTATCCGTTTATTTTAAGGCACGGAATAGACTTTAGTATAATAAGTTAAGACTGATTAAACCGGTCTGCTCAAATGCAAGCGGTCTAAGCATTTAAACCGACAATACCGATCACGTTTTCTCAAAAACATCAATCACATCTGCTGATAGCGCAATCAGTGAGCGGGTGCTCAATTCTCCCGGTTTGCCACGCCAGCCTGTTCAAATTTGCGGTTTATTTGAGAGACTGAAACCGCCTGTTTGCAATGAAATCTGCTTAGGATCTGCGCGAAATTGCAAAATAGAAAGTTCATGGATGTTGTATCTGGCGTCACGCATGCGATTTTCTGACCTGAGCGAGCAGCAGGTGCTGGCGCTTGCCATCTCGTCAGAAGAAGATGACGCCCGCATCTATCGGGGCTTTGCAAAACGACTGCAGGATGACTATCCGGGAACCGCCGCCGTCTTTGCCGATATGGCCAATGAAGAAGACCAGCACCGGATTGCGTTGATCGAACTGCATCAAAAACGCTTCGGCGACACCATTCCTCTGATCCGCCGCGAACATGTTTCCGGGTTTTATGCCCGAAGCCCACTCTGGCTCTCCACCCAGCTGACGCTCGATCAGATCCGCCATATCTCCGAGAACATGGAGACGGCCTCGCGCACATTCTACGAGAATGCAGAGAAGAAGAGCACAGATGCAGATACCCGCCGCTTGCTGGGCGACCTGGCAGCGGTGGAAGCGGATCACCAGAACAAAGCCCGCAACTTGTCACAAACCCATCTGGCCTCAACGGGAGAGCAGGAGGAAGAAACCGCACACCGCAAACTGATCCTGACCCTGATCCAGCCCGGTCTTGCCGGGTTAATGGATGGCTCCGTCTCCACTCTGGCCCCTGTTTTCGCCACAGCCTTTGCAACAGGCAACACATGGACCACGTTTCTTGTTGGCCTTGCAGCCTCCATCGGCGCGGGTATTTCCATGGGCTTTACGGAGGCGGTCTCGGATGACGGGCAGATTTCCGGACGAGGTTCACCTGCCTTGCGCGGTGTAGCCTCTGGCGTGATGACAGCTCTTGGTGGGCTGGGTCATACCATCCCGTATCTACTCAGTGATTTCTGGGTGGCCACGTTCATCGCGTTTTTCGTTGTGGCGGTTGAGCTCTGTGCGATTGCGTGGATCCAGAGCAAATACATGGAAACGCCGCTCTTGCGGGCGACGTTTCAGGTTGTTCTCGGCGGCTCACTGGTGTTTGCCGCCGGTGTCATTATCGGCGGTGGTTAGACGCCCCTACAGGGACGCGCCACCTTCTGCGAACACATGCAGGAATTCACGATTGACGGAAACCGGCAACATATCTCCTTCTCGCACAGTGATGGAATGATCCACCCGCATGGTGAGTGGGTCGGAGGAGAAGCTGGTTTGCAGGTAGGCGAGAGACTCTGACCCAAGTTCCTCAACCAGTTCTACCTTCGCAGAGAAATCACAGGCCTCTGTGTTGGTGATGCTCATGTGCTCCGGACGGATGCCAAGCATGATCGCTCCATTTGCTTCAGCCCTTTGTGCATCATTGATGTTGAAGCCATCCAGCTGAATTGCACCTTGTTGCGCAGTCGCCCCGATGAAGTTCATGGAAGGAGCTCCGAGGAACCCGGCCACGAACTTATTCGCCGGACGCTCATATAGATCAATCGGACGCCCGACCTGCTCAATCACACCATGGTTGAACACCACAATCCGGTCCGCAAGGGTCATCGCCTCGGTCTGGTCGTGGGTCACGTAGATGATCGTCGCACCCAAACGCTTGTGCAAACGAGCGATCTCCAGACGCATCTGTACGCGCAGGGCAGCATCCAGATTGGACAGCGGCTCATCAAACAGGAACACCTGCGGATTGCGGATGATCGCACGGCCAATCGCCACACGCTGACGCTGACCACCGGAAAGCTGACGCGGATAGCGCTCCAGCAGATGACTGATCTGTAAAGTCTCCGCCACAGTGCTCACACGGCGAGCCACCTCATCCTTCGCCATTTTGCCAAGACGCAAGCCAAAGCTGATGTTCTCAGACACCGTCATGTGCGGGAACAGCGCGTAGGATTGGAACACCATCGCAATTTCACGCTTAGACGGATGGGCGCGGGTGACGTCTTTATCAGCGATGTTGATCTGGCCGGAGGTCACATCCTCGAGACCTGAAATCATCCGCAGCATGGTGGACTTGCCGCACCCGGATGGCCCGACAAAGACAATGAACTCACCCTTTTCGACCTCAAGATCCACCCCATGGATGATCTCCAGATCTCCGAATGACTTCCTTATGTTTTTCAGTGACAAACTACTCATAATGTCCCCGATTATCCTTTCACGGCACCCATGGTCATGCCTTTGATGAAGTAGCGCTGGAAGAACAGGAATACGATCAGCGTTGGCAGGCTGGCGATCAGCGACATGGCGCCCTGAATGCCCCAGGCAACGGAGTATTGGCCCTTCATGAACACGAGCCCCAGCATGATGGTGCGTTTCTCGTCTGACTGGGTGAAGATCAGCGGCCAGAGGAAATCGTTCCAGATCCAGGTGAATTGAAGCGTCGCCAACACTGCAATGGCTGGCAGGCTGATGGGCAGCGCGATCCTGGTCAGCACCTGCCATTCATTGGCCCCTTCCAAAATCGCCGCCTCACGCAGTGGGTTTGGCACGGTGGCGAAGAAATTGCGCATCAGCAGAGTACAGATCGGAATACCCAGCGCAGTGTGCACGATGATCATCGGCCACAGCGTATCAATCAGCCCCATCAGGTTGAACAGACGGAACAACGGGATCAGGATGACCTGCGGCGGGAAGAACATGCCGGACACCACCAGCAGAAACACCAGATCACTGCCTTTGAACGGCAGCTTGGAGAACACATAACCCGCCAGCGTGCCAAGCCCGATGGAAAACGCCGTGGCAGGTGCGGCCACGAGGAACGTGTTGAGCATGTAGCCATGCACCGCCGGATTGCTCAGCACCTCAACATAGTTGCCCCAGTACATGCTGCTTGGAATGGCCCAAAGGTCACCAAGCGCAATATCCCGCGTGGTTTTAACGGAGGACAGCAGCACGCCAAAGGTTGGCGCAAGAAACAGGATTGCCAACGTAAACAGGCAGATGAAGATGACAACAGGCCACGGATTGAACCGCTTCGGCGCAACATATTCACCGCTGGCACTGCCCAGGCTAGCCGTATCAGCCATAGATTTCGTCCACCTTTTTAAGCTGTTTGAAATAGAGGCGAATGATGGTCAACGCGACGAGGAACAGCACCACAGAGATGGCGCTGCCATAACCCATCAGGTACTTTTTGAAACTCTCGTTGTACATGTGCATGGCCAGCGTATCGGAGCTGTTGAACGGCCCGCCGCCGGTCATGATGTACAGGATATCAAAGCCCTTCAGCGAGTTGATCACGCTCAGTGCCACAACAACCACGGTCGCCGGTGTCAGCAGTGGCAGGATGACGTGGCGGATGCGTTGCCACGCGGTGGCACCTTCCAGCTCGCACACTTCCAGCAGATCACCGGGAATAGCCGTCAGGCCTGCAAGATAGATCACCATGGACAGACCGGTTGCCTGCCAGGACCATGCAACAATCACGGAGTAAAGCGCGCTGTCCGGTTTTGCCAGCCATGCGTAGTTGAAGCGGTCGTTGGTGACGTACTCAATTATGGAATTCAGCAAGCCCCAGTCGGGTTGGTAGATCCACACCCAGACCTGCCCAACCACAACAGCAGAAAGACAGATTGGCAGATAAAAGATGGTTTTGAAGATCGGGCCGCCGGGCACATGGCTGTCGATCAGAAGCGCCAGCGAGAGACCAAGAATTGTTGGAAGTACCACCGCAATGGCCATCCAGATAATCGTGTTTATTGCCGCAGACATGAAGAGCCGATCGGAAAACAGCTTTCCGAAATTCTCAAAGCCAACGAAGTCATAATTGTCACTGAAACCGTTCCAGTTGGTAAAGCCGTAATAAAACGAGCTTAGGAGCGGCCAGATGATGATCAGCGCGAATACGCTGAGGGGGAGCGCCAAAAGGGCAACGCGCCAGAATGTGTTGCTTTGATTCATACCCGTCTCAGAAAAAGCCTGCCTCGCAGTGGTGCATATCTATCTCCCCCAAACCTGCATGACTTGGCGGGAAATACGTGAAGCTATAGAGGCAAGCCGACCGCAAACATGTTGCGACCGGCTCTGTTTTAAGTGTGATGATTATTCGGCAAACGCGCTTGCTGCGCTGGCCTGTGTTTCATCCAGAATGACATCCACTTTGGATGGATCATCCATGAAGCGAGCGAACATGGACAGGCCAACTTCCGCCACTGGCGGAGGCGTGGACAGGTCGTAGTTGAACGCGAAGGTCTGCGCAGCGTCGATGGTGTCGAGCGCTTTGAGCATCACGGCGTTGTAGTTGGACTTTGCAACATTCACGTTGGCAGACAGAGCGCCCTGAATGTTGGCCCACTTGGCCTGTGCTTCCGGATCTGACACCAGATACTCAAGCAGCTGCTCAGCCCCTTCCGGGTTCTTCGCATTTGCAGAGATTACCAGACCATCAACCGGACCAACAACCGCGTTTGGAACACCAGCTGTCACTTCCGGGAATGGGTAGAAGTCATAGTCTTCACCCGGTTTCAGGCCGATGGAGTTCCAGTATCCGGTGATCCATGTGCCCATCAGGGTCATGGCCGCATCACCACGGGCAACCTTGTCAGAAGCATCAGTCCAGCTGTCTGCATTTGCATTTTCAACAAAGTAGCCTTTGTCGACCATGCTCTTCCAGAGACCCATCGCCTTTTTCACTTCAGGATCGGCATAAGAGGCTGTGCCGTTCATCAGTTTTGCGCGGTAGTCAGGGCCCGCGGTGCGAAGGATCAGATAGTCAAACCAGAACTGGGCAGGCCAGCGGTTCTTGGAACCAAGCGCGATAGGGGTCACGCCGTTTGCCTTCAGCTTTTCACAGGCTGCGAGGAACTCGTCCCATGTCTTTGGGGCTTCCGTGATGCCAGCCTTTTCCATAACAGCTTTGTTAAAGAACAGGCCGGAGTAGTGGTAACCGAATGGCACCAGATAACGCTCGCCGTCATACTTGGTTGCACCGTCCGCAACCGATTTGGCGACAACGTTGTCCAGACCAGCCTTGTCCCACATGCCGTCGATTGGACGCAGGTCGCCTGCATCAATGACGAACTGTGTCCGTGCACCGGCCCAGTAAGAGAACACGTCTGGCAGGGCGTTGCCCGCTGCACGCACTAAAATACCGGTCTTGAAATCTTCATGACCGATTGGGCTGTCTTTAACAGTGATACCGGATTTGGCTTTAAAGCCTTTCAGAATGTCCTTCAGGCCTTTCTGGCCCAGCTCACCGGTAAAGTAGTGAGAAATGGTGACTTCGTCCGCTGCAAATGATGGAACCATGGATGCTGTCGCCATGACGGGCGCAAGCACCGCAGCAAGCAAAAGTTGCCTTCTGCGCTTATTCATATTTCAATCCCCTCCCAAGAGTTTGCATATGTTTTACAAATTCATTTCGTCAATAAGTTGCCTTATGTGCAACAAAACTGAATATACGCCCCATTTCGCCGTGCATTTCGGTAAATGTCAAGCCTATTTTGTACAAAAATACGTATACCGCCTCTTGCACTCCTGTAAAACCTGTGTCAATTCTGAGTCCAGACGCTGGATTTTTGTTGCCCTATGTTTAACTTCGTGTAATTAGTTGTCCATATTTCAACTTTTTCCAGTGTGTGAATGGAGATTGACGTTGCGCCTTTTACAATCGCTATCCCGTGGACTTCAGACGCTCGATTATCTTGCCCAGCAGGCCAAACCGCTGCGGCTTACGGATATCGCGAGTTACCTTGGTGTCGACAAGTCCAATGCGACGCATATTCTGCGTACTTTGGTTGCATGCGGTTACGCCACGCAAGGGACTGACAGGCGTTACGCGGCAAGCGAGAAAATGACAGGTTCTCAAGGATCTGGGCCGACGGCTGAAGCCATTGTTGCCGTTCGCCAGCAGTGGCAGCCTATCCTGAAGCAGCTCACCCGCGAGACGGGCGAATGCTCTCACATGGCTGTGCTGGCGAGTTCACAGGTCTGGTATGTGGATAAAATCGATTCTGAGCTTCCGCTCAAGGTCGATCATCCCATCGGGTCGCTAGGGCCGTTGCACTGCACCGCTCTTGGCAAGGCCTTTCTGGCGTTTGGTGATGCACAGGCAGAGCAGGAGCTGAAGCAATTCACCCCTGTGACCCTGACGGACCACACCGCCCTTGCAGCAGAAATCTCCAAAAGCAGAGATCGCGGCTACGCGATTGACGACGAAGAATTTACCTCCGGCATCCGCTGCGTGGCGGGACCGGTTTTTGATGAGCATGGGGTGATGATCGCCGCAATCGGCGTTTCAGGACCGACAGTTCGAATTGATGACAAGCGCTTTGAGGAGCTTGGCGCGCTTGTTCAGAAAATGTGTTTTATGAGGGAGTAAAGGATGGGGAACCAGCCGGTTCGCGTTGCCATTCTGGGCACAGGTCGTATTTCGGATTTGCATGCCATTGAGTATAAGCAGAACCCGAAGGGCAAGATTGTTGCCTTGTGTGATCAAAACGTAAAGCAGGCCCAGTCTCAGGCAGAGGCATGGGGCGTTGATGACCCGATCATCAGCGATGATTACAGAGAGATTCTGGCCCGTCCGGATATCGATCTGGTAGAAATTCTGCTGCCGCACCACTTGCACCTGCAAGCCGCACTGGATGCCATCACAGCTGGCAAGATGGTTTCGCTTCAAAAGCCCATGTGTATGAACATGGAAGAGGCTGACATCCTTGTTGAAGCTGCAGAAAGCTATGACCGCCCTTTCAAGATCTTCGAAAACTTCATCTTCCATTCCCCTGTGCTGAAAGCCAAAGAGCTGGTGGATGCAGGCGCGATTGGAGACCCGATTTCCATCCGCATCAAATCCAACCCGGGCAAGAGTAAAACCGCCTGGAAAGTGCCTGCCGCGGCCAACGCATGGCGGCAAATGAAAGACATGGCAGGCGGTGGCCCGCTGGTGTTTGACGACGGGCACCACAAATTCGCGCTCGCCTGGCACTTTATGGGTATGCCGTCTGACGTGCACGCCTTTATCGGTCAGACCGAAGTGTTCAAAGGCATCTATCTGGATGCCCCGTCCATGGTGTCCTTCCGTTTCCCCGGCAACAAGATCGGCAATCTGGAGGTGGTTTACTCTCCGGAGCTGGAAATCGCGACCAAACACTACGCGCAGGATGATCGGGTCGAAATTACCGGAACGCAAGGCGTCCTCTGGATCAACTGCGGCCACGGCTCCATTGGCAACCCTGCACCACTGATTCATTACCGCGAAGGCAAAGTCACCGAGTACCGCGATATCTATGCGGGCTGGGAGCAAAGCTTCGTCAACTCCACACGCCACTACCTTGATGCAATCACAGAAGGTGGTGACCCGATCCTGACAGCACGGCAAGGCCGTGATGTTCTCAAGTTTGCGCTGGCGGCAGAAGACTCTGCACGTACTGGCCAGACGATCAGCTTCTAAGCGGCGAGGTACAGAGATGTCTTTATCTGTTCCAGGCAGCATGCAAGAGCGCGCCCACTGGCTTCAAGCCCAGGGCGGACTTGAAGCTGCCATCGCTGAGGGCCATTTCGCTGAGCAAGTGACCATGACACTGTCTGAGGCTCTGGTTCTGGGCCTGATGCGTCAGGGCGTCACCAAGTATCTGGCAATCTTCGGCCACGGTTCTACCGAACTGGGCGAAGTGCTGCGCGTCTATGAAGATGCTGGCCTTGTGCGCACCTGGCAGTTCCGCAATGAGGTGGAAATGGCCCATGCAGGCACAGCCCTGCGCTGGGTGTATGGCGAAGTGTGTGCTGTGGTGACCTCCATCGGTCCTGGTGCATTGCAAGCCATGGCAGGCTCTTTAGCAGCAGCCTCCAACGGCATTGGCCTCTATCACATCTATGGTGATGAGACGACCTATGGCGAAGGCTACAACATGCAGCAGGTGCCAAAACCGCAGCAGGGCCTCTTCCAGCAAATCACCTCGGCCATGTCTCAGGCCTACACACTGCACACGCCAGAAGCGCTGCGCAATGCTCTGCGCATGGGTGCCAGCTGCGTCTATCATCCGTTCAAGGCAGCCCCGTTCTACCTGAACCTGCCACTCAACACCCAACCACAGAAACTGGATATCCGGTTGGACAGTCTGCCGACTGTTCCAACCTACGAGCCAACCATTCCAGCCGTAGACCACAACTTGCTGGAAACGGTGGAGCTTCTAAAGTCCACGAGCAAGATCGCCATCAAAGCGGGCGGCGGCTCCCGTCCGTTCGCTGAGGAACTTCGCGCCCTTGCCGAAGCCTCTGGTGCAGTGGTGGTGGAATCTCCGGGCTCTCTGGGCATCCTGCCGGATGCACATCCGCAGAACATGCATGTGGGTGGCTCGAAAGGGTCCATCAGCGGCAATCACGCCATGCAGGAAGCAGAGCTTCTTGTTGCCATAGGCTCGCGCGCTGTGTGCCAGAGTGACTGCTCCGGTATGGGCTGGCCAAAGGCGAAACACGTCATCAACATCAACGCCGATCCGATGGATGTGCAGCACTACGCCCAAACCACGGCATTGAACGGAGACATTGGTGAGGTGGTGAAACTGCTGCTTGCTGAGCTCGCAAAAGGTGGTGTCGCCAATAAAGCTGACTGGCTGAAAGACTGTGCTGCAAAGAAAAGCGAATGGACTGCCTTCAAGGCAGATCGCTATGCAGCAGGGCGGGTGAGTGACCTCATGTGGGGGCAAGGGGTCCTCACCCAGCCTCAAGCCATCAAAGCCGCTTCTGATTTTTGCAAAAAACACGGCGCCCTCAAGCTTTTTGACGCGGGCGACGTGCAGGCCAATGGCTTTCAGGTGGTGGAAGATGACCGTGTCGGCGAAACCATCACCGAGACCGGCGCTTCCTACATGGGCTTTGCAGTCTCCGCTCTCATCGCAGGCGGCGTGGCGGACGAGGGAAAATACTCTGTCGCATTTACCGGAGACGGCTCCTTCATGATGAACCCTCAAGTGCTGATCGACGGTGTGGAGCATGGTGTTCACGGCACGGTTTTAATCTTCGACAACCGCCGCATGGCTGCCATTAGCCACCTTCAACTTGCTCAGTACGGCAAGGATTACCGCACCAATGACGGTGTGGCTGTCGATTACATTGCCATGGCGAATGCGGTGGATGGCGTGCTTGCGCTTTCTGGCGGAAACAGCGCGGAAGATTTGAGTGACGCACTGGAAAAAGCCAGAGCACACACAGGTCTCAGCGTGGTGCATGTGCCGGTTTATTACGGAGAAGATCCGGCGGGTGGCATGGGCGCTTATGGCAATTGGAACGTTGGCAACTGGTGCGATGACGTTCAGGACAAATATTTGGAAATGAGCATTTAATCATGACAGATGCGAAACTTCTTATCGGCGGAGAGTGGGCGCCAGCCAGCAACGGCGAAACCCGCGATGTACATAGCCCGGTCACTGGCAAAGTGATCGGCACCATTGCCGCTGCAAGTGCAGACGACATTGCCAGCGCTTTGAAACTGGCAAAGGACACCTTCCCGAAATGGGCTGCGGTTCCGGCATGGGAGCGCGCCAAGGTGCTGCGCAAGGCCGCTGATCTGATCCGCGAACGGACGCAGGACATTGCCCATGTAATGTCCCTTGAAACCGGCAAACCACTGGCCGAGGCCATTGGAGAGACCGGAGCAGCAGCTGACCAGTTTGAATGGCAGGCAGAAGAAGCCAAGCGCATCTACGGTCAGACTATTCCGGGCCGCAATGCTGATGAACGCCTGACTGTAAATTACCAGCCAGTCGGCCCATCTCTGGCACTGTCCGCCTGGAACTTCCCAGCCTTGCTGCCCGCTCGCAAAATCGCGGCAGCATTGGCAGCTGGATGTTCTGTCATTGCTCGTCCTGCTTCTGAAGCGGCTGGACCATGCTTTGCCATTGGGCAGGCCCTGATGGACGCTGGCCTGATGCCGGGGGCTCTGGCTATTCTGACTGGCGACAGTCGGACGCTGGCTCCAGCGCTGATCAATGCGCCTGAAATCCGCAAGGTGTCGCTGACCGGCTCAGTACCCGTAGGCAAAGACGTCATGCGGCAGTGCGCGGATGGCATGAAGAAAGTCACCATGGAGCTGGGTGGTCATGCCCCTGTGGTCATCCATAAGGATTTTGACCCGATTGCAGCAGCCCAGAAACTGGCAGCCACCAAGTTCCGCAATTGCGGTCAGGTTTGCATATCTCCAAGCCGCTTTTACGTGCACTCTTCCATCGCGAAGGAGTTCGCCGAAGAGTTCGCCCGCTATGCAAAGTCTCTCGTGGTTGGTGACGGATTGGAAGACGGTGTCAACACCGGTCCACTTATCCGCCAGCGCGCGGTAGACCATGCATTGCGCCTGACAGAGAATGCCATCGCGAAAGGTGCGGACCTGCTGGCAGGTGGGAAGCAGCCGGAAAACCTGCCCGATGGTAGCTTTCTTGAGCCGACGGTTCTGATGAACGTGCCGGACGATGCCGCGATCATGATTGAGGAGCCTTTCGCTCCGGTCGCCCCGATCTCCACCTTTGATGATGTGGAAGACGTGATTGAACGAGCCAACAACACGCCGTTTGGTCTGGCAGCCTACGTGTTTTCTTACGACAGCGCATTGGCACTCAAAACCGCTGAACGACTGGAAGCAGGCATGGTTGGCATCAACGAGACGCTCCTTGCAACCGCAGAAGCACCGTTTGGCGGCAACAAGGAAAGTGGCTTTGGTCGTGAGGGTGGCTCGCTCGGCATCATGGATTACCTCGTTCCGAAATATACCCGCCACCTGTTAATCTCCCGAGAGATCCGATGAGCAAAAAAGTACAGGGGCTGGAAAACGGCCTGACAAACTATGGCGACAAGGGCTTTGCCCGCTACTTACGCCGTTCCTTCGCCAAATCCATGGGCTACACGGATGCAAGTCTGGACAAGCCAATCGTCGGCATCTGTTACACCGAGAGCGGGTTCAACAACTGCCATAGACATTTCCCCGAGATGCTGGAAGCCATCAAACGCGGTGTACTCGCCTCTGGTGCACTGCCGGTGCCGTTCCCGATCATGTCTCTGGGTGAGGTGTTCCTGAGTCCAACCTCCATGGTCTATCGCAACCTGATGGCCATGGCCGTGGAAGAGATGATTACCGCACAGCCGATGGACTCCGTTGTGTTGATGGGGGGCTGTGACAAAACCGTTCCGGCACTGTTGATGGGGGCAGCTTCCGCTGGCAAACCAGCCACCATGGTTGTGGCTGGCCCGATGATGACAGGGCGCCACAAAGGCGAGCGCCTCGGCGCTTGCACCGACTGCCGCCGTTTTTGGGCGCAATACCGCGCAGGCACGGTGGATGAGCCCGAGATCAACCAGATTGAAGGCCGATTGGCGACCACCGCCGGCACCTGCGCTGTGATGGGTACCGCCAGCTCCATGGCCGTGATTGCCGAAACTCTTGGCATGATCCTGCCGGGTTCAGCTGGCATCCCGGCAGTGCACGCTGACCGTCTGCGTAATTCAGAGGAAACTGGTGTTGTCGCCGCCAAAATGGCTCTTTCAGAAAACGCTCTGACACCAGACAAAATCATGACGCGTGAAGCGGTCGAGAACGCTCTGCGCGTATTACTCGCCGTTTCTGGTTCCACCAACGCAATCATCCACCTGACGGCAGTTGCCGGACGTCTTGGCATCGACATTTCACTGGACCGCATGAACCAGCTTTCTGATGAGACACCCGTGGTAGTGGACCTGAAGCCGGTTGGTCAGGGGTATATGGAAGATTTCCATTCCGCTGGCGGTCTGGATGGTGTTCTGGACGCGATCAAAGACAAAGTGCATCGCAGCCCGATCAACATTGAGGGCGTAAGCCTAGGGGATCGTCTGGATGCACCAAAGGCTGATCCATTCGACCACAACGTGATCCGCAAAGCTGACAATCCCGTTGACCCGCAAGGAGGCCTGATCGCACTGAGTGGTTCACTGGCACCAGAAGGCGCAATCCTGAAACGTGCTGCCGCAACGCCTGAGCTTCTTGAGCATGAGGGCAGGGCAGTTGTGTTTACGTCTCTGGAAGATCTTGCCAATCGCATCGATGACTCTGATCTGGACATCTACGCAGATGACGTCATGGTGTTGCAAAACGCAGGCCCGCGCAGTCCATCTGGCATGCCAGAAGCAGGCTATTTGCCAATCCCGAAGAAACTGGCCCGTGCTGGTGTGAAGGATATGGTGCGTATTTCCGATGCCCGCATGAGCGGCACAGCCTTCGGCACCATCGTGCTGCATGTAACACCGGAAGCTGATCTGGGCGGACCGCTGGCACTGGTACAAAACGGCGACCGCATTCGCCTCTCTGCCAAGGCCAAAAGCATCGACCTGCTGGTTTCAGAGGAAGAGTTAGATCGTCGCCGTGCGGCTTTCACCTCACCAAACCCGGAACCAGCCCGCGGCTATAAGCAGCTTTACCACAACACGGTTTTGCCAGCGACCAAGGGATGCGATTTCGACTTTTTACAGAAGGTCTGAGCACATTTATACACGCGAGTGGGCAGGGTTTCTCTGCTCACTCCTCAGCGTTGAGTCACGCAATTTCAGCTTGTTTTGAAGCGCTGGCGATTGTGCGCAGATTACTCATTTCTGAGGAGGTTGGAGACGCACCAGAAGGCAGGCGAACTCCCGGCAAAGTGCACACGTCCAGCATCTCTTTCACCACACCTCTGAACCGGATCCACTCCACCACATCCCCTGTGGCAAGATTGATGACCTGCACTCCGCACCATGGGTCTGCATCGCGCTTCTTCAATTCCTCATCCAACGGCAGGCCTTTGAATGAACCGTCACGCGGCAGGGAGAGGCCAAGGATGGCGTGATTGTTGTGAAACGCCAGTCCACGTGCAAACCCCGGCAGGAAACAGCGCGGCTGAAACGTGCCGCTGGCAAGATCAATAGTACCAAGATAGCCCGTGCCTGAGTTAACCACCCACAGCTCACCCTTATGCCAACGCGGTGAGTGCGGCATGGAGAGTTTTTCGGTAATGACCTCATTGCTGTCAATATCGATCAGGCAGCCGCCTTCCTCCCGACGATCCCGCCACCCGTTGATCACGTCCGCCCTACTGACCATGGTCACATAAGCTGGTTTGCCATCCCTGAGTGCAATACCATTCAGATGGCATCGATCCTCAGCAGCGTGTTTGGAGATGAAATCAGGGGTCCACCAAGGGGCAAACGAGTGGATGGGATGTAAGGTTGAGAGACAGGAGTACATGGTGTTTGCAAAGACGATACTGCCATCGTCCAGGGTCACGATGTCATGAATGTCCAGATCACCCGTCGTGTGCGCTACACGAGGCACATAATACTTATCCGCGTCTCCCACACGCTGGTCTTGTTCCAGAATATTCTCAAACCGGATCACCTGGTTGGCTGTACCGAGGATCAACCGTTGCGGTTCTGCCCAAAGGCCCATCGCACGCCCCGTGCCGATGGCATGAAAATGAATACCACCACTGGGTTTGACACCCACCAGAAATAACTGCCCTGTTTGATAGGAGGAAATGGCAAGCGAGACCTGATTGGTGCTGAGCCAGATCGCCATGCTACGAGAGCACGAGATATCGTTAGGCTCCAACCGTGCCACTGGCTCCGCATTTTGCGCGGGGTTGTGTGTTGAACCAGCCATCTCGTCCCCTTTTAGATTACGCTTGTAACAATCTGGGACTATAGGCCCATCCCGCAGGAGGGGCCTCAGCGAGTTATGAGGGCTCGATATCTACGAGGCTTAGAATTTGATCGTAAAATCTAACTCGATGACATGAATGGTCGCGTTGTCACCAAATTGGCCATTGTATTCTGCGTTTACAAAAAGGTTGTCTGCAGCGCGGGCATCAAGCCCAACTTCCAGCTCAAATGCATCTTGAGAAATCGGCGCCCCATCCACCCCAAAGGCAGTGCTGCCCGCAAAGGCCAGCAAGGCCGAAGGATCAACATCTCCATAGGCGTGACGCCAGCTAAGGGCTGCATTGACGTTGAACAAGTCATAGACGTTATAAGCACCCCGCACACCCAGATTGGTGAAGGTGCTATCAAAACTGCCACCTTGTTTCGTCAAGGCCGCTGTTCCGCCATTCTCCGCAAAGCCATCTGTGTGTACGTCGATATAGGAAACACCAAGGAAAGGCTCAAACGCGAACGCCTCCATAACAGGAAACTCATAGTTGGCTTCGGCATAAAACTGCCAGCCGCGGCCTTTATAACTGCTGTGCTCACGCTCGTTGATGGTCGAGAAGTCCACCGTTCGCGACCCTTCAAGGAAGTGCCAGTTGTAAATACCCGCCAGAACAAAGCCGATATCTTTGGCCACCGTCTCTCCATAGATGCCGATGGACCATGTTGTCGCGGAGCCGCTGGAGGAGCGAGCATCCTGTTTCACATTGGTGCGGCCATAACCACCCAGAACACCCGCAAGCGTTTCCTCGGCAAATTCCCGGTCATACCCAAAGAGCAAACCGCCCAGACTGTTATCCAATGACGCGGTATCACTGGTTCCAAACGTGTTGGACCATGCCCCGTAACCAATGCCCCAGAAGTCGTTTCGGCGATCTTTTTCCGGCTCTGTGGGATCTTCCGGAGCAAGCGCCGCTGTCACGGAACCAAGTGAGGCGTCTGCATTGCGGATACGGTTGTTGATCAAGGCCATCCGGCGATAATTGTTCTCAACCAATGCTCCCTGAATGGAGGCATAGATTTCACCGGAAAGATCATCATAAGCCGCCCGCGCTTCAGCTCCATTGGAAAGAGCAAGCACTGCTTGAGGCAAGGGCGCAGAAAGTGGCAAGCTGTCCAAGCCAACACACGCTGCCGAGCGTTGGTTTTCCGTATCTGCCAAACCGCAGAAGTTGCTGGCAAGTTCTGCCGCGCTGAGTGTGACCGTGGTTGCACCGTAGTTCAACGTCCAGTCAATGAACAAGGTATCTTCCACACTGTCAAACGTTCCGGTGATACCGCCAGCCGCATCAACAATGGTAAAGGTACCAACAGGTGCAAACGTTGCTCCGCTGGTTCGCACTACACCGCCATTCAACGTGCCATCACCGGAAACATCCAATGTATCGCTTGCAGTCATTCCCGCATTGAACGTGACGATATAGGTCCCATTGGCATCATTTTGGAAGTCACCTGTGATATCTGTTTCCTGAACAACATCATCTCCCCCTGGAGAGAGAATACCGGCGTTGGTGAGTAAATTACCTGCACCCAGAATGACCTCATCCCCTGAGTTAAACCTTGCTCCACTCAGGTTGTTGAACGCGTTGGTGCCCGCATCTAAGTCGATGCCATTGGTTGACGTGAGCGTGCCTGAGTTGTTGATCGTGTCATCCCCAGTCCCGCCTTTAATGTCGTCAACAACACCTGAAATTGCGTTGGTACCAGTCAGGGTAAACGTCGTGTCACCGACTGTTTGAATGTTAATGCCAAACGATTGTGCATTGATGGTGCTATCTGTCAGATTGACCTGAAAACTATTCGCTGGATTATTTCCGTCGGCAACCAATATCCCATCCGAGTTTGTACCATTGGCATTGATCGTTCCGCTGTGTGTTACAGTCGCGGTGTTCTCGGAGTACACTATGATACCATGCGCGGCGTTACCACCTGTGGTGATGGTACCATTTTGGTCGATCGCAACAGCTCCAACGCCACGAGCACGAGCAAAAATACCATGCGAGCCGATACCGGATGTGGTCAACGTTCCAACATGCGTGATGCCAACATCTCCCGTCCCATCAGATCGTGCAAACAAGGCTGTACTTGATCCGTCCGTTGTGTCGACATTACCGGTTTGCGTGATGGTTATGGCACCTGTACTGCCACCTTGCGTGGTCGCATAGATCCCTTGAGCATAGTAATTGCCAGTATTGGTGATATCACCGGTATGGGTGATCGTGATCTCTTCAGACAAAACGACTTCAATGCCTCGGCTGTAATAGCCATCCGTCGTAATATCACCGGTATGTGTGATTGTTACTACATCAGCGTTCCTCACATCAACACCAGAGGCGTATTGGCTTATTGTCTGAATACCACCATTGTGCGTGATGGAGACATCACCAGCCACAGGCTCTACCTCAATCGCGTTCCGGCCATCTGTCGAGATGACAAAATCACCTGTATCACTGTTGATCGTGATATCGCCGTTGGATTCAAACAGAATACCTGGAAGAAAAAAGGAGGGTGTGATGTTTGTCGTTACGTTTTCGATGATCAGATTAGTGTAAGTTCCGCCCGCTCCCCCATCGATATCAACCCCAACCGACAAGTCGCCCGAACAGGTTACTGTTGATCCGCTGATGGAACATTGGGGTTGGGGTGACACAGATTGCGCGCGCACTGGCATGATTGCCACGCTCGGCAGCACAATGATGGCCGTAGATAGAAGAAGAGACTGATAGAGACCGCCGGTGTTCAACATCCGTGCAGGTCTGAAAGATGTGACGACGCCGCTCATTTAAACCCTCAGACTACAAAAACTAAGGCACTTAAATCTCTCGAGATACGCCGAGTACTGGTCTCTTTCGTCTGGCAGTGTGCAACTATGCCAAACAGATACACGTCAACAGGTTCACCTGAACTGCGAGTGGATGCCTTATAAGCGCAGACAAGCGATTTCGTTAACAAAGAGTTAAGAGGGGACAGTAGCGAGGCACACTCTTGTCACAAGCTTTGAAAAGTGGGGGCACTGGTTCAGCTGGATTCAACTGACGAGGGACATAAGAGATTCTTAGCGGAGTCAAGCTGTAGAACTTACCCCTTCATGCATGCGCTGAGCATATTGAGAACGCTCCTGAGACACTATCGCGTCAGTTCAATACATGTTTTGCAGGCAATCAATGCTTCGTAACTCACTGTAGAACCGCAGTTTTTAGAGTCATCAGTGGAAAGCTATCTAAACTCACATCACATATCAGTGAAGGTGCCTAATCAAAACAATCGATAAGGCATTCATTAACTCTTGCTCAGCTAGGGGATCTCCCTTGTATTTGCTTAGGGGAGAGCATCATGTCATTTCTAGGAAGAGTTGCAGGCTATGTGTCTGCTGCCGTTGTGTTGGGGCTGACCTCATCTCCCTTGAGTGCTGCAGACATCAATTCGCTGAAAGAGCAATATCGCCGACCGTTGGAAATTCCATTTCCAGAGAACGCCCCGTATTCTCCGCAGATGGCAACGCTTGGGAAGATGCTGTTCTTCGATCCTCGCTTGTCTGGTAATAAAAACATCAACTGCGTCAGCTGCCACAACCCGTCCTTCGGTTACGAAGTGCCTGTTCCGACCGCCGTTGGTTCCGCCAACACTCATCTTGGCCGTCAGGCTCCAACAGTCCTCAACGCCGCCTGGGTTGCTCCGATGTTTTGGGATGGCCGCGCCGAAACGTTGGAAGAGCAAGCTGCCGGACCAATCACCAATCCGGAAGAGATGGACGGCAAGTTTGACACCATCGTTGAGATTCTTGACGAGATTCCCGGTTACAACAAGTGGTTTGGTCTCGTCTTCCCACAGGACGGCATCACACGTGACACTGTGCTGACCGCAATCGCCACCTATGAACGCACGGTTGTTTCCGGCTGGTCTCCGTTTGACCGTTGGGTTGAAGGTGAGGAAAATGCTATTTCTTCCTCCGCCAAACGCGGGTTTGAGCTGTTTAACGGCAAAGGCGACTGTGCGGTCTGCCATACGGGTTGGAACTTTACGGACAACAAGTTCCACGACATTGGCACGCCGACAGAAGACATTGGCCGCGGGCTTTATGAGGAAGACAACCCCAAAGCCCAATTCGCTTTCAAAACCCCAGGCCTACGCAACCTGACGTACCGCGCCCCATTCACCCACAATGGCAGTATTCCTGATCTGGAAACCATGATCGCCCATTACAATGCTGGCGGCATCGAGCGTCCATCCAGGTCCGAGCATGTGCGCCCGCTTGATCTGTCTGAACGGGAAGTTCAGGACCTCAAGGCATTCCTTGTTTCGCTGACCGCCGAGCGTACTGAAACGCCAATGCCAACACTGCCAAACTAAGGGCCGGATCCATGACTATTCGCAGTAAAATCTTCATTCCGATCCTTAGCCTCATTGTCGTCGCTATGGCACTGATGGCATTCCTTGTCTGGCAGGCAGCTGAAGGCCGTGAAAACCTTGGCCGTGTGACGCTAAAAGCGCTGGAAGCACAGCGCCTTTCCTTCACCATTGTCAACGATTTTGAGCACGCCAAAGAGGTCGTCGATACAGCACTCGCCATGACCACGTTCATTGAGCCCGAAGAGTTTCGCCGTGAGTTTAAAGACATCAACGCATCTCTGGGCATGGATATTGAGGAGACGCTAGAGGTCGCGCTCAATGACGAAATGCGGCAGGCCGTTCTCTCAGCACAGACCAGCTTTAAAAACTGGAGTAAAGATGCGGCTATCCTGCTGGGTATTACACCATCCCGCATGATCCCAACCAAAGAGAAGATCGAGCGCCACAATCAGGCTCTTCGGGCTTCCATCAACGCGATTGTATCATCCACCGTTACCGCCAGTCAGTCAGCACTTGCACAGGCCAATGCGGATGCACGGCGGCTGAACATCATTTCTTTCAGCCTTGCATTGATCGCAGGTCTTGGCGGACTTGGTTTTGCTCTCTGGCTGGCTAACAGCCTCAGCAAACCAATCGTTTCGCTCACTTCTAAAATGGATGAGCTTGCCTCTGGTGCTGTTGATGTGAACCTCAATCTGGCTGCCCGCAAAGACGAAATCGGCAAGATGCAGGATGCGGTCATGGTGTTCCGCGAAAACGCCATCGCCCGCCGCGAGTTGGAAGAACGTGCAAAGACCGAACGCTCCCGTGAGCAATCTCGCCAACAGCAAAAAGAAGAGGTTGTCGAGCAGTTCCGCGTGGTTTTGGAACGCAATGTATCCATGCTTTCTAACCAGTCTATGGAAATGCGCAGTTCCTCTGAGCGCTTGTTCGATGTGGCCAATCAGGCAACCCAGCAGGCCAACAGCGCAGGCGAAGCCTCTGCCAGCGCGTCACAAAACGTGGAGACCGTTGCAGCGGCAGCGGAGGAGCTGTCTGTTTCTATCCAAAAGATCTCCAGCCAATCCACACGCGCCAATACACTGGTGACGTCTACCTCTGAAATCGCCCAGACCACGGACAATGAAGTCATTGCCCTTGCCAAGTCCGCTGAGCAAATTGGCACCGTTCTCAACCTAATCCGCGACATCGCCGAGCAAACCAACTTGCTGGCGCTCAACGCAACCATTGAGGCTGCACGGGCAGGGGACGCGGGCAAAGGCTTTGCTGTGGTGGCAACAGAGGTGAAAACCCTGGCAAGCCAGACAGCGCACGCCACCGAGGAGATCTCAGCGCAGATCAACGACATTCAGAGTTCAACCCGCAGCACTGTGGAAGCCATTGGCTCCATCACGGCGGCGGTAAAAGAGATCAGCGAGCTGACATCCTCCATCTCTGACGCCGTTGAACAACAACAAATGGCAACCGCAGAAATTGCTGAAGCTGTTCAGGCAGCCTCCGACGGAACAGCATTAGCCGCCAGCAACGTTGTCTCCGTCAGCGGTGCAATCAACGAGACAACCACAGAAGCCGGAGCCGCCAACCAGTCCTCAGCCCTGCTGGAACAAGTCACCAACGACCTCTCCGCCGAAGTAGACACCTTCCTCACCCGCATCGCAGAAGAGGACACCCCGCAGGCAGAAATAGCTTAAGTGAAACGAATAAAACCTGAACTGCAGTAACAGGCAGTTCAGGTGAAGTCGCGCTCTTCTCAGAGAAAGCGAAGACAGAAAAATCAATACGAAGTTTCGATTATTGAGTGCCACCGAGATATCTGACTGGCTACAATCTTATATTGACTGCGCAATTAGATGCCGCAAATACTGCCTAGAGTAGCTTGAACTAAAGAAAGCTACTTTGTGAAGTCTCTCCCCAACTATCTTTCAACGAGATTTTCTTGATCTTGTGTTGGGCAGTCTTTGAAGGAAGCTGGACCAAAATGATGAAGTTGCTAAGGAAACTTTTTTCATCAAAGAACAAGAACATCCAGCAAACACCCTCAGATTTGAACATAGGTGATTTAGAAGAGGTTCCCTCCAGTTTATCTGGTGAGAGAGTCGAAAAAGCTATACCTGGAACCGCCAAACTTCCACGTATAATAGATCTGATCCCACCACCAATTACTCTGCCTCAGGAGTTAAGCGGTCAACCTCTCGAAGACCAAAATGTCGAACCAAACTGGAATATCGACATTATCTCTCGCTTCAAGGCCCGCGAAGTTTTTCTCTGTAAAGCTCTACGAAGTGCTCTCGAAGAAATCCCTCCCAGCTTAGAGCTGACACCGGAGTTTTATGTCGTGACACCGAAGGGCATAACAACATACTTAAGTTCTTCAGATGCACCAACTGAGGGGCAAGAGTTGATTGCCAGCTGGTCCCCACATGAGTTCTCCGAGACAAGCCCTGAGATCGTTCTAAAAGCGCAAGAGGCACTGAGCTCATTTCTTACATCGTTACCCTTTGGCTTTTCGTCCTCAAGTCTCAGCGAAGATTATATCCTTGAAAAATTCGAACGCGTTGAGACGATCAACAATCTGGCACCAGATTGTGTAAGCATTACCGCCTACCTTGATGCAAACCAGACTTTTGATGGCAAAGAGGTATGGAACCTATTGCACACAATGGGGTTCAAATGGGGAGATATGGATTGCTTCCAGTGGGAAGACCCGACAGGACAAACTGACTATCTAATCTGGATCGAACCGAATGACGGTAAGATAGGATATGTCCTACCGGAGTTGGTCGCATCAGGTGAGCAAAACTTTATTGAAGTAACCTTTAGCATCACGCCTCCTCTGACCCCATCAGCTGTACATGTTTTTGATCAACTGATGCGAGCGGTCACAATGTTCCAAGAGAAAACGGGCTGTAACTTATCTGCACAAATTGATGATGAGTTCGCTGATAGCCCTGACGAACTAAGAGAAGCAGTCGTTGAACTTTGCGCGGAACTGGAAGAATTGAACTTGAAGACGGGATGCGACGAAATTAGCACCGTTCGATAAACTCGCTTTCGTTGGAATAATCAGATAGCTCCGGTGTTACTCGAGCATCACCAAACACACCCAAAACTCAAATTCCACCTGAGTTACAAATCCGTACAATTTTTGGGTTGCGTGATTTTCATATTAGAATATTAGAAGGTAATAATTAACAAGTCACAGCAGAGGTGGTCCTGTGACCCATCACAATGCGCCAAACGAAGATTTGCCTTTGGAAGATACGGGCATTTCGTCTATTTCGGGTAATGCTCGCAAGGGCTTGCCATTCAAGCGGATTATTCTGCTTGTCCCTGTCTTCATTGCTATCATGTTCACCGGTGGTGTCATGGGCATGTACTTCCAACCCGCTGGCCTACGCCTGTTTTATGAGATGACAGGGCTAGAGCCGGGCGGTGGAAGCAATCAGAAAATTGCCGTTCCAATCAACACGACAGTGACCAAGGAAGACATCAAAGCGCTGGAAGCAGGCGCTGTGGTGGCGCTTGGTAAGCTGATCCCGCGGGACGGCGTTTCTACCATAGCCTTGCCATTCGGAGCAGGGGATGCCCGCATTGTGGAGTTGCCAATCTCAGTCGGTGATTGGGTTGAGACAGGCACTGTGCTCGCCTTGTTGGACAATCGCCCTTCACTGGAAGCCAGTGTTGAGGCAGCCAAGGCGGAAATCGCGGTTTCTGAAGCTTCCCTCCGGCAGGTGCAGCTCTCTATCACAGCCAGTCAGGTGGAGAACGAAGCCGATCTTAACCGTTCCAAAACCAACGCGGATCTGTCACAGGCGGAACTGGAGCGCACCAAGTCTCTGTTTGCCCGCAAGGTGGTTACACAAGCTCAACTGGACCGCGCAGAAGCTGAAGCCGAAAGCGCTTTACTGGATGTAGCTCGCAAGGTGGCAACCCTGCAGCGTTACAGTGGTTCAGCCGATCTCTCTCAGGCGGATGTAGAACTCGCCAAACGCAAGTTACAATCTGCTGCAATCGCTTTGCGCACCGCTGAAGTAAACCTCGAGAAATCTGTTGTCCGCGCACCGTTTGATGGCACCGTGCTGGATCTGCTGGTGCAACCCGGCGAGCGTCCATCTTCTGCAGGCCTCATTGAGTTTGGTAATACCCGCGAAATGACAGCTGAAATGGAGATTTACCAGAACCAGATTGGCCGTCTGAACATCGGCGATGCCGTCATCTTACGCGCAGAAGCTTTGACGCAGGAACTGCGCGGAACGCTGACAGAGATTGGGCTGATCGTCGGACGACAGAACATCATTAGTGTTGACCCCGCCGCAAACACGGACGCCCGAGTGGTCACAGTTGTTGTGACGTTGGACGAGACATCATCTGAACTGGCGGCGAATCTCACCAACCTGGAAATCCTCGGATATTTTCAGCCAGCAAATGATGAGGTAACCAAGTGACCCGTTTTCTCACATGGGTGCTGGGCCGATTGCCCATTGGTTGGTTGCAGCTGACGCACAACAAAGGCCGCTTTGCCGCCGCGCTGGCTGGGGTGGCTTTTGCCAACGTGCTGGTGTTCGTGCAGCTCGGTATGATGGGAGCTCTGACTGGCTCCACTTTGCAGCCTTATGAGCTGTTTGAGGCAGATATTCTCATTTCCGCATCTGATGCCAAGTCTCTTACCGAAGGCGGCAATGTTGCTCGTGTGCACATGCTGCAAGCGCTAACTCTGCCGGAGGTCGCAGCAGCAGCTCCTGTTTACATTGCCAAGGTGGACTGGCGCGTGCAGAAAGACCAGATCGCTGGTTTGCAACTGGTTGGGTTACCCATCGAAGCCATTGATTTCATGGCTCCGGTCCTTCGCCCTCAGTTTTTGCAGTTGGCTTTGCCCGATACTGCACTGGTGGACCGCAAAACACGTGGTGGAACAGAGGAATTCTTCAACTCACTTTCACCTGAAACACCCGCTGTCTTTGAAATGAACAACCGTCAGATCAAGCTGATCGGCACCTTGCAGATTGGCGCTGGTTTTAGTGCAGATGGCAATTTGGTGATGTCTGACCAGAGCGTCTTGCGGCTCTCACCCTCCCGCAGTTCCGGAGCACCAGACCACATATTGCTGAAGGTGCAAGAAGGTGCTTCTGTTGAGCGTGCGGTTGAACTGCTGAAGCAGGTATTGCCTACAGACACCTTGAAAATCCGCAGTTTCGCCAAAGCAGCATCCGACGAACAAGCCTACCAAACCTCAGAAAAGCCAGTGGGCATCATCTTCGGGTTTGGCACCATCATCGGCGTGCTGGTGGGCATCGTCATCGTATATCAGGTTCTCAGCACGGATGTGGCCGATCACCTGAAGGAGTATGCAACCTTCAAAGCGATGGGGTTTAGTGAAGGGTTCTTCCTCAGCATCATCTTTGAGGAAGCCATGGTCCTTGCAGTGCTTGGGTTCTTCCCCGGGGTGTTTGCTGCCATGGGCATTTACAAGATGCTGGCATTGAAATCCGGTCTGCCAGTGGGGCTCACCCTGGCGCGGGCGCTCATTGTCTTCCTCGGCACGTTGGCCGCCTGTGCGCTTTCTGGAACCATTGCAACGCGTCGATTGGCTCATGCTGATCCAGCTGACCTGTTCTAGGAGGTTCTGATGATGACATACACACCACATGCTCCAATCAGCGTCTCCGGTCTCAACCATTGGTTTGGCGAAGGAGAAGCCCGCAAACAAGCCATATTCGACGTTAACTTCGAGATCGAAAAAGGTAGCCTGACCGTGCTGATGGGTCCGTCCGGGTCCGGCAAAACCACGCTATTGACGCTCATGGGTTGCCTACGTGATGTACAGAAAGGCCAACTCGCCTTACTGGGACATGAACTGCACAGTGCAGACGAGACGATGAAGATCATGTTGCGGCGACGCCTTGGCTTTATCTTTCAGGCGCATAATTTGCACGAAAGCCTGACGGCGACCCAGAACGTACTGATGGGGTTGCAGGTTCACCAAAACGGCGTGAAGGCAACCGTTGATGCGGCACAGCAGGAGAAGGCTGCACGGCATATGCTCAGCATTCTGGGCCTGGAAGATCGCAGTGATTATCTGCCCGCCCACCTTTCCGGCGGACAAAAACAACGCGTTGCTATCGCGCGCGCACTGGTTTCCTCACCAGATATCATCTTTGCAGATGAGCCGACGGCTGCTCTGGACAAGGACACCGGGCTAACAGTGGTCAAGCTGCTCAAAGAGCTGGGAGAGAAGCGTGGCATCACCACGGTGATGGTCACTCATGACAACCGTATCCTGCAATTGGCAGATCGTATTCTGACCATGGATGAGGGGCATCTGGTTGAGGAAGCTGTGACTGCATGATCTCTCAAACGAATACATGCAAGCGCCCGTTACACCTTGCGACAAACTATTACAACATTCCCGTTGAAGCGATAGTTGGCTCAACTATTCTAACCTCAAGCAAGCTCAAATCATTCTTATACGGGTATATACATAACTAGAACAAGCAAAGACAAGAAATAGACAATGGCAGCCAATGCGATGCCAGAAGATTTATTTCAAATAGAACAATCAAAACAAAAACACCCCCATCAAATACTAGGCAACCACCAAACACGGAGAAATCCATGCGTAAACTATTGATCACTGCGCTGGTCGCTATGACTGCAACTTCAGCTTTTGCGGCAGACACAACCAAAGACGACGTCGTAGAAGCCCGCCGCGCTTACTTCACCCTACTTGGGCATGATATGGGCGCTCTGGCAACCATGGCAAAAGGCGAAATTGAATACAGCCCAGAAAAAGCCAAAGCAGCTGCAGGCAACATGATGACAGTTGCCAGCTACAACGCAGCAGGCCTTTATGTTCCAGGCACATCCAACGCCGACCTACCAGGCAAAACCCGCGCCCTTCCGGTGATCTGGGAAGACATGGCTGGCTATCAGGCCAAGGGAAAAGAATTCTATCAGGCACTTGTTGCATTGAATGATGTCGCTGGCGAAGGTCGTCCTGCATTGGGTAAAGCACTCGGCAAACTTGGCGGCACCTGCAAAGGCTGCCACAAAGAATTCCGCGCGAAGGACTTCTAAAAATGACGGTTGCGAGCACTGATCATTCCTTGGAAACGCAGAAGAAAACAGGAGCCTCTGTTTGGGACCTGCCACTGCGCCTGTTCCATTGGCTTTTCGCGGGCAGTGTTGCCGCCGCGTGGGGTTTGGGCAAGTTTGGACCAGACGTGATGACGCTGCACTTCTGGTTTGGCTATGCAGTGCTCGCCCTCATTGCGTTCCGTCTGGTCTGGGGGTTCATTGGCTCAGAGACAGCTCGTTTCTCAAGCTTTGTTTACAGCCCCAAAACGTTGTTCTCCTACATCGTAAAACTGCCAAAACGGCAGGCAAGCAACTGGAAGGGACATAACCCGCTTGGCAGCCTGTTTGTCTTCCTTTTGCTTGGAGTGTTTGGAGCGCAGGCGGCACTGGGACTGTTCGCAGATCCGGAGGACTACATCAATGTTGGGCCATTGGCCTCGTGGGCAGGCATCGACAGCGCCCGTACGGCATTGGCGTGGCATGGCATATTAGCCCGTGCAACGCTTATCCTAGTGGTTCTGCACGTGGCAGCGATCTTCTTCTACCGTTTGTGGAAGCGGGAAGATCTTGTCACCCCAATGATCACAGGCTATCAAAAAGCCAAGTGATCTTCGCAATAAATCAGGCCGGGCCAGCAACATCTGCTCCGGCTTTTCTTTGCCTAAGAGGTTTCAGTTTCCCGCGCTTTAGCCGTCCGTTTGATCGGCGGCTCCTCAATCGGGTTATTTTCTATCATCCAGGGTTTGTAGCTGATCTCCGGATTGTTCGCCCGCTTAAGAACACTCGGATGAACGTGCGGCTGCCCGCGTTCTCGTGCGTTCAGATCCAACCGCGGCCACATTCTTTGCTTCACTTTGTAGATGTACTCAAAGATGCCTTCACGCGGATTATGGATCGTGCCTGTCTCATCCGGATTCAACTTGGCAACCAGCGCTTTGCGACTGCTTTCATGAATGCGCAAGCCGTTTCGTTCTACGTGCTCCAGCATCCAATTAAATGTGATGTCTGAAAGTCGGGAATCCTCATAACCACCGCCAACATCGGTGTGCACACCTGCAAACCAGGTTTGCTGCATGATCTGGTTTGGCGCGGTACTCTCATTCCACAGGACAGGATGGAACACCTCACGCTCATCATCAATGGATAAGGCATGGTAAGCATTCTTCACGGCTGCAGGCAATGTCAGGTCATGGAACTCATGTTTGAAGCCGGGGAGCTTGTTGACGGCAGCGGAAAGGGGTTTCCAAGGCAGCCCAAGCGCTGCGACCGTATCCCACACGCCGATAAACTCAATGTCTGCCCACATATTGTGGTGCCTTTCGCGAAATTCCTGTGCTTTGGCTTTTCGCGCATGACAATCACTGATCTGGTAAATCTTGTAGGCTTTGGCGATCAGTTCTGGTCGGGATTTGGGTAGGATGCCGAACATCTCGATGAAACCTGCAAGGCTGCGCACGGTGGTGGCGCCGCGGCTGAAGCCGAACAGATAGATCTTATCCTTGGCCTGATAATTCTCGAAGATGAACTGATAGCATTCCATCAGGTTCTTGCTGACACCAAGCCCAGTGGCATTGCCCAGTAAACGCGTAACACGAGAGCGGTGCGCTTTCGTGCCCAATCCGCGATCATAAAACAGCACTTGCCGTTTGGTTCTGTTTTCGCAAATCCTGAAGAGCTTATAGACGTTCGTGTCCGGGCCTTCGCCGCCCTCCTGACCGGTTCCGTCTGAAAACACCACTATGTTCTTCACCATGGCCTACCTCTCAAAACTGCAGTGTCACTTAAACTTAATCAGCAAACGCAGGTAAGTACAGCTTATGCGAGTATCTACACCTCATGCACCCCACACATTCTCATGAGCCAGACAAAAAGAAACCCGGAGAGGGGGATCTCCGGGCTTCTGTTTTAGAAGAGAGGGTTCGGATGGAGGTGGCCGTCCTAGCCCTTATGCTTCTGGCAAAAAGGCCAGCCCCTCTTCTTTGAGGTGGATGAAGGCTTCTGCACCTGTTGGAATGACCGTTGCACTCAGGTTGTGATCAATGGCGAACAACTTGCCAAATCCAGTGTTGAGGGAGTACTGGATCTGGTTGCCGAGATAAGCTGCGTAAGCAATGCCCGCAGCGATGCCATTGGTCCCATCTTGTGTAACGGTGATGCCTTCTGGACGGATCGCCAGCTTACCGTGCTGACACGCCGGACCAGAGTAAGGCAGAACAACAGAGGCCCCACCAACTTTCAGTGAAACTGTGCCTTCACTGAAACCTGCAATCTCACAATCCACCACGTTTGCATCACCAATAAAGTCAGCAATAAACGCGGAATTCGGCTGGTTGTAGAGCTCTCGCGGAGTACCAGACTGTGCAATCTCCGCTTTATTCATCACGATGATGCGGTCAGAAACAGCCATCGCTTCTTCCTGATCGTGCGTCACATAGACAGCGGTCAGGCCAAGCTTTTGCTGGATTTCGCGGATCTCTTCACGTACATGACGGCGTAGCTTTGCATCAAGGTTTGAGAGCGGCTCATCAAGCAGCAGAACCTCAGGCTCCAGCACAACAGCACGAGCAACTGCCACACGCTGCTGCTGGCCACCGGAAAGCTCACTTGGCAGGCGCTCACCATACCCAGCCAGACCAACCATAGCCAAGCCTTCTTCTGCTTTGGCTTTGGCTTCCTTGGCAGGCACCTTATTGACACGCAGGCCGTAGGACACGTTGTCGACCACGCTCATATGCGGGAAGAGTGCGTAGGACTGGAACACCATGGACACGTTGCGGTACGTCGCCGTTAGATGCGTGACGTCCTTGCCACCGATGTAAATAGTGCCTTCAGTTGCAGCTTCCAGCCCGGCGATGAGACGCAGAGTGGTGGTTTTGCCGCAACCACTTGGGCCCAAAAGAGTGACAAGCTCGCCCTGCTGGATTTCCAGGTTGAGAGGCTTCAGTGCGGTGACAGAACCGTATTTTTTGACGACATCCCGGAACTGTACAGAGCCTGCTTTTTGCATAATAGACATGATTTACTCCAGAAACTCTAGGATTAAGCTGAAGCCAGCTCTTTGTTTTTGTTTGAGGTTTGCAGACGGTTCTGACGACGCAACTTGCGCTGCCCGATGACGACCTGCAGCAGCAAGATTGCCACGAGCATGGTAATGATCAGCACAGAGGAGTACGCAATCGCGATGCCGTACTCGCCATGTTCAACACGGCCCACGATAAACGAGGTTGCCATGTTGTGGCGCGCACTCACCAGGAAGATCACCGCACTCACAGACGTGATGGCACGAACGAAGCTGTACGCCAGAGCTGCGAGGATTGCAGGCCCCATCAAAGGCAGAATCACTTTGCGAACAGTGGTGAAGCTGTTGGCACCAAGGGTGATGGAAGCTTCATCAAGACTCTTATCCAGCTGGGACATCGCCGCGATACCACCGCGCACACCCACTGGCATGTTGCGGAACACAAACACGATGATCAGGATGATACTGGTACCAGTCAATTCAATTGGTGGTGTGTTGAAGGCCATGATGTAAGCCACACCAATCACAGTGCCCGGAATAGCAAAGCTGAGCATCGTGCTGAACTCAAACAAGTTCTTGCCAGCAAACTTCTGACGCACCAGCAGGTAGGCAGTCAGCAAACCAACGACAGCGGTGAGTGGAGCCGCGATGGTGGAGATGGTCAGCGTGGTGAAGTAGCTGTCCCACGCCACACCCGTCCAGCGGATGCCATTATTGAAGCTGACAGAGAATGCCCGAATGTAGTGATCCAGCGTGAAGGTGTTATCGTAACCCCAAAGCTTCACGAAGCTGCCGAATACGATCATGGAATAGACGACGGCTGTGAACGCTGCCCATGGCAATGCAAAGCCGTAGCATGTCCATTTAAGCGCAGAGTTCAGCGGCGAATGCTGGCCGGAGTCAGCCTTGCCTGTCACAGTCGCATAGGATTTTTTGCCAAGCCACAAGCGCTGTGCCACGAAGGCAGACAGGGTGAGCATGAGCAAGACGACAGCCAGAACAGCCGCTCTGGATGGGTCAGCCACAGCACCAACAATGGCGAAGTAGATCTCAGTAGACAGGACGTTGAAGTTGCCCCCCAGCACCAGCGGGTTGCCGAAGTCGGCGATACTTTCAATGAAGCCAAGCAGGAAGGCGTTCGCCAAACCCGGACGCATCAACGGCCATGTGACGTTCTTGAAGGTCTGCCACTGAGTAGCATTGAGGGTTTGAGAGGCTTCTTCCATGGAAGGGCTGACGCCCTCAACCACACCGATGAGTACAAGGAAGGCAATCGGCGTAAAGGAAAGCAGCTGCGCGAGATAAATGCCAGAGAAACCGTAGAGCCAACGGCTTTTCGAGATGTCAAAAACATCATGCAGCATATCTGTCACTACACCAGCACGGCCGAACATGAGGATCAGCGCCAAACCAATCACAAAGGGAGGAGTGATGATTGGAATAATGGTGAGAATGCGCAGCAGCTTTTTCGCAGGAAACGCTGTTTTGGTCGCGACCAGCGCAAAGGCAAGGCCGAGGAGGGTTGTACCAGCACCGGTGAGCACTGCGAGGAAAACAGAGTTCCAGGCCGGACCGCAGGTTTTGCCGCCAGCAAGGCAGGCAAGGCTCCAGATATCACTGGAGAAGAAGCGGGTGAAGAACAAGGCAATGTCAATGCCTCCATCACTTGCTTCAAAAGCGCGGATCAAGATCTGGGAGACTGGATAGAAAACAAAGGTGATCACCAGAGCAATAATGAGGCCGATGCTACCAACGATGAACGCATCACCGCGGCCCTGACCAAGACCTGAAATGCTGGTGGTGAGGATAAAGAGGAGAGCACCGGCGGTTATCATCGCCCCAGAGCCAAAGCCAACCTGACCTGTTGCAGCTGAGCCGAAGTTGAGAGTATCAATGAACAGCTCTGGTCCGACTCTGCCAATTGCAAAGCCCTGCGCAAACAACAGAGCAAGGCCTGTCATAGACAGAATAACAAGGGCCTTTGCCCGGGTGCGTTCATCTTTCAGCAAAGCAAACGACAGGCCGATGCCAACGAATGCCAATGCTAATGGAACAAACCACCAGCGGCCATAAAGCAGAGCTTGGAAGAGGGCAGGTGCGGCGTCTTCGCTAAGGAATTCGCTGAACAACCAGCGAAAAGACCAAAAGCCGCTTTCTACTGAGTACCAGGGAAATATGCAAAATCCCACTATTCCGGCGGCGAGCCAGAGCGCAATTGTCTTTCGCATGATGTTGATCCGAGAGTTTTGTATTGGCGCAAGCGCGAATACGATGCAACGCATATAGAGTGAAGGGCGGACAGAGAATAAGTCCGCCCTTCAACGCTCGATTTACTTAATGAGAAGCGTTTTTAACTTCTTCATTCCAGCGCTTCAGCAGACGCTCACGAGTGGAACGCTCACCATATGTCGCAAAGTCGTAGTCGATCAGCTTGATGCTTGCCAGATCTGGAGACTCAGGAGCAACGGATGCTTTGGAGTTGGAAGGAACCTGGAAGGACTTCACTTCAACAGAACGGGATTGAACGTCTGGACGCAGAGCGTATTCTACAAACTGCTTCGCCAGCTCAGGGTGCTTTGCACCTTTGATCACGCTCACAGCGCCAACTTCGTAACCAGTACCTTCACATGGCGCCACGATCTTCAGCGGGAAACCGGAACCTGCCAGCTTAACCATGTCATGCATGAAGCCGATAGAGATGGTGGTTTCACCGCGAGCAGCAGCTTTACTTGGTGCCGAACCGGATTTTGTGTACTGGTTCACGTTCTTGCCGATTTCAGTCAGCAGACGGTAGGCTTCATCTTCACCAAACAGCTGAACGAAGGTTGCCAGCTCAGTGTAAGCCGTGCCGGAGCTGTTTGGGTTCGCAACCTGAATTTCGCCGGTGTACGCAGGGTTTGTGAGATCTTTCCAGCAAGCTGGAGCTGGCAGGCCGCGTTCTTCCAGAACTTCAGCGTTATACGCAATGCCGAGTGCGCCAGCGTAGATGCCAACAGTGCCGCCATTTGAGATCTTGTGCATGTTGGATGCCCAGCCCAACAGGTCGCTGGTGTCAACACCCGGATCCTGTGTCAGGCCTTCAAAGGCTGCGATCAGGTGTGGATCGCCAGTACCGCCCCACCATACGTCAATCTTAGGGTTGCTTGCTTCTGCACGCACCTGAGCGAGTGTTTCGCCAGTGCTTTTGCGAACCATCAGAACTTCATTGCCGGTTTCATCCTCAAAACCGCGTGCCATCAGTTCACACCAGTCCTGCTCAGCACCACAGACCATGTTGAGTTCTTCAGCAGAAGCTGTTGCTGGAAGTGCAGCAAGGAGGCCAACAGCAGCAAGACCACCTAAAAGAGCGTTTTTCATTATCTTCTCCCAAGTCTAAACGCATGTAGGTGTAACAACTTACAAGTACACCCACATATTCCCGTAACTTGATTTGAAAATTACATGAAACACCACAGGAGTGCTTATGCTTTACCGTTAAGTATGTTCTTATTTAGCAGATATATATTTTAAATGTTACATTTATTACAGAATTGAGTTACATATGAAATAATAGAATTATTGATGGGAAGGCACTTTCCCGTGCATTGTCGCCGCAATCTGAAGAAAATCAAAAACGACCTCCAAGTATGCGTCTGGGAGCATGGTACGGGTTGCGAGGAAGGTTACATAAATGACCGAGAGTTGGGATAGGTCACCCTCAAAGGTAGCTGTCGTTGATGACGACCCGGCTATTCGCGAGGTGCTGCAGGAACTGCTGCATGAATATGGGTTCCAGGCACTGCCGTGCCATGGCAGCAAAGAACTCATCGCGCTCAAAGAGCTGGAAAGCCTTGATCTGGCAATCATCGATCTGAAGCTGGATGGTGAAAGCGGCATGATGCTCGCACAGCGCCTGCGCACATCCTATGACTTTCCAATCATTCTGCTTACGGGCACGGGAGATGAGGTAGACAAGATCGTTGGACTGGAAACCGGTGCTGATGACTTTTTGATGAAGCCGTTCAATCCGCGAGAACTGATCGCCCGCATTCGTGCGGTTCTGCGTCGTTACAAGCGCAATGTTCCGGCAGAACGAGAGCCTACTGCTACCACTCTTGCACCGCAAACACCGAGCGCTGGGATTATTCCACTTGGCGAGCTCTCCTTCATTTGCGACGAGCGTCGATTGCTGGACAGGAACCTACGGGAAATCAGCCTGACGAACTCAGAGCTGCGTCTGCTGGAGTTTCTCATCGAGAACCCGAACCGTCCGATTGATCGCGTGGAACTGCTGGAGTATCTGGGCGGGGATCTTTCCCGCTATATGGACCGCACCGTCGATGTTTTGATCCTGCGTTTGCGCCGGAAGATTGAGGCTAATCCATCCAAGCCGGTCTTTTTGCAGACCCGCCGCGGCAAAGGCTATGTCTTCGCACTGGATGAAGCCGCAGTAGATCTGCTATGACCCTTCTGCCTCAACGCTTAAAAGCTCTGCTTTCCATCAAAACACGTTTGCTGGCAGCCATCACACTGCTGACTTTTGCAACTTTGTTTGCAGGGTCGATCGCGTGGTACTGGCTGGACCAAGCCAACGTGAAGCTCGTTGGGCATTATCAAAAGACTATCGAAGCAATCGCAAGCTCCCTCCAACTGGCCAACAAATCCGCCGGCTTGGTGAGTTCAGCTCCCTTTATCCTCAACCTTTCTTCGGTCTATCAGATCGAAAATGAAGGCTCTCGTTTGTTGGTTGAGCTGAGCAATGCAGAACAGCAATATCGAGACAACTTTCCGCTTGCACGGCAACAAGGAAGTCTCGGACGGTTTTTGCCGCAAGTGCAACAAAATCTCTCGCTCATGCGCTCTCAGGTAGCCGTGCTCGTCAACGCAGCCCAGCAAATCAGCGAGTCTGAGGATCAGGTTCGTACCCTGCTTGTTGACCTCTCCAAGATGGAGCGCCTTGCAGTCAAGAACTCCTCCACGTTTTACCAGAATGCAGAGGAGCGTGAAGCCTGGCAAGGGATTGGTCAGGCTGCCAACCTTTTGATTTCCGCCGCGCATGTAACCGATTTCCTCAGTCTGGGCGAGCTGCGTCGCCGCTATCATCTGCAAATGGCTGATCTGGAGGGCATATCTGCCCTTGAGGTTCAGGAAGCCGTTGCAGCGCTGAAGACAATCGCAGAGGACAACGCAGGTCTGTACGCCATCCGTCATCTGGCAATGGCGGGACAACTGGAAGCCCGCAACGCGCTTTTCAAAATCAAATCCAGCGCACAGATGATCAACCAGCTGGTTGCTGAGTTTGTTCGTCTGTCAGGTGAAGAAATCTCCAAGCAACGGCAGGAAACATCCTCCTACATCTCCAGCGCACAGCTCGTTGTGCTACTCACTGGCATCGCAAGTATTCTTCTGGCTTTGATGTCAGCGCATTACATTGCTGGTTACGTGACCAAGAACATCAATCGCATCTCTCACGCCATGTCCAGTCTGGCCAAAGGAGATCACACCACCGTGCTCCCACGACCTGCGCGGCAGGATGATGAGATCACCCGACTGTTGCATTCCTTCCGCATTTTTCGCGCCAATTCCATTCGGTTGCGCCGCATTTATGGCCAGTTGCAACGCAAGACAGAGCTGTTTGAGACCACCTTTAACTGCATCGCTGAAGGGCTGGTTCTGACCAACGATGCCCACGACATGACAGCCTGGAACCCGCGTCTGGCAGAAACGCTTCGCATCAATGAAGCTGAGATTAAAAAGGCCAGAGACATCCGTGTCCTGATCCAAAACTCCGGGTTCAGATGGAAGGATGAGAACGTCCGTCCACATGGCACACGCTTCCGCTTTGCAGAATTGATTGATGATGACGGCATCCTGATCGAAGTGCGCAAAAGTCCTTTACCAGAAGGCGGTGCAGTCTGGTCATTCTCTGATGCCACGGACCGTCGCTTTGTTCAGGAACAGGCACAGCAAAAACAAAAGCTCGAAAGCCTTGGGCAACTAACCGGTGAAGTGGCCCATGACTTCAACAACATCTTGACCAGCATCTCTGGCAGTGTCGGAATAATTGAGCGCAAAAGCTCAAAACTCATTGATCTGAAAGGCAACATCCAACGCATTCATAGCGCAGTAGAAATGGCCACAAATCTGACCCAGCGCCTGCTTGCCTTTGCCCGCAAACAGCACCTTGAGCCAGAAGTCGTTGAAATCAACTATCTCATTGAGAGTGTGGCCGAGATCATTTCATTGAGCATCGATGAGCGGATCATCTTGACGACAGATTTGCCGGAGCAAGCAACCTATGTGCGCATCGACCCCGGCCAGCTGGAAAGCGCACTGCTGAACCTTTGCATCAACAGCTCCCACGCCATTTCGGATGCGGGTACGATTTCTGTTCGGGTTGTGGCCAACGGGTCCGAGAGTGTTTCCATAAGTGTTACTGATGATGGGTGCGGCATGGATCAGGAAACGCTGGAACGCGTTTACGAGCCTTTCTTCACCACCCGCCGCACGTCTGCAGGGTCTGGACTTGGGTTGAGCATGGTGTTCGGTTTTATCAAACAATCCGGCGGGGAAATGGGCATCACCAGCGAGAAGGAGGAGGGGACAACAGTGACCCTTGTCATTCCGCAGGCACCGCTGGAAGATTTGGCACCCAACACCGCGATTACGTTTGACCAGCCTCGCCGCATTCTGGTGGTTGAGGATGATCTACAAACCCTGTTGCGCGCCAAAACCATGCTGAAAGAGATGGGGCTTATTTGTATCGAAGCCAACAGCTACGGCTCCGCTAAAGTGCTCATTGAGAACGGAACCAAGTTCGACATTCTCTTCACAGATGTTCAGCTCGAAGATGGCAAAATCGGCTGGGATCTGGCCGAAGCCAGCATCAAAGCCTGCGCAGACCAAAAGGTGGTTGTCACCTCAGGTCGCTTCCCCAAAGCACTGGAACCACAAACACAAAACCTAGAGCGGATCACACGACTGGCCAAACCTTACAGCAAGGAACAACTGGCCGAAGCTTTGCTCAGCCAGATAAAGCAGTTTGAGGCTGCTGACTAAGACACTGCTTCAGTGTCTGTCTTCCGCCCAGAGCGCATCAATAAACTGGTGTTGATCACAGCCAGCATGACAAGCTTGCGAGAGAGCATAACACCGCGCATCGTGGCAAAACTCTCTGTCTTCCATACTGCAGCCCTTGCCAGCTGATACTGCGTCGCCGCACTCAAGCGCAAAGGCATTTGAAACAAGATCTTCAGAAAGGTCGGTTTTCTTCGGTTCAAACAATCTCGATAAAGAAAGCATAGTCAGTTGCCTTTATTCTACGAAGTTTTCGCGGAGAACCACGGGCACGAAGTGGATCAGATATAGGGTGAAAGCGAGTGCAAACAGGAGCCAGGCCAGTGGCATTACATCCAGATCAGGGAAGAGCAGTGGACCGAGAGAACGGGCCAGACAAGCACTTATGAGAGATAGGATCGCGGCGCCTAGTAACTTTGGAAGTTTCAAAGAATAGCCCGCATGTCGCAGACCCGCGATGGTCAAAACCATGAAGGTTGCCAGAGACAAGCCGCCGATGAAGATCATGTGCTGACCGGAAACATATGAGCTCGCAGAAAGCAGCCCAAGCAACCCGCCGGCCTCCAGGGCAAAGCCAACTCCAAAGAACCAGTAGACCAGGTAGAGCGCTTTCGCGAAGGTGGTTCGCAAAGAGCCCGCCACATGCCAGTCCTGCAAGATATTGAGCACTGCGCAGGCAGAGGCCAGCGCCAACCATCCTTGCAGAGCATCAGAGACACCCAACACCTTGGCAAGGGTAAACGCGGAGATGCAGAACAACGCCGCACGCCTCATTGGTGGACGAGGAACAAAAACGGCGCCATCCTCTCGCGTGGCCAACGCATCATTCACAATCACCATGGAAACCGGAGCAAGAGCCGTGAGGACCATCAGGACGAACGCACCTTCCGCAATCGCAAGTCCCTGATTGAGAACGCCAATCTCAGAGTATTCCCAAAAGCACACAAGCTGGGCTGTGCAAAGCATAAGCACCGGCCACATGAGATGCCGCATCTTGGCACGCCATAGTCGGGGCAAGATAACAATCAGCAGCGCCGCGGGAAAGAAAGCCTGAACCACAAACACGACAGTCGGCGAAAGCACACCAAGCATCCAGAACGCGATACGTCCTGCCAGCCAAAGTGCCCCCAAACCCGCCAATTGCGCACCCGCAATCTTTGGTGTGTTTGACCAAGAGGGCACAGCAGTCGTCAAAAAGCCCGCCATTGCGCCCGTGAAGAAGCCAAAGAACATCTCGTATTGATGAAAGAGAAGAGGGTCTGCGTCCAGCGGCACTGGCAGGACATCTGCAAGCACAAGTCCCCACACGACGATGGAGAACACCGCATAGAGTGCTGACAGCGGAAAGAAGACCCGGAACCCTTCAGAGAACACCGGAGCATCACAGAACGAGGCCTGTTGGCGAGGTGTATGTGCAAGTTCCGTCATACCAGCTGCTCCCAGTTGCTCATGTTAAACAGCTGCGCAATCCGGTCATCCGCTAGCAAGCTTGCCTCAAGTTCCAAAAGGTTTCGGCGCGTACGCTCGGAGCGGGTCAATGGCACCTCGTACTCCTTGGCAAAATGCCCTGGATCTGGCGCCATAATCAAAACACGGTCACTCAATGCCAATGCTTCGGTCACATCATGAGTGACCATCAGAACAGAACACTGTTTTTCATCAACTTCATGCAGCACAAGCCGGTAAAGGTCGCGGCGGCGACCAATATCGAGAGCGCTGAAAGGTTCGTCTAAAAACAACAGGTCAGGCTCCACCGCCAGCGCACGGGCCAACGCGCCGCGCTGGCGCATGCCACCGGAGAGCTCTGAAGGATATTTGATCAGATCATCCTCAGTGAAGCCCATGGCATAAGCAACGGTCCGCGCTTTTTTCATACGCTGGAACCTGGAGAGTTTTTGACCCTGAAGACCAAAGCTGATGTTGTTCAGAAGGCTCTTCCATGGCAGCAACCGGTGTTCCTGAAACAGGATCGCCGTTCGATCCGCAGTGCTTGATATTTTCCCGGTGCTTGCCTCAATCAATCCCGCTGCGATGCGCAGAAAGGTCGACTTCCCGCAACCGGATGGGCCGATGATGCTAACAACTTCCCCTTTTTTCAGCTCCAGCGCACTCGGTGCCAATGTTTGCTGCAAAGGATGGTAGCGGTGGTCTTCCACTGAGACAGATAAAACGGATGGCCTTGTTTCTGCTGAGCCACTTGGCACGACGGAGAGCAGAGGAGCTATATCATTCAGCATGCTTCCAACCCTCCACATAGTCTTTGACAGGGTTGAGCAACATACCTTCGATGACCAGCAGCAGACCAACAACCACAACGATCCACGCCATGGTGGACGCGGTATCGATGTTGACGCGTGCTTCAGCAAGGCCAGCGCCAATGCCACGCGTGCTGGAGAGTAATTCTGCCATCACCACAACTTTCCAGCTCAACCCCAACGCTGTTGCCCATGCCGGAAAGAGGTAGGAGACGATCTGCGGTGCCTGCACCTGCCAGAACCGCTGAACCAGCGGCACATGAAAACTCTGCGCCATCTCATCCAGCTCCTTCTCCCGCATCCGCACGCCTTGCAGAGCACCTGCGAAAATGAGCGGGATCGTTGAGATGAACACTGTAAAGATCGGCGTGCCGTCATCGCCGCCAAACCACAGCAGCGCAAGCACGATCCATGCAATCGGCGGCACCCCAAGGGCCACGGTAATAAACGGCTTACAGAGTAGCGACAGTGTATTGGACCAACCGGCTATCAGGCCAAAGAAAATACCAAAAGCGCTGGCAAGCAAAAAGCCAGCGAAGGCCCGCTTGGCAGTGATCAGAATGTATTCGAGCCCGGATGGCAAAGCGACAAGATCCACCAACCGGCTCAATGCTTCCAATGGGGCAGGCAACACCAGAGACCCGAAGGTCTCAAAACCGACTTGCCAGAGCGCAAAAATGAGAAATACCCCGGCCAGTGTGCCCCACCCACTCCAAAGTTTACTCATTAACGTCGATAGCATGTGATGGATCATCAAGTATGTTCTCGTTGTGTGTTGGGCTCAGCAGACCAGGTGACCGTAACCTTTGCGCGGCCTGCCAAGCCTGCTTCGCTACAGATAAAAGTCTGCGTTCGGCAATTTTCCGCCAATGATGGATGGGTTCTTTTCCGCCAGAATGGAGTAGAACTGCTCCAACTCGGCCTGAATGTCTTTGGCACGTTCTGCTGTCAGGTGCGTATGCGGAATGGACTTAGCGATCACGGGTGCTGGCAATGTGATGCTTTCAGATGCAACAGCCGCCGCTTCCTTGGGGTTTGCCTTCACCCACTCAGTGCCGGTGACACAGGCTTTGTGGAAGCCTTCAATCAGCTCTGGCTGCGCATTGAGCAAGTCATCATGCACCATCATGCCTGCCATCGGGAAGCGACCTTCGCCACCCGTCACAGACGACCATTCACTGGCCAAATCGATGGAACGATGGATCGACTTGCCCATCTTTTTGCCTTTGACCATACCCGCTGTCGCAGCCGGCTCTGGCAGAACGCAATGCTTGATGCGACCTGAGAGCAGAAGCTGTAATGCTTCAAACGGGGTGCTGACATAGTGCAAGGAGTAGTCTTTGCCCTCAGTCAGCCCGTTTTGCTCCATGACACGGCCAAACACCAGGTCCGGCATATCATTTCGGAAGAACATGCCGATTTTCTCACCGGCCAGATCCGCAGGGGACTTCACAGAACCATCATAGCTGAGCACATAAAGCATGCCCCAGGTCATGATGTTCAGCATCTTCACGGGAAGGCCTTTGTTGGCAAGGTTCGCTGCAACATAAGACGGGGTGCCCGCCAATTTCCAGTCACCGGAAACGAAACCAGCGCGCAGGACATCTGGTGACTTGTAAACGGAGAAATCTACTTTCTCTGTAAAGTCAGAAAGCAAACCTTTGTTAGCAATGTAAGACAACACCACCGATGGTCCCACTGGCGGGCCATGCAGAGCCAGCGCCGGATTGGCCGCTTGAGCCACAAATGGCAGCGTACTACCCAGAGATGCTGCAGCGGTAAACCCTGCAGTGTGCGAAAGAAAAGAACGACGTGTGATCATTTTTGAGTTTCCATCGAAACGGGATAGAAAGCGAACAGCTCGCAAATGCGAATGAATTGCAATTACTGTAGATCACGATCACTCCTTCGCTTATTTGACAAAAGTCAATAACCTGAAGATTAAACTCATATTAAAGCAATTTAAGATGTGAAACCCTGCCTAAAGGCTCCAAGATGCGCGGGAGCGTTGTGCGACTTGCCCGAAATCGCACAATCTCTCTTTGTAGGGGAAAGCCTCCCACGCACCTATGTTCCTGCAATTATGCAGAAACTAGGTAAACTGTTGCATGGTCTTTTTGAGTCTCAGCTTTTGGAAGAAGTTGCCATTTCCGGAGGGGAGGCGCTTGGTCACGAACTTACCCTCATAGGCGTCAAAGTGATGATACCACGGCGCTGGCTTCAATGGCCCGCGACCCAGCAGCAGCTTAATGGCTTGCGCTCCAACCACCCCAGCAGCCAACTGGCAACCCGCAGCAGTCGATGGGCCACGCTCCTCCTTCAGGTTCAGTTGAGAGGTGTCCACCAGTGAATGGCGATGCAACGCGCTTGGTGCCAAACCCAACAAAAACTTGAAGTACTGATGTAACTCGTCTTCCCCTTCAAACTGGAAATAGTCCTCAAAGCTCATGCCATCCGGAGTAAAACACAGATAAGCAGTGCCCATACCAAGCGGAGCAGCCGTAACCGCTGGAATCCCGAGTTCGCGACACTTTGCAAAAACCTTTCTGCGCATACCCAGCACAAAGAAGTCGAAGCCATCGACAAACATATCAACGCCTTCCAAAAAGGCATCTATGTTCTCATCGGTTACACCATCCGGAAAAGCCCGCAGATCCACCTCTGGATTAATATTACGCACCTGTTCAGCCATCACTGAAACCTTAGGCTCTTGCAGGGTGCTGACAGTGGCCCCAATCTGGCGATTAAAATTGACGATGTCGAAGTGATCGAAATCAGCCACGCTGAACGCACCGATTCCCAATCGAGCCAATGTGACAGCATGAATGCCGCCTACACCGCCCATACCAGCGATCGCAACACGCTTACCACGCAGAGTTTGCTGCTCTTCCGGTGTCACCCAACCAATGTTGCGGGAAAAAGCAGCGTCATATGAAAAGCCTGCACATGTGCCTGATTTAGACCCTTGTGCTTGAGATGCAGCTAAAACAGTCAACATCTTCCTCCACTAATAAAATTTCCAATCAGTGCGAGTAATAAAACCGCACACAAACAAATATTTATCGATTGCACACAAACTTATTGCACAACCTAAACAAGCTTATCTTTTACAAACTAAGTATATGTCAATATTATTTATAATATTAACGTTAATAATATTTTTGCTCTATTCAAATCAATAAAGTCATATCAGATTTATAACTTTAGGTAATATCGATTTTTATTCTCACTTGCACAACGTTGTTCAAGTAAAGGTTATTGAGCATGAGCAATACAATTAAATCAGAAACAGCCCACGAAGCCCAAAAAGCACGTCGTTTTTCCATTCACAGAAGAAGGGTGAAGCTGCAAAACACACCGCCCAAGAATGTTATTTTCAAGCTCGCGGACACACCTGATGAACTCTCTCAGGCTTGCAGATTACTCTACGAGTCCTACACTCAAGTCGGCTATATGAAGGAGGACGGGAGTGGCTATCGGTTCACCCCGTTTTATGTCCTCCCATCCTGCTACACGCTCATTGCAAAGCAGGGTGATACCGTCATTGGCACCACCACCATCATCATAAAGTCTCTTGAAGAGCTGCCCGTGGAGCAGATTTTTTCACTCAAACACATTCAACGCTGGAACCGTCGGATCGCCGAAGCGTCCTCACTAACTATTCATCCTGATTATCGCTCACAGGATGGCGCACTCATCCACGCTCTATTGAAGTACATGTTTCAAGTTGCCCGTGAAGATCTGGGCATCCACGATCTTGTGATGGCCTCCACTCCAAAACACATGGTTTTCTATGAGGCCCTCCTGCTCTTTCGCAGATTGAGTGAGGAGGTGATCGATGCGTTTGATTATGTAAACGGCACAACCGCGACGGGGGCCTATCTAAATTTCACAGAAATGCACCAAGACTATGCGGCGATGTACAAAGACGCTCCGGACGAGCAAAACGTGTTCAAATATTACATGGAATACGAGTTCAGCAACTTCCAAAGCCTTAGCAAAGTCACCTCCGCTTACAACGGTAATCGTTGGCGCCCAGAACACCTTGACCACTTTTTGCACGGACCAATTCAAGGCGCTAACTCGCTCACACGAGAAGATCTTGACCTACTTCGCCGTCACTATCCTTCCCATGACTACGACAAAATTTTCGCTCGTCATAGCCTTTCAAACGCGGCAGCTCTCATTGATACGAACGCAACAGGTGTCATCCAATCCAGCACTGGCAATAAGACACCTATCATCCTCCGCCGCATAGAGGAGGATAGAATTCACCTGACTTCGGAGCGGCCATATGAATTACTTGAAGGGAAAGAACTCCAGCTTCTCCACCAGAACCAACAGGTAGAGCCAATTCGGGTTCAATCCATCACGCTCACGGGAGGGTTAGATGCCACAGCACGATATGACCCAACATCATCACCTGGCATTATGGCTTTGCTGACAAACAAACAAAGAATTTCGCCTCTAGAAGAAGAGACAACCTCAAAAGCACAAAATTATCAAGAGGATGAGCTTGCTCATGTAGGGTAGGCCGGAAGATACCCAAACTGCACGAAACCAACTTAACCTCTCTTGCGGTAAATGCGCAAAACACATCCCTCATAATAATTGTGCGCATTCGCCGCAGGGGTAACCTTGCGTAGATCAAACCAGTATTATTACAGTTTGATATGAGAGTTTTCACATAGCTGAAAAACAGACGCGCAAGGAAGACCCCAGATGAGAATTGCTTACACCCTACCAAAAGGGAAACTGGTGCTGACAGAGCTTTCCGAGAAACTTCGGGAAAACGGCATACGGACTTGCGGTATCGTGCAGGCAGATACGGTCAACGAAGATCGCCATCGCTGCGACATGGACGTTTTGGTCCTCCCAGACGGACCGCAGATCTCCATCACACAATCCCTTGGCAAGGAGTCTTCCGGCTGCCGATTAGACACGTCAGCCCTCGCGCAAGCTGCAGGTGAAGTTACTCAGCGGATCGACGAGCCGTTTGACGTGTTTATCCTGAACAAGTTTGGTGAGCAGGAGGCCAATGGCAGCGGTTTTCGTGATTTGATCGTGAAAGCCCTGGAAAGCGGAGCATCTGTCCTTGTTGGTACCAACCACATCAACATCGATGCTTTTAAAGAATTCTCCGGCGGAATGGCAGAGTTCGTAGAGCCAAACGTTGCTGATCTCACCGCTTGGGTTGAAAATCGCTAGGCACTGATAACATGGATCATTCGCTACGGCGTTTGCGAATGCTCCTCTCTATTCCCAGTACGTAAAAGTGGTAATTATTCTTCACCTCTTTGCAATGCAAAGAGTTTTGAGGAGATAAGCTCACGGCGCTGTTGATCTTGTCCGAGGCGGAAAGATGTCTCCACGAAATCAATGTGCCGGTGCGCGGCCTCTTCAGCCTTTGCGCCATTTCGCGTGAAGATGGCCCTGCCGATCTCCTCATGCTGCTCTAACAGCTGCTCCCCAGTCCCATCAATAGAGCGCAAGAACTCGCGATTATAGAAGACACCCTTCTGCGTCAGCTCATAGATGGAAGACATCATATGAATAAGCATGGCATTGTGACCTGCATCCACAATTGCCAAATGGAACGCGATATCATTCTTCTTTGAAGCAATATCGTCGCCATTGGCCTGCGCTTCCCGCAGGTTTACGAGAATAGCCTCAAGTCGCTCAAGATCCAGTTTGGTTGCACGCTCAGCGGCCAGACGAGCTGCAAACCCCTCCTGAACGCGTCGATATTCAAGGTAGTCATAAAAAGCCGTCTGATTGCGGCTGATCAGATTGATCAAGGCAGGGCTCATAGCTGCACTGATAAGAGGCGCTATGAACGATCCTTCACCGTGACGGATAGCAATAAGGTTGGAATCCTCCAGTCGCTTCAGCGCTTCACGAACCTTCGGACGAGAGACACCCATACGCTCAGAAATATCTCTTTCAGAGGGCAGCTTCGTCCCCTCTTTCAGCACGCCGGCCAAAATGAGTCCCTCAATCTGCTCAGTTACAGAATCCACCACTGTATCGTGGTCGATAGGCTCAAAAAGATAATCTACAGACACCATTTTACACTTCCTGCCGGTCACAATTCCAATATTGGTCGATTTTATTTTCCAATTCAAGGGGAAGAGCGCCGAGAGCCACAATATTGATATATCAAAGCATGTATTACGCACTAATACGTTGTTTTACAGCGAATTTTCTATCCCTTAGGTATACAAACCCAATAATCCTACGCATCCACACCATTAGTATTTACCCGCGTGTCAAGCCCGAAAAACGGCTAAAACTGTAAAATATATTTCTTGATTTATTTTAGAGGTCAATATTATTTACCATTAGTCAGCTGCTTGGGAGGACAGCGCAAAAGCGCGTTTAGCAGCCGAATGCCAATTGGAGGAACCATGAAAAAATCTGTCTTAAGCCTTGCTCTCGCCGCCTCTGTAGCTGCATCTGTGCTTGCAGCTCCTATCGCAAACGCAGCCGACAAGCTGCTGCTGAAGACACCAATTGCCTTCTCTACCTCTCTGCCAGGTTTGGGAAGCCCAATTCCTCGTGTCGCTGACCAGCTGAAGCTGATGTCTGGCGGCACCATCAAAATGAAGGTGTATGAGCCGGGCAAGCTGGTTCCACCATTTGAAATTCTCGACGCTGTTTCTTCAGGCAAAATCAATTCCGGCTACACAACAGCGGGCTATTGGGCTGGTAAAATTCCTGCAGCTCCACTGTTCTCTGCTGTTCCTTTTGGCCCGGAAGCTGGTGAATATGCGGCTTGGCTTTACTACGGCAACGGCCTGTCCCTGTACCAGGAAATGTACGATCAGGCTGGCTACAACGTAAAAGTTATGCCATGTGCGATCATCGCTCCAGAGACATCCGGCTGGTTCGCTAAGGAGATCAACTCTCCTGAAGACCTGAAGGGCCTAAAAATGCGCTTCTTCGGCCTTGGCGGTAAAGTCATGCAGAAGCTCGGCGTTGCAACTTCTCTGCTGCCAGGCGGTGAAATCTTCCCGGCGCTTGAGAAAGGCGCGATTGACGCGACCGAATTCTCTATGCCTGCCATTGACGCACGCCTCGGCTTCCACAAACTGGTAAAGTATAATTACTTCCCAGGTTGGCATCAGCAGGCCACCGTCTTCGAATTGCTGATCAACAAAGACGTTTGGAACAAAGCAAGCGACACCCACAAAGCGATCATCGAGAACGCATGTAAGGCATCTGTCACCGACAGTTTTGCTGAAGGTGAAGCAATCCAGCACGAAGCTCTGCTCGATAACGTCAACAACAACGGCGTTCAGATCAAGCAGTGGTCTCCTGAAATGCTCGACGTGTTCCGTTCAACATGGAACGACGTTGCTCAGGAAGAAGCTGCAAACGATGCATTCTTCGCAAAGGTTCTGACTGACCTCAACCAGTTCCGCGATAGCTACAAAATCTGGAAAGAAAACGCGTTCCTGCCGCGTAAGTAATAAAAACTTGGGAGCGGCTTTTCCTTGCCGCTCCCATTTCTACTATTGGCCTCAGCCTTCCAGACCAGATAGTTGCGGCGTTGACCTGCAAGAGTGAATGCTATGATAAAAAATCCTCAGGACACTTCAGATCCAATTGAGCTCTTTGAAGAAATTCTCGAGCACGAAGACACTGACAAACAACCCATAGCCGTTGCACTGGATCACTTTGTAAAAGGCGTTGGCCACATTGTAATGTGGGCCAACCTGCTGCTGATCCTTGCAATCGTCACTCAGGTAACAATGCGTTATCTGTTTAACTACAACTTCCCTAAGCTTGATGAACTTCAGTGGCACATCTACGGTCTGGTGACCATGGTGGGCATCTCTTACGCGCTGGTCACAGATAGCCACGTAAGGGTGGATCTGCTGCACATGCAGTTAAGCCCGCGGACACAGCGTTTCATTGAAATCATCGGCATTTCTGCGCTTTTGGTTCCTTTCATCTACCTCATGGTGGATCAGGGTTACGACTATTTCTACGACAGTTTCCGCGTGAGCGAACGCTCCTCCAGCCCAACTGGCCTGCCTGCGCGTTGGGCACTCAAAGCAGTCATCCCGCTAAGCTTTGTTCTGCTGGGAGTTGCAGCACTCGCCCGCCTCATCCACGATGTTCACGCAATCTGGGTCGACAGTGAGAGCGAGCGGAAAGGGAAGGGCATCCGCCTGATCCTCCTCGCATTCCTTGGCTTTGCTATTGTTGCGTATGGCTTGTCTTTCCTCGTCGAGACCACTGAAGAGAAACTCGTCATCGCGATGTTCCTGAGCTTCATCGCGCTTCTTTTTTCCGGTTACCCTGTTGCATGGGTTCTGGCAGGTGTCGGCATTGCGTATTGCGGTCTGGCTTATCTGTTTGATAACGACCACATGGCATGGACCGGCCTTGAGAGCACGTTCACCGGTCTCGACTATCTGACACTGGGCGCTACTGTGAACCGTGTTTACGCGACCATGTCCAACGCGGTTCTTGTCGCTCTGCCTATGTTCATCTTCATGGGACTGATGCTGGACGAAAGCGGTGTGGCTGAGCGTTTGATGACCTCCATGCAGAAGCTGTTCGGCACAGTGCGCGGTGGTCTTGCCATCACAGTAACGCTCATCGGTATCATCCTTGCAGCTTCCACCGGCATCATCGGGGCATCTGTTGTGCTGCTCGGTGTGCTGTCTCTGCCATCCATGATGCAGCAGAAATACTCCAAGTCCCTTGCGGCTGGCGTGGTGTCTGCCTCCGGTACATTGGGCATCCTCATTCCACCTTCCATCATGCTGGTGATCATGGCAGACCAGATGGCTCTGTCCGTTGGTGACCTGTTCATGGCAGCCGTTTTCCCGGGCATCATCATTGGGATGTTGTATCTGGTGTATATCTTCGTCGTTGCTCTGGTTAAACGCGATGCAGCACCAGTACCGGAAGGCGCGAAGGCACCAGACTGGCATGCGATCAAGGATGTTTTGATCGCGGCACTGCCAACCCTGTTGCTGATCCTCGCCGTGCTGGGCTCTATCTTCGCAGGCCTGACCACGCCAACAGAAGCTTCCGGCATCGGAGCACTCGGCGCAACTCTGCTGGCACTCGGCTACCGCAAGCTTACATTCCGCAAGTTGGTCAACGTGCTGAAGTCCACCTTCAACACCACCGCTTACATCTTTGCCATCTTCCTCGGCGCAACCATCTTCTCCTATGTCCTGCGTGAGATGGGTGGTGATGCACTGATTGAAGAAATGGTGGCTTCCACCGGCTTTGGTGCCAACGGAACAGTTCTGTTCATCCTGTTCATCGTGTTCCTGCTCGGCTTCGTGCTGGACTGGATTGAGATCACCCTGATTGTACTGCCTCTGATGCGTCCGATCATCAATGGCCTTGGTCTCGACATTGGTGGCTACGGCGTGATTGATGAGCCTGCGCTGATCTGGTTCGTGATCCTTGTGGCAGTGACCTTGCAAACCTCATTCCTGACACCGCCCGTTGGTTTCGCCTTGTTCTACCTCAAAGGTGTGTGCCCACCGGAGATCAAGCTGACAGACATCTACCGCGGTATCATTCCGTTCGTGCTGCTGCAGTTGCTGGGCCTGATGCTGGTGTACTTCCTGCCTCCATTGGCCACATGGCTGCCATCCGTCGCCTATTAGGATGCCGAGATGAACAACGCAGACCTGATCAAGCAATTTGAGAGTATCGTTGGCATTCGCTACGTTCTCAGCGACCCAAAAAAGACAGAGCGGTTCCGTAAAGGGTTCCGCTCTGGAGAAGGGGAGGCGATTGCAGTCGTACGTCCCGGCACACTGTTGGAGCAATGGAAGATACTGGAAGCCTGTGTTGCGGCAGACAAGATCGTCATCATGCAAGCCGCGAACACAGGACTGACGGAAGGCTCGACGCCCAAGGGGACGTATGAGCGCGATGTGGTGCTCATCAACACTAACCGGATGACTCAGATTCAGGCTTTGAATGACGGCAAGCAAATCATCAGCTTTCCCGGCTCTACTTTGTTTGATCTGGAGAAAATGCTGGCTCCACTGGGCCGCCAGCCACACTCGGTGATCGGCTCGTCCTGCATTGGTGCCTCCATCATTGGCGGTGTATGCAATAACTCTGGCGGATCGCTCATTGAGCGCGGCCCGTCCTACACCGAGCTTTCTTTATTCGCTCAACTCAATGCGGATGGCGAACTGGTTCTCGTCAACCATCTTGGTATTGAACTTGGCAACTCAGCTGAGGAGATTCTGAGCAATCTGGAAAGTGGCAATTACGTCCCTGCTGATGTGAAGGACACCAACCAGAAAGCGTCAGACAGCGAATACCACAGCCGTGTTCGCGATGTGGATGCTGCCACACCAGCCCGTTTTAATGCGGATAAACGCCGTCTTTATGAGGCCAGCGGCTGTGCAGGTAAGCTTGGCGTGTTTGCTGTTCGTCTGGATACGTTCCCCAAAGCGGGTGCTGAAAAGACTTTCTACATCGGCACCAATGATCCGGCAGAACTGACTGAACTGCGCCGCCATATCCTGTCGCACTTTGAGAGTCTTCCGGTTTCAGCAGAATACATGCACCGCGAGGCCTATGACATCTCAGAGAAGTACGGCAAAGACACCGTGGTGATGATCAACCACCTCGGTACAGATCGCCTGCCGACTTTCTTTGCTCTGAAGGGGGCGGTGGATGCTTACCTGAACAAGGTCAACTTTCTCCCAAAGAACTTGACGGACCGCTTTATGCAAGTGCTTGCGAAGGTCTGGCCGGATGTTCTGCCAAAACGCATGAGCCGGTACCGCAGAGATTATGAACACCATCTCATCCTAAAGATGAGCGATGAAGGCATCGATGAAGCGGGAACTTTCCTGAAGGACTTCTTTACATCATGCTCAGGTGACTTTTTCGCCTGTGATGCGAAGGAGGGCAAGATGGCTGCGCTTCACCGCTTTGCTGCGGCAGGTGCTGCAATACGTTACAAAGCGGTGCATGAAGATGCGGCGGAAGACATTCTTGCGCTGGACATCGCATTACGTCGGGATGATCGCAGCTGGTTTGAGCAATTACCCGCTCATATCGAAGACAAGCTGATCCACCGGCTCTATTACGGCCACTTCATGTGCCATGTGCTGCATCAGGATTACATTGTCAAAAAGGGCGTGGATGTAGCTGCCCTCAAGCAAGAGATGCTTGAGATCTTAGACACACGCGGCGCTGAATATCCGGCGGAACACAATGTCGGACACATCTATAAAGCGAAACCGGATCTGGTCGAGTTCTATAAGTCCATAGACCCGACAAACAGCTTCAATCCGGGTCTTGGTAAAACATCCCGCTGCAAACACTACCACTGATAAAAAAGCCAGAGTAAGCACTCTGGCTTACGTTCTTTTCGTGCTCTCGCGTGCGGAGATTGTGTAGCTCAAATCAACAATCGGAGTCGAAGGCGCACCTTCCTCGCCAATCACTATCACGCCAGCAAGACGACCGATCTCTCGCAGCGGAGTGGTAACTGAGGTGATGCTTGGGACGGTCTCTGATGAGATGCCCAGATCATTAAAACCGCAAATGCCAAGCTCTTCAGGAACCTTGATGCCACGTCGCTGACATTCAAACAGCACACCCACAGACAAGTCATCGTTGTTGCAAAAAACTGCATCGCACTCGGGAAACTGCGAGGTGAGCTTATCCAGCAGGGTTGCACCCAACCGCACGTTGGAAGGCTCGTTCGTCACCGCAATGCACTGCTCACGTAACTCGCCATTGTCTTTGATTGCTTTTTTGAAGCCAGCCAGACGTTTCAGAGAACGCGGGTCCATTTGCGCACCAATGAAGCCGATGTTTTTGTAACCCGAATCGATCAGATGTTGCGTCGCCGTTTCTGCGGCCTGATCATGTGAGAAACCAACAATCATATCGATGGGCTTCGGGCTGATGTCCATAATCTGCACAACAGGAACACCTGCATTTTCAAGCATTTGCTTGGTTTCTTCAGTTTGCTCAAGACCAGAAATAATCACGCCGGAGGGAGTAGGGTTCAGGAATGATCGCAGGATGCGTTCTTCTTCCTGCGAGTCGTAATTGGTGTAACCGATCTGCATATTGAAGCGCGATCCGTGCAACGCATCGCTGATTCCGCCAAGCACATCAGTGAACACGTTGTTGGAGATGGAAGGGACCATAACCACGATGGAGCTGGACTTATTTGACGCAAGAGTAGAAGCAGACTGGTTTGGCACATAGCCAAGTTTTTTCACAGCAATTTCAACTTTCGCACGCAATGCCTCAGACACCTTTTCCGGTGAGCGAAGTGCGCGGGAAACTGTGATTGCGCTAACGCCAGCTTCTCGTCCAACATCTACAAGCGTTGGTTTTGGCATCAAAAAATTCTCCCTATTCCTGAGCGCCTTTGTAGATATTTCAGATACCTCTTGCAAAATGATTGCGCAATCATTTATGATCAAATTCTCTTAGGAGGAAAATTAGGGCCGTGGAAGACTATAAAAAATCAGTATTTGTCGTCATGGGTGTTTGTGGCGTCGGCAAAACTTCAGTGGCACGCGCTTTGGCTACGTGTTTACCGGCGACCTATGTCGAGGCCGATGATTTTCATCCTGAAGGCAATATTGAAGCAATGGGTCGGGGACATCCGTTAACGGATGACATGCGCCGACCTTGGCTGAATGATCTTTCGCAAGCGATCGTTGACTTAAACAAACAAGAAGCAACACCTGCTGTTGTTGTTGCGTGTTCCGCCCTTAAGCGGTCTTACCGTGACATCATCCGCACTTATTTGCCTCATGCCTGTTTTATCTTCCTTTCAGGATCAAAAGATATCATTCGCGAAAGAATGCTCAATCGGCAAGATCATTTCATGCCACTTGAGCTGCTGGACAGCCAGTTAGAAATTTTGCAGCCTCCGTCTTTGGACGAGCTGCACATCAACGTCGACGTGAGTGGCGCTAAAACTGACATCATCAATCAAATTTTGCGCCAGATCATGCCGGAAACTGTGGCCTAAGGCCGCCAATATCGAATACTCTTCAGGGAGGTACTGTGAGTATGAAGTTTTTGAAATTTGCAGCTGCAGCAGTCATTGCAGCATCCACCGCCACAACGGCACTTGCAGCAGATTATTCTCTGCGTTTCCAGTCTTCTGACCCAGCTGGTAACCCAAACTTTGAACTTCAGCAGGCTTGGGCAGCACGTGTTGGCGTTCTTACCAACGACCGCGTTAATGTTGAAATGCTGCCAGTTGGCACAATCGTTCAGCACACTGAAACTCAGGACGCTGTTGCAGCAGGGATCATTGACGGTCACATCACCGACACCTCTTACTTCACCGGTAAAGATGCAGCCTTCGGTCTGATCGCAAACCCGGTTGGTGCATACGGTTCTCCATCCGAAATGCTCAACTTCATGGAGTACGGCGGCGGCAAGCAGCTGATGAACGAACTGCTGAACCCATATGGTCTTCAGTTCATCGGTGCGACCACTCCAGGTCTTGAAGCATTCATCTCCAAGGTTCCTCTGGACGGCGTTGATGACCTGAAGGGGCTGAAAATGCGTGCACCAGAAGGTCTGGTACAGAACGTATTCGCTGCTGCAGGCGCAGCACCTGTGAACCTGCCAGGTTCTGAAGTGTTCACCGCACTGGATAAAGGCGTGATCGACGCAGCAGACTACACAGTGTTCTCAACCAACCACCAGCAGGGCATGCATGCTGTAGCAGGTCATCCGGTGTACCCAGGCTTCCACTCCATGCCATTGGTTGAAGTTTCCATGAACAAAGAAACATGGGACAGCATGCCAGCCGACATTCAGGCTATCATGGAAATGTCTGTTCGTGACTTCGCACGTGACATGACTGCTCAGCTGTCCATGCGTGATGCTGTTGCAGTAGCAGAAGCTATTGCAGATCCAAACATCACCGTTCACAACTGGTCTGCAGAAGAACGCGCTAAGTTCCGTGCAATTGCACGTTCTCAGTGGGAGAAAGTTGCTGAGAAGTCTGATAACGCAAAACGCGTTTACGCGGTACTGTCCGCTTACCTGAAAGAGCAAGGTCTGCTTGCTCAGTAAGCTGATTTAAATCGCGTGAAACATACCGGACCGTCAAGTTCCCCGACGGTTCGGTACCTAGCGGGGAGGCAGGGTGAATGTCAGATCACGAAGAAAAAGACGCTGGCCAAAGAGCTATACCTGAAGCGGGGCTGTTCGGGCGCATAATTGCAAAACTCAGCGCACTCTTTTCACTTGCAATCGTATCGTCTGCGGCAATTCTGATTTTTGAAGTCGCAATGCGGTATCTGTTTAATTCACCAACCATTTGGGCCCACGAAACCGTCATCTTCCTGACGGCGACAACATTCCTTTTTGGTGGTCTTTACTGCGCATCGACGAACAAACACATCCGTGTGGTTCTGATTTACGATGCACTCTCTCCCGAGCTTCGGCGTGTCTTCAACGTTGCTATCTCCATTGCCTGTGCACTCGCCAGCGCCTTGTTCTCCTGGGCAGGCTGGCTCGTTGTAAAACGCGCAATCTGGACACCCGCCGGTGATTTCCGTCTGGAGACCTCCGGCTCTGCATGGAACCCGCCAACACCAGGTCTGCTAAAGCTGTTCCTGCTTGGTATCCTTATTCTCATGTGCCTGCAATTTGCAATTCTGGCCGTCAACTACGCTAAGAAAAAATGACCGATTTACTCGTCCTGATCCCGGATTTTAAAGCTCTGGGCATCGAGCTGGCTACGGTTCTGATGTTCGGCTCATTGCTTCTGCTGCTGCTGACGGGCATGCCTCTTGCTTTCGTCACACTGCTTGTTGCTCTCATTTTCGCACTGGGCTGGTTCGGCCCGGGCGCTGTGCCGCTGATCGTCAGCCGCATCTTCAGCTTTGTGAACTCCTTCGTTTTCGTCTCCGTTCCCATGTTCGTGCTTATGGCCGCGATCCTGGATCGATCGGGCATAGCCAAGGACCTGTTCGACGCCATGCGCCTCGTTGGCGGGCGTCTGCGCGGTGGCATCGCCATCCAGACGCTTCTCGTAGCTGTTGTTCTGGCAGCCATGTCTGGCATCATCGGTGGTGAAGTTGTTCTGCTTGGCGTGATCGCCCTGCCGCAGATGCTGCGTCTTGGCTACGACCGCAAACTTGCCATTGGCGTCTGCTGTGCAGGTGGTGCACTGGGTACAATGATCCCGCCATCCATCGTGCTGATCATCTACGGTTTGACAGCGAGTGTCTCTATCGGAGACCTGTTCACGGCAGCGTTCTTCCCAGGCCTGATGCTTGCAGGCATGTACGCCGCCTATATTCTGATCCGCGCCTATTCCAACCCTGAAGTCGCACCAATTCCGGAAGCTGGTGAGATCCCAATCGCTGAAAAAATGCGTCTCCTGAAAGGCTTGTTTCTCCCGATCCTCGTTGTGGTGTTCGTTCTCGGCTCTATCTATGGCGGCATCGCGAGTGTGACCGAGGCGTCTGCCATCGGTGTGCTCGGCGTAACCATCTCAACAATCATCCGCCGTGAATTTTCAGTCAAGCTCATCATGGGGGCAGCTAAGCAGACCTTATCAACTGTTGGTATGATCGTTTGGATTGGAGTAGGGGCCTCTGCACTGGTCGGCGTGTTCAACTTGATGGGTGGTATCCGCTTTGTTCAGGCGCTGATCACAGGTATCTCCGACGATCCGACCGTCGTGATCCTGTTCATGATGCTCATCCTGTTCGTGCTTGGCATGTTCCTGGATTGGGTTGGCATCGCACTGCTTACCATGCCGATCTTCGTGCCAATCGTCTCACAGCTTGGTTACGATCCAATCTGGTTCGGCGTTGTTTTTGCCATGAACATGCAGGTGAGCTTCCTGTCACCGCCATTCGGACCCGCGGCCTTCTACCTGAAGAGTGTGGCGCCACCCGATATAAGTCTGGGCGAAATCTTCAGAGCACTGCTGCCATTCATCATGATTCAGATCGTAGCCGTCGCCCTGCTGATCATCTTCCCCGGCATCGCAGTCAGCTAACAAAAACAATAACCAAGCTGAAGAAAGAGCCTGCGACCGCCGCAGGCTCTTTTGTTGTTTAAGCCTATGTGCTTCTAGCAGTGACCCACTGCTGCATAATCTTTATCTGCAGTATTATGCTAGATCACCCACTCTCGTTCTAAACGAAGCAACGTATCGACAGTGCCCAGTTTCTGAGAATAATCCTCTCTCAAAGCGCCCAAGCGATCTGTCGGGTAGGGACCCGGGCCAAGCAAAGCGAGCACAGATTTCAAGTCTTCAGACAAACGTTCCAGCTCAGGCTGCAGATGTTCAACTTTCTCCCAAGCCTTTTGCGCGTTTTCTGAATTAACTTTGGCATGCAATTCAGCTTCATGACCCCAGCTGCTTACAACTCGCGGGTGCGTCGCTTCAAAAGTTTGCAAGGCATCTTCTGCCACAGGTAACCAAGAGAGATCCTGCTCGCTATGAGCTTGCTGATAAGCTTCTATTTTTTCCTGGCTTTCTTTTAGCTGAGAAATAGCATCTCGCACTTCAATCTGTTTACCAGTCAAATAATAAAGGCTCACCAACACATCGTCTGGTGGCATTTTAGACTGCTTACCAGCAGGAATAGTTAAGTCCAAAACGGCGGATAGGCGGGTCTCCAGCAGCTCCAACTCATGCAAATTCTTTAGCTTGGGCTCAGTCGTCAACTGAGTACCAAACTGCTTAAACTCAGAAACTTCATGCGATAGAATCCTTGAAACCTCATAGGCTTCAGACTTTCGCGCACTTGTATTGTGATGAGCAGAGAACTGAGAGAGTGTGTGATAAGTCTTAGAAACCAGTTCACGCAGCCTCCCAAGGACAGAACTGTCTGCATTGCCCTGTTTTTCAGCTCTGATGACCGTTTTACATTGCTTACCCAGCTCGATAATCGCAAATGCAGCATCACCTTGCGCTTCATTTTTTGCACGCTGCACCAAGACGTTACGCACATCACCAAAAGAGTTTCGAATGTCTTTTTCAGTCACTTGCCGCTCAGAGCGCGCACCTCGGCCATCATATTTAGGATTTGAAACCACATCCTTCAGTACAGACCGGGCTTCACCTTCCTCAATCAGACTATCCTGGATGAAAGAAAGAGAACCTGCTTCAGCGGCATCAGGACGCTGATTAACAGAGTTTTGCAGTCCGTCCATAAAGCGGGAATAATCTGTTTCAACCGCCGCGAGCCCCGGGATCTTAACTGCGTTTCCTTCATCGTCCCTGCTAATTTTCGTTGAATGCCATAGTCCAGCATTTGGCATGTGGTTCTGATCACGAAGCCCTTGTTCAACGCCAGAAAGCAAGGTTGCACCAACCGAGAACACATCGCTCTTTTCAGAAGTTTGGGGATGTCTCGGGTGTACCTCAGGGGCTTTATAGTCCTCGGTAAACCCTTTAGCTGTCTCTCCAGCTTTGGAGTGTAAACCAAGGTCAATTATTACAGGCTCACCAGTTTCTGCGCTCACTACGTAATTGTCTGGTTTGATGTCATTGTGAACTAAACCAGCCTTACTGATATGACCGGTAACATCCAACAGTTTCTGCCCGATGTATTGAACACTGCCCCAATATTGCGCGCTGGAGATATCCCCGGCCTTCCATGCCTGATTCAGCTTGCGCATGGTGACACTGCCACGATCGCCAACAACTTCATCCATCACCAAGGCTTCTTTGACCAAACTACCGTAAGGTACCGAGGCCATCCCATAAACTTTTCCTAGATTTGGGTGCTCGCCTGCATTTTCATAAATTGTCTTATAAGCACTCAGTTCAGCCTTCAGGTGCCCGGCGGCGACAGTTCTCTCAATTTTACCGACCAGATTGTGACCATCTGCTGTCGTATAGGTTGAGATATGGCTCTCACCCTCTGCAAACTTCTCAGTAATATTTGGCTTTAATGTCGAAAGATCTGGCGCATCTCCCACTACAGGCTCCCCAACCCAGTCATATGATTTAGGGAGAGTTTCTGGGACTGCTTTTAATGCAACAGTGCCATTCAGTAAGGGCGATTTCAGCGTCTCTTGCGGCAGCTCTTTTCGAAGCTGCTCAAGCTGCTGCTCCCGGTTTCCCTTGAAACTCAGAAACTGCTCTTGCGTTTCAACACCAAGGGAGGAGCCTTTATCAGATGTATAAAGCTTAACCGACTCATTTTGCGCGGCTGCTTCAGCCTCAACAGGTGTATGAAGGATCGGAGAAATCGGCTGAGATACAATACTGGTGCTGGGCAATGGCCTGTCTTTCAAAAAATGGACACACCACTTGCATAAATCAGAGAGACAACCTCTGCTGTATCAATCGATACATGCAACCCACACTAACGAACGCTTCAATAATTGCCGCACACCTTAAAACGCAGATGTTCCAGGCAGTTCAATGCAACCAAACACCCAATTTCGCAGAACCAACCTTATGGAACTAATTTGACCACTTGATCGAACATCCCATGCTTGGGATCTGTTCTTCAGGTCCTCGACCTGTTTCAGTAATTAACTGCATAGCGTCCAAAAGCTCGGTTTTGCGTGCGGCTGGGTCGTTAAATCCTGCATCATCTAAGCGGCCACGGTATTGTAGCTCACCTTTACTGTTGAGACCAAAGAAGTCTGGCGTACAAACTGCACCATATCTCTTTCCTACTGTTTGGTTTTCATCAACCAGATAGGGAAATTCAAAGCCATACAGTTTCGAAAAGTCTTTCATCTTGCGCGGAGCATCTGCAGGAACCGAATGATAGTCATTGGACATCACTGCTAAAACTCCAAAGCCTTCGGAGATGAGCAAGCTGGTATCTGCCGCCAACCGATCTCCAATCGCCTGCACATAAGGACAATGGTTGCAAATAAACGCAACCAGGAGCCCCTTTTCACCAATACACTCCGACATGGTGAAACTGTTTCCATCAGGGTCCTTAAGCGTAAAATCCGGAGCCTTCCAACCAAAGTCACAAACAGGAGTATTCAGAAGCACAATGTCACCCTTTAACTAATTGATCTGCCTAGAGGTTGTCATAAGAAAGCCTGAACTGTCCATAAGAACTGGATGAAAATATCCAGGCCTGTGGTCACGATTTCCTGATCACCGCGGCTCCCCCTTCCCGTTACTCAAATTATCAAGGATTGGGCAGTCGGGGCGGTGGTCGCCGGCGCAGGCGGTTATGAGGTGGGTGAGTGTGTCGCGCATGGCGATGAGGTCGGCGATTTTGGCTTCGATCTCTTTGACGTGTTGTTGCGCGATCTTTTTTACGTCAGAACTGCCGCGTTCTTTGTCTTCATAGAGTGCCAGCAAGGCCCGGCACTCTTCGATGTTGAACCCGAGGGAACGGGCACGGCCGATGAATGTCAGCTTGTGCAGCTCCGTTTCTTCAAAGATTCGGTAGCCGTTTTCATTCCGTTTGGGATGAAGGAACCCAATATCCTCATAATAACGGATGGTCTTGGTCGGGATGCCGGAGCGTTCTGCTACTTCGCCAATATTCATCGTCGTTCCATCCCTCTTAATGCGCAGTTGTTGCTTTGATCCAGCGTAACCGCAAAGCGTTGGTTAAGACAAACACGCTTGAAAGTGCCATAGCACCTGCTGCCAGTACAGGAGACAGAAGCGGGCCACCGAATGGATATAACACGCCAGCAGCAACCGGAATCAGCAGTGTATTGTAACTGAATGCCCAGAACAGGTTCTGGCGGATGTTGCGCATGGTTTGCTGGCTGATGTGGAACGCATTGACCACACCGTTCAGGTCTCCTGCCATCAGAACGACATCCGCGGCTTCAATTGCCACATCAGTACCAGTTCCAATGGCAATTCCAACGTCTGCTGCTGCCAAAGCAGGCGCATCATTGATGCCATCGCCCACGAAGGCCAGTTTACCGGAAGCGTTCTTACGCAAGTCTTCCAGCGCACGGACTTTACCGTCAGGCAGAACTTCGGCAACCACGCTGTCGATGCCAAGTTCGGCTGCAATGGCGTTGGCTGTCTTCTGGTTATCACCCGTGATCATCACAACTTTCAAGCCAAGCTCATGAAGGGACTTGATCGCATCTGGAGTTGTTTTCTTGATTGGGTCAGCAACTGCAATTACCGCTGCAATTTTTCCATCAATAGCAACGTAAAGCGGGGTTTTTCCTCTAGTTGCAAGTACGGTTGCATCAACAGAAAGCTGTTCCAGTGCAATGCCTTCACGGTCCATCAACCGATCTGCACCAACCAGAACATCGTGCCCCTGCACAACCGCGCTGACACCAAATCCAGTCAGAGAGTTAAAGCTCTCTGGTTTTGGAAGCGCAATGCCACGTTCTTCGACGGCCTGCACGATCGCCTTTGCAATGGGGTGTTCGGAGCTTTGCTCAACAGCTGCGACCAATCGCAGAACGTCTTCCTCCTCAAAACCTTCATGCAGGATAATGTCTGTTAGTTCCGGATGTCCGGCAGTGAGCGTGCCGGTCTTATCCAAGGCAACCACCTTGGTTTCCTGGAGCATCTGCAACGCATCGCCTTTGCGGAATAAAACACCGAGTTCAGCCGCACGGCCTGTACCAACCATAATAGATGTTGGCGTTGCAAGCCCCATGGCACATGGGCAAGCGATGATAAGCACAGCAACACCAGCGACCAAAGCAAGACTAAGCGCGGGGTCAGGACCAAACAAGAACCACACAGCAACGGTGAGGATCGCAATAGTAATCACAGCTGGCACAAACCACGATGTGATTTTGTCGACCAATCCCTGAATTGGCAGCTTGGCACCCTGAGCCTGTTCCACCATCTGAATGATTTGGGAGAGAACGGTATCATTGCCAACTTTGCTTGCACGCACGCTTAAGGCACCTGTGCCGTTGATTGTTGCGCCGACAACATCGTCACCAGAGGCCTTTTCAACCGGAATTGGCTCACCTGTAATCATGCTCTCATCCACGAAGGAAGAACCTGAGACAACGGCACCATCCACAGCGATCTTTTCACCTGGGCGCACCTGAATGACATCACCCACAATGATCTCTTCAATCGGGACTTCTGTCGCCACGCCATCGCGCTCAACACGCGCGGTTTTAGCCTGCATGCCAACGAGTTTCTGGATCGCCTCGCCAGTTCTGCCTTTGGCGCGTGCCTCCAGAAAGCGGCCTAGCAAGATGAGGACGACAATTACAGCAGCGGCCTCGTAATAGACGTTTACGGTTCCCGCCGGAAGCAATTGCGGCGCAAAAGTTGAAACGAGAGAGAATACATAAGCGGCGGAGGTCCCAAGTGCGACCAGAGAATTCATATCCGGTGCGCCTTTTAAGAGCGACGGGAAGCCCTTGGTGTAGAAATGTCGGCCCGGTCCAAAGAGCACAACAGTCGTCAGGATGAACTGCAGATAATAACTGTTCTGCAAACCAAGTGAGTTCTCAACCAGCATATGGACGCCGGGAATGAAGTGACTTCCCATTTCGATAAGAAAAACTGGAAGTGCCAGCACGGCAGCGAGCAACACCTTGCTCTTAAGCTGACGGATCTCATCTGTTTTGCGGTGAGCTGCTTCAGCAGGCTCGGTCTTGTCCAATGTAGCAGGATACCCTGCTGAGGTGACCAGTTCAGCAATCGCGGAGGGTGTTATCGCCCCCACTGCGTAATGCACTGTCGCACTTTCTGTTGCCAGATTAACATTGGCTTCCAGAACACCATTTCCGGCTCGCAAAGCCTTTTCAGCTCGTCCCACACAAGACGCGCAGCTCAGGTTCTCAACACCAAAGGTGATGCTTTCTGTGAGCGCTGGATAGCCAGCTTTCTGAAGCGCATCGGCCACATCTTGCGGCGTGAGGGTCTCATCGTAATTGACCTGTACGCTTTCTGTTGCAAGATTGACAGAGGCGTTCGCCACACCCGAAATACTCTTGAGTGCTTTCTCGACACGACCGACGCAAGACGCACAATTCATGCCTTCGACTTGCATTTTCAGTGTTGAACTGTGGGACATAATTTCACCATTTCATTGTCTATTGAAGGCACCCTAAGGGTTCCAGCGACTGGAAGGTCAAGACTAAAATCATCAGGAAAATGAAAAGACTTTGGCCATCAGGTAAATGACAGCGAAACATCACTTAGTCTTTGTTTTCTCCAGACTTTCACTGGCTTCTTCTGCGGTGATTTTATTCAAGGCAGATAGTAGGGCTCTCTTCCAAAGCACATAAATTGCCGGAATAACGAAGAGTGTCAGCAGTGTTGCGGTGATCATGCCGCCAACCATTGGGGCTGCAATCCGTTTCATGATCTCTGAGCCTGTTGCACTGCCCAGCATGATCGGTATCAACCCGGCAAAGATGGTTGCCACGGTCATCACTTTTGGCCGCAATCGTAACAGGGCACCCTCGACAACGGCATCAAGGATATCTTTTGCGGTGAGGACCTTGTGTTCTTTCCTGGCAAACGCCACGCGCTTGTCCCAGGAAAGGTTCAGGTACAACAACATCACGATGGCTGTTTCGACAGCCACGCCTGCCAGGGCAATGAAGCCGACCAGTACGGCAACCGACAAGTCAAACCCCAGAGCGTAAACAAACCAAACACCGCCTGTCAGCGCGACTGGCAGAGACGTCAGAATGATTGCCACTTCACCCACGCGGTTGAATGCGAGGAAAAGCATCAGAGTGATGATCAGCAATGTCACGGGCGCAACCAACTGTAAGCGTTCCTGAACACGCTCGATATACTCATACTGTCCTGACCATGTGATCGAGTAGCCAGCAGGGATTTTAACTTCGGAAGCAACCAGTTCTTGTGCTTCGCTGACATAACCGCCAAGGTCTCGTCCCTCGATATCAATGAAAACAAAACCTGTTGGTCGCGCATTCTCTGAGCGGATCATACCGGGGCCGTCAACAATGTTGATATCAGAGACAGCTCCAAGCGGAATATGCGCACCTGATGGTGTCACAACAGGGAGTTTCTCAAGTTGATCCGGGCTGCTTCTCCAATCCTGAGGATAGCGCAGATTGATGGGGTATCGCTCCAAACCCTCAACGCTTTCAGCAATATCCATTCCGCCAATCGCGGTTTGCACCACATCCTGAACATCCTTGATATTCAGCATATAGCGAGCGGCTGCATTCCGATCGATGTCGATTTCAATAAAGCGCGCACCTCTTGGTCGCTCTGCGTAAGAGGACAGCGTCCCCTCAACGCCTTTCACGAGGCCTTCAATCTTCACTGCAATGTCTTGAATGACCTGCAGGTCCGGCCCCGACACTTTGACGCCGACAGGTGTTTTCATACCAGTTGCAAGCATATCAATGCGGTTCTTGATCGGTTGGATCCAGACGTTTGTAAGGCCCGGAACCTGAACTGACTTGTCCAGCTCCTGACGGATCTTTTCAAGCGTCATCCCTTCACGCCACTGATCTTGCGGTCTGAGCTGAATGGTGGTCTCAAACATGGTCAGTGGAGCTGGATCTGTTGCTGTTTCAGCGCGTCCAAGTTTGCCGTGAACGGTCTTTACCTCAGGCACCTGCATGATCATACGGTCCGTCTGCTGAAGTACCTCACGCGCCTTACCAATAGAAACACCGGTGTACAGTGACGGCATGTAAAGAAAGTCACCTTCCTTCAACTCCGGCATGAACTCAGACCCAATCCGGTTCAGCGGCACAAGAATGGACGCAACCAGAACCAGCGCAAAGATGATCGTTGTTTTGGGCCAGGCAATCACGCCTGCAAGTGCGGGCCGGTACAAGGCGATGCACAACCGATTGACCGGGTTCTTCGCCTCAGGATGAATGCGTCCTCGCACAAAATATCCCATCAGTACCGGTACAAGCGTGATGCTGAGAATGGACGCAGCCGCCATGGCATAGGTTTTAGTGAACGCAAGCGGCTTGAACAGACGACCTTCCTGCGCTTCCAGCACAAACACCGGCAGAAAGCTGATGGTGATAATCGCCAGTGAATAGAACAGAGCTGGTCCAACCTCGGAACAGCATTCGGCGACAATCTTCCAGCGGTTCTTATCGGGTTTCGGTTCCTTCTCAAGCCGTCGATGCATGGCCTCAATCATCACAATGGCCGCATCAACCATCGCTCCAATAGCGATAGCGATCCCGCCAAGGGACATGATGTTCGCATTCACCCCTTGCAGACGCATCACCAGCAGTGCCGTCAAAATGCCAAGAGGAAGCGAAATCAAAATGACCAATGAAGATCTGAGATGCAGGAGAAACACTGCACACACCAGAACCACGACCAGAAACTCCTCTGAGAGTTTGGTGGTTAGGTTATCAATTGCTCGCTCAATCACCCCAGCCCGGTCATAGGTGGTCACAATCTCCACGCCTTCAGGCAGGTTCGGTTTCAGCTCCTCCAGCTTGGCATGCACACCCTCAAGTGTTCTCAGCGGGTTTTCACCCCAGCGCATAATGACAACGGCCCCAACGGAGTCGCCTTCGCCGTTCAGGTCAGCCACACCACGGCGCATTTGCGGACCAAGGCGGATGTCTGCCACATCGCTCAGGGTGAGAGCTGCACCACGCTCATTCACCTTGAGCGGGATTTGCTCCAGATCCTCAATAGATTGGATATAGCCCGTCGCACGGACCATGTACTCCGCTTCAGCCATCTCAATCACACTGCCGCTGGTCTCACGGTTTGCGTTCTGGATCGTGCTCATGAGTGCGGGCAAGGTCACCCCATAGGCCCGCAGTTTGTTCGGGTCGACGACCACCTGATACTGCTTAACCATACCGCCGATAGTTGCCACTTCCGATACGCCGCTGACAGTTTGAAGTTCGTACTTCAGCCACCAGTCCTGTAAAGAGCGCAACTGCGCCAGATCATGTTGGCCGCTTCGGTCAATCAAAGCGTACTGAAAAATCCAGCCAACCCCTGTCGCATCTGGCCCCAGTTCTGGCGTAACGCCTTCAGGCAGTTTGGCTCCAACCTGTGCAAGGTATTCCAGCACCCGGCTTCTGGCCCAGTAAAGGTCCGTACCGTCCTTAAAAACCACGTAAACATAGGAATCGCCATAAAACGAGAACCCGCGCACGTCGATCACGTCTGGCACCGACAACATGGCCGTGGCGATAGGATAGGTTACCTGATCCTCAATGACCTGAGGGGCCTGTCCGTCGTATGGCGTTTTGATAATGACCTGTACATCAGACAAGTCTGGAATCGCATCAACCGGAGTTTCTTTCAGCGCCCAGATGCCGCCAAGCGTCAGCATCACAGCCGCCATAAGCACGATCACCCGGTTCTTGATGGATGCACGTATGATGGAGCCAATCATTTTTCATCGGCCCCCACCGTATCAGCAGGTGCTGTTTTTGACGCTTGATCTTTTACATCTCGCAGATCGACAAGGCTGAAGCGCTGGTCAGCCCCCTTTGAGATAGCAAACTCAATAGACCTATCATATTGGAATGCGTGGTTCTTCAGGTTTGCACGGACCGCAAACGTCGTTTCCATCGCTGGCCACTGCAACTCCTCAATGGCATCATGTCGAATGGTGACGGAGTTTGTCTCTGCATCAAAGTTGATCACTGTGCCATTAACCCAGATGGGGCCGTCTTGCGCAGAAGACATGCGGGCCATGCCCGCCGAAAGAGAACTCTCACTATCAATCAGAAACTGAGCGGAGGTTACAACTTCTTCCCCTGCTTCAAGCCCCTGTAAGATCTCGGTCCTGCTTCCTCCTCCAAAACGCCCCGTCAGGCCCGGCGTCACCATGCGTGGCTGAAACGTGCCCTCCTCAGTTTGCAGGATAACCCGATCAGATGAACCTGTGCGGATCAGCGCGCTGGCTGGAATTGTCAATGCACGTCGCGTTTCTGATGGGATGATGGTTACACGGCCAAACATGTTCGGACGTAAAACACCCTCTGAGTTGTCAAAATGCAGCCGGACCGGCAGGGTGCGCGTCACCGCATCCAATTCCGGGTAGATATAATCCATGCGGCCCTCAAGCACTTGCCCGGGCAGGTGCTCAAAGCTCGCAAGCACATCGCTGTTTTTGCTCAGACGGGCAATGTCCTGTTCAAACACATCCACCATCAACCACACAGAGGACATATCAGACAAAGTAAGTGCTATGGAATCCGGCTGTAGATACATGCCATCCGCCGCTTCCAATGTGGTCACCACGCCGGATTGAGGAGCGTACACCTTGAAGACCCTGGCCGGAGTATTCGCCCGAGCCATCTCATCAATCTGGGCGTCATCAATACCGTAATTCTGAAGTTGGATCCGGATGTTCTGCTCGGTTTGCTTATCATTCCGGCGCACAGCCCGGATCAGATCAGCACTCGCAACTGTCACCTCTGGCGCATAGACAGTGAAAAGCAAATCTCCCTTCTCAACGGGATCACCAATTGCACGGATGTTGAGCTTCTTGATCCACCCTTCCGTACGTAAGTGAACCTGGCTGGAACGATGCTCGTCATAGCCAACAAAACCAACACTTTCGATTTTCTCTGAGATAGGCTCAACGCTGGCGGTGGCCGTGCGTACACCGATGCTGTTAATCACATTTGGAGACAACACAACAGAACTCCCAGATTGCTCAGCATCCTGTCCTGCATAAACAGGAACAAGATCCATCCCCATAGGAGACTTTCCAGGTGCATCGCGCCGGAAACTCGGGTCCATTGGTGCAACCCAGTATAGAACTTCACTTTCAGCACTGCCTGCCCTGTCAGAAGTCCAGTCCATCGAACTTCCAATAAAGATCCCTAGCCCAGCCGAAACACTTGCTACAATCGCAAGCCCAGCCACAACCGCGTATCCACGACGCATCGGTCCTGTCCTGATTTACAAAACACTATTCAGACCTGAAGGTGCTTTGCTACCGCCGGGATACTCACCATCCCAACCAAATCCCTCCAAGCTCACAAAACAGCACCACTTTTCTTTATTCCTTCTGGCACTGCCCAACTTAGTATCCAACATTCTAATCCTTCCAGTGACTGGAAGGTCAAGGGTGATACTGAAGCCCAGTACTTGCCGTAATCAAAAAAAGCCCTGCCGATATCATCAGCAGGGCTCCAAAAAAGACTTCTTAGTAACAGAGGCTCTACAACTCCCCCGCCTCTTCCAGCACTTTTCTTGCGCTGCGGAAGCATTCTACTCCGGCGGGGACGCCGGCGTAGATGGCGACGATGTGGCAGGCGGCGCGGATTTGTTCTTTCGTGACGCCGTTGCGCAGTGCGCCTTTGCAGTGCAGTTCCCATTCGTGCATTTTGCCGAGTGCGCCGATCATGGCCAGGTTCATCAGACTGCGAGTTGGTGCATCGATAGCGTCATCGCCCCAGCCGAAACCCCAGCACCATTCGGTCATGGCTTCCTGAAACGGACGATTGAAGTCATCCGCCTTTGCCAGGTTGGCCTCGACGTACTCAGCGCCAAGGGTGGATTTACGCTGTTTCAGGCCTATTTCAAACCGGTCAGACATTATCATTTTCTCTCTTAAACGCTGATGCAGATGTATTTCATCTCAACATAATCTTCGATGCCGTACTTGGAGCCTTCACGGCCAAGTCCGGATTGTTTGACGCCTCCAAATGGTGCAACTTCAGTGGAGATCAGACCGGTGTTGACGCCTACCATGCCGTACTCCAACTCTTCCGCCACTTTGTAGACCGTGGAGAGATCATTGCTGTAGAAGTAAGAGGCCAAGCCGAACTCGGTATCGTTCGCTGCTGCAATGGCTTCGTCAACTTCCTTGAAGCGGAACAGTGGAGCAAGCGGACCGAACGTTTCTTCTCTTGCCACGTCCATCTCACCGGTCACATTGGCAAGAACGGTTGGCTCAAAAAAGGTGCCGCCTTTGTCGCTGCGCTCACCACCGCACACAATACTAGCGCCGTTCTCAAGTGCATTCTTGATGTGAAATTCCACCTTTTGAACGGCAGCTTCTGTGATGAGCGGTCCGATAGTCACGCCGGATTGGAAGCCATCACCAACACTCAGGTTACGAACAGCATCCGCAAGTTTTTTGGCGAAGGCGTCGTAAACACCATCCTGTACATAGATACGGTTGGAGCAAACGCAGGTTTGGCCGGCATTGCGGAACTTGGAAATCAGTGCACCTTCAACGGCCTTGTCCAGATCTGCATCATTGAACACAATAAATGGTGCATTCCCACCCAATTCCAGGGAGAGCTTCTTAATCTGGTCAGCACTTTGGCGCATGAGAATGCGGCCAACATTGGTGGAACCTGTAAAGCTGATCTTTTGGACAATGTCGTTGGTGCACAGCTCTTCACCGACTGCAACGGCATCCGTTGATGGAAGGATGCTCAGCACGCCTTTCGGAATGCCTGCCTGCTCTGCCAGCAATGCCAAAGCAAGCGCGGAGAGAGGTGTTTCAGCAGCAGGTTTTACAATCATCGCACAGCCAGCAGCCAGTGCAGGCGCAGCTTTGCGGGTGATCATCGCATTTGGAAAATTCCATGGTGTAATCGCTCCAACAACTCCGACTGGCTGCTTGATCACCATGATGCGTTTGTCTTCCTGATGGCCCGGAATAGTGTCGCCGTAAACACGCTTTGCCTCTTCCGAAAACCATTCAATGAAGCTGGCACCGTAAAGGATCTCACCTTTTGCTTCTGCAACCGGTTTTCCCATTTCTGCGGTCAGTATGGTTGCAAGATCATCTGCATTTTCAACCAGCAAGTCGAACCAGCGTCTCAGAACCTGTGCACGGTCCTTGCCTGTGCGTTTGCCCCATGCTTTTTGCGCAGTCTTCGCGGCGGTGATGGCATCGACCACATCAGAGCGCGAGCAATCGGCAACATTGGCAATCAGTTCACCTGTAGAGGGGTTGTTGACTGCAAAGGTTTTCTGGCGCGAAACAAAGCTACCATCGATATATGCACCGGATTGCAACAGGCTTGGGTTGTTCAGCTTCAGGTCCATGGCGACACCCTTTGTCTTTCATTGTTGTCACATCGGCATAGTCATCACGCCGGAAAAGAATGGGGACCAGATGTGGCCCCCATTCCGTTCATTTTCCGTTAAATCGGATTACGCCCGCAGTTCGCGATCCAGAGCCGTTCCGTCAGGAGCGACTTCCTCATGAGGGTCTCTCACCGCACTTGAATCTTGCATGAGCGATTTCACAATTCCCCATGACATGAGAACCACAAGAGCACTGATCGGCAAGGCAGCCGCAATAGCAGCAGTTTGCAGAGCGGATAGTCCACCAGCCAACAAGAGCGCCGCAGCAACAACACCTTGAGCAACACCCCAGATCACACGGTGCTGTTTAGGTGGGTGTGCATTGCCCATAGACAGGATGGTCGTGATAACCAAAGTGCCGGAGTCGGATGACGTGATAAACCATGTCGCCAGCAAGAAGGTGGTGAGTGCTGCAATCAACCAGCTGATTGTGCCATTAGAGGTCATCTGCTCAATGGTGCCATAGAGCGCGCCACCAAGGTTCCAGCTGTTGACGGTGTCAATCAGGCCTGCAGTACCAACACCGCCCGGTGCATTCATTTCAATGAACAGTGCATTTCCGCCGAAAATGGTGATCCAGAGGAAAGCCATCACAGTTGGTACCAGCATAGCGCCGAACATGAATTCACGAATGGTACGACCACGGCTGATGCGTGCAATGAACATGCCCACGAATGGTGCCCAGGACAGCCACCAGCCCCAGTAGAACATGGTCCAGCCACCCTGCCATTTCACATCGCCCGGTTCACTTGCGGTCCAGAAGCCCATGGACAGGAAGTTGGACATGTAATCGCCAACGGATGTGAGGAAGAAGCTTGCGAGCCACTGAGATGGACCTGCTACGACAAAGAACAGGATTAACAGCAGTGTGAGAGCGATGTTCCACTCGGAAAGAATACGAATACCCTTACCAATGCCAGATACAGCCGACAGTGTCGCGATTATAGAAATACCAATAACCAGAGCAATCTGGGTAAGAGTGCCCGGATCAACACCAAACAGCACGTTCAGGCCCTGTGCCATCTGGTTAACGCCAAGCCCCATGGATGTCGCGATGCCGAACACGGTACCAAACACGGCAAGCAGATCAACCGCATGACCTGCCGGACCGTAGATGCGCTCGCCGAGGATCGGGTAAAGAGCACTACGGAACGTCAGTGGCAGTTTTTTGCGGAATGAGAAGTACGCAAGGCAAAGTCCGGTGATGGTGTAAATCGCCCAACCATGCAGACCCCAGTGGAAATTGGTCACGCGCACCGCATCAACTGCACGGTCCATGTTCATCTCATTGTGGCCAGCCATATCCGCAAACGGGTTGTTTGGATAACCCCAGCCCGCGGAATTGTCGAAGTAGAACAACGGCTCAGCAACACCAAAGAACATGATGCCAATGGATACACTTGCGGAAAACAGCATTGCAAACCATGCAAAGTTACTGAATTCCGGACGTGCATCATCATCGCCCAAACGGATGGAGCCAAACCGGCTGACCATCAAGCCAATGCAAATGAAGAAGATGATCATGACTGAGGAGATGTAGTACCAGCTCAGCGCTGTTTCGACCCAGCTGCGTACCGCCCCGTACAGCTCACCGGCATAATCAACATTCAAAATCGTGAACACAACAAATGCCGCAACCATAGCCTTGGCTGCGATAGACATTCCGTTGTGCAGGCCCTTAAAGAGCCCCGTTTCGGCAACATTCAGATCTTTCTGAATGTGCTCTTTTTCGATAGCCATAGTTCCCTCCCAGGCTAAATTAATCGGACATTATGTCCGTGCCGGGTTTCACCGCCGGCTTATCTCCAGCCCCTGCTGAACAGGAGCTACGGATGGGGTTCTCCCTGTTCTCAGCGCATAACGAATGGATCCGGAATCGGATCGTCAGAGGTGCGCAACCAAACTGTTTTGACTGTTGTGTAATCCAAGGCTGCCTGCAGTCCGCCTTCGCGGCCATGGCCTGAAAGTCCCTGTCCGCCAAACGGAGCAACAGGGGAAACTGCGCGGTAGGTGTTCACCCACACGATGCCGGAGCGAATGCCCTTTATCATGCGGTGTGCCCGCGTCAGGCTTTGTGTGAAGATGCCGGAAGCCAGGCCAAATTTTGTGTCGTTCGCCATCTGCAGGGCTTCAGCCTCTGTCTCAAAGGTAAGAACAGAAAGGACTGGGCCAAACAGCTCGGTTGTCACACAAGGAGCACTTGGCACATCGGAGCAATCCAGAATGGTTGGCGGGAAGTAGAAACCATCACGGTCGCAATCCACGCCGCCTGTCAGGACCTTGGCACCAGCCTCAACAGAAGCTTTGATGACTGCATTGATGTGATCGCGCTGGCGCTGGCTGCACAACGGGCCGACCTCTGTTGCAATGTCCTGCGGATGCCCGATGACGACGGCTTCAGCTTTGGCCTTCAAACGGGTAAGAAACTCATCCTTGATGCTCTTTGCGATGATCAGGCGAGAACCTGCGACACAGCTTTGCCCTGTTGCTGCAAAAATGCCGGATATCTGCGCATTTACGGCGCTGTCGATATCTGCATCTTCAAACACGATAAATGGAGATTTACCGCCCAGCTCAAGCGAGGTACTGGCAAGGTTTTCCGCGGAATTGCGCACGATGTGCTTTGCTGTTTCCGGTCCACCAGTAAAGGCAACGTGAGCCACTGATGGATGCGATGTCAGCACCTGTCCACATTCAGCACCAAATCCGGTGATGATGTTGACCACACCTTTAGGGAAGCCAGCTTCTTCAATCAGCTTGGCAAACTCCAAAAGCGGCGAAGGTCCTTCCTCTGATGCCTTCACGATCAATGTACAGCCGGCAGCTAGTGCAGGGCCGATCTTAACAGCGGACAGGAACAGCTGGTTGTTCCACGGAACAATGGCAGCCACCACGCCAACAGGTTCACGACGTAGCCAGACTTCCATGTCCGGCTTGTCGATTGGAAGGTGAGCCCCTTCAATCTTATCTGCCAAGCCAGCATAATACCGATAGTAATCCGCCACATACGCCACCTGGGCAGATGTTTCGCGGATGATTTTCCCGGTGTCCTGCGTTTCCAACTGTGCCAGCTTTGGCGCATTCGCCTCAACCAGATCTGCCAGTTTGTAAAGCAACTTGCCGCGCTGTGTTGCGGTTAGGTTGCTCCAGGCAGGATCAAAGAAAGCCCGTTCAGCTGCAGCAACAGCACGGTTTACATCCTCAGTCCGCGCCTCGGGCATTTCTGCCCAAGGCTGGCCTGTTGCCGGGTCCAGACTTTGAAATTGTGCTGAGCCATCTTCAAAACGACCATCGATATAATGCTGGAAGCGTTTCATTATGCATCCTTTTGGAAAGCAGGCATCACTTCGTTGATGAAGCGTTCAAGAGACGATTTCTTGCGCTCAAACGTCATGCCGCTATCAATCCAGAATGAGTATTCATCGTAACCAAGGTCTTCGTAGTGCTTCAGGCGCTCGATGACTTTGTCAGACGTTCCGATCACATTGTTGGTGCGCATCTGCTCTGCGCTGTAGAATGGATGGTTCGCGATATCTTCGTCGCTGAGCGGCTCAATAAGACCTTGATTGATTGGGCGTTCATTTTTGAACCATGCACCAAAGTAATTGTAGAAACGGTTGACCTCTTCAGCGCCTTGCTGAACATCTGCCTCATCACCACCAACATAGGTGTGACGTAGCAACATAATTTTCGGGCGTGGAATGGATGGGCTTTTCTCACAAGCATCGTTGAAGCGCTCCATGAGGCTTTCAACTTCATCATCCCCGTTCCAGAGCGGTGTTACTTGAACATTACAGCCGTTCGCCACCGCAAAATCATGGGAGTTTGGATCACGTGCAGCAACCCAGACAGGCGGGTGCGGATCCTGCATTGGTTGTGGTGCAGACGTCGTTTTCGGGAACTGCCAATACTCACCTTCGTGAGCATAATCACCATCCCAAAGCTTCTTGACGGCAGGCACCAGCTCACGCATGCGCTGGCCAGCTTCCCATGCGTCAAGACCCGGGATCATGCGCTCATATTCAAAACTGTAGGCACCACGAGCAATACCCAGCTCAAGACGGCCATCCATAATGATATCCGCCATAGCTGCTTCGCCAGCCAGCTTGATTGGATGCCAGAAAGGCGCGATGACAGTTCCTGTTCCAAGACGTACATTTTCGGTCCGCCGTGCCAGATCTACAAGGTTGATGAAAGGGTTCGGCGCAATGGTGAAGTTCATGCCATGGTGTTCACCAGTCCAGATCGCATGCATGCCACCTTTGTCTGCAATCTCACAGAGCTGCAGAAACTCGTCATAGAGTTTTTGCTGGCTTTCATCAGCGGAAATGCGCTCAAGATGGATGAAAAGTGAAAATTTCATGGCTTACTCTCCCAGTGCGATTTTGCGCACTTCGCCGTTTTCATGATTTCCAAAATAGATGCCGAAATTGCCCTTCTGCGTCTCCTTCGCAAACCGGCCCAGCATTTTCTGTGTGGCAGCATCCTGCACGCGCGCCAGCACATCATCTGTCAGCGCGAGGAAGGTTCCAGACTGGCTGGCCCCTTCACCGGCTGAGCAATGGAAAGCCAGATGCTGGGCATTCGCTTCTTCATCTTCGTAGACGGAGTAAATGAAGCCGACAGAAGACGGGACACCGACCTCTTCCAGTAATGCTGTAAGTTCTTTGGTTGGTGTGCCTTTGCTGACATTGCGCGTTGGCAATCGCAGTTGGCCTGCATCATCTTCAAAAAACAGCACTTTTTTGTCTCGTTCCAGGAGAGCGCTAACAACGGTTTCACTATCTACCTGAATGGAGCTGACTTCTTGTGTGGCAGTAAAATATGCACCGCGCGCGTAACCCAGACCGTTGGCAACACCGGTCTCAAAAGCCTTTACTTCACCGATCAGAATTGCATGGTCACCCGCGTCCACCACATTGTGCATTGAGCAATCAAACCACGCAGCTACATCAGAAAGGACCGGAGAGCCATTCGGACCGACTTTCCAGTCAACCGTAGCAAAACGGTCTTCGACACGGCTTGCAAAGGTGTTGGACACATCCTTTTGGGTTTCTGCCAGAATATTAACGGCAAAACCGGATGCCTCAGTCAACGCATCATAATTGCTGGAGCTTTTCGCAAGACACACCAGCAACAATGGCGGATCGAGGGAAACGCTTGAAAAGGAATTTGCTGTAAAGCCGAGCGGCTCACCATCCTGCCCATGGGCTGTCACAACCGTAACACCGGTAAGGAATGTACCAAATGCATTCCTCAATGTACGTGGGTCCATCGCTGTCATCGGGTAGATCTCCCTTTCTATCCGTTTGTTCTTATTGGCTGTTTTAACCAGCTTGCCATTGCGGCGTTGACTTGTTCCGGCGCTGTCAGATTGACCATATGACGATGGCCTTCAATGATGCAGACCATGCCGTCCTGCGCTGCCTTGGCCATATCCACCGCCATTTCCTTGGTGGAGTTCGGATCACCATCACCCGTCAGCAAAAGCGCCGGGCATCTGATCTCCTCCCATTTGTCAGCATAAGTCGCGTCCCCATGTGCAAATGCGTTGTAAGTGACCGCATAGCCAACCGGATCAACCTCCCGGAGCCAGTTGCCGACTTTTTCTTTTGCCTGCTGATCTGCAGTGCTATCACTGAACCAACGGCTCAAAGGTCCGTCGATGTTGATGTGACCCTCTGCAATTTCCTTTGCCCGCGCCTCCACAGCACTGCGAGCTTCTGGAGATCTGCGGTAAACGCCGTTCAACAAAGCAACGCGTTTTACGCGTTCCGGGTGCGTTGCTGCGTAACCACCGCTGATCAGCGCGCCCATGGAGTGACCGGCAAGATTCACCTGCTCAAATCCAAGTGCTGAGATCGCTGCATGCAGCCACGCCACATAGTCTTCCAGCTGAGAGCCTTGAGGAAGCGCAGTGCTTCCTCCATGCCCCGGCATGTTTACCGCGATAACACGATGCGTTTTCGCAAAGTGCTCGATTTGCGGTTCCCAGGAAGCATCCTGCATGCCAACCCCGTGGACCAGCATAAGCGGCTCACCTTCGCCAACCTCACGGTAGCAAACAGTGCCCTTAGGATGTGACAGCTGCAGGGTTGTCAACGTCATGTCCCAGCTCCTTAAGGTCTTGATAGCGATCACCAATCCGGTGGTGCGGGCGTCCTGAGAGTGAAGCTCCCAGTGCGATGACGATTTCATCTGGGCCCGGAGCATCGGGAATAGCAAGCTGAATGGTGAGATAGTGTGAACGACGCCCACCATCATTCTTGTCCATCAGCGGAATCATGATCGGAGCGTTTGCACCAGCGCGGGTGTTGCAGAACGCCAGATAGGTTTTAGCGCCAACAGCTTCACGGTAAAAATTACCAAATTGCAGCGTGTGAATGAGCGCAGAGGCATGCTCGACTTCGCCGTTCACACCAACAACAGCTGCTTTACCGTAACCCTCAACAGCTTCACCAGAACCTGCAAAGTTGATGATCATATCCGTCAGCAAACTGCCAACATCTGGTGCAACATCATGGATGCCCGGACGCAGATCTTCAACAAAGCCCTGCCCAGCCCATGGGTTCTTGATCACAGCAACGGCCGCAATCATCCGCAATGGGGTCTCTGCTTTTTTGCCACCTTCAATCAGCGTGTCTTCCACGTGAAGAAGTGTCTTGCGTATCTCTGCTGGCATTAGTCTTCCGTTCATTCCACTGTCAAATTCAATGGTGATAAGATGGTATACCATAATACTGAATGTCAATACCTTCTTGCGAATGAAGTCAACGCAAGCTAGATTGCTGCCATGATCTCTACTGCAAATAATCCTTTGAAAATTGAGCGTCCCACCATGACGCTTCGCGATATGGCTCTTGAGAAGATGAGAGCCGCTATCATTGCCGGGCACTTCCAGTCAGGAGATCGTTTGGTCGAGCGGCCACTTTGCGACCAGCTTGGCGTAAGCCGTTCAGTTGTAAGGGAAACAATCCGATACCTTGAAGCAGAAGGCCTTGTTGAAATTCTGCCAAACAAAGGCCCGATCGTTGCCAAACTGGATTGGGAAAACGCGCAGCAGATCTACGAAATCCGCATGCTTTTGGAGACCAGTGCCGCACAAAAATGTGCTGAACTGGCCAAAGATGGGGATAAGAAAAAACTTGCTAAAGCGCTCGCTCAGCTCAAATTGGCCTACAGCAGCGGCGAAACAAACGACCTGTTTGAAGCAACAACATTATTCTATCAGTGCATTTTTGATATCAGCGGCCAGAACGTTGCATGGGAAGTGGTACAGCGACTCAACGGCCGCATCAGCCGTCTGCGTGCTATGACTTTGGGTACTCGTGACCGCCATGATGCTGGTTACAAACGGATCGAGAAAATCTACTCCGCAATCGAAACGAACGACCCACAAGCCGCTGCAGCTGCCATTCAATTACATCTGACGGAAGCTGCAAATATTGCCAAGACCCTTCTGACTGCAGAGCTGAGCAAAAGCGAAAAATAATGCCTAAAGCCTACTGGATTGCCCACGTCACAGTCACGGACGCTGACGCCTATACAAACTACACCCAGGCCGCTCCAGCTGCCTTCCAAAAATACGGCGCCCGCTTCCTCGCCCGCGGCGGAAAAACCGAACACCTGGAAGGCACGACACATCCCCGTAACGTCGTCATCGAATTCGACAGCATGGAACAAGCCCTGGCCTGCTACCACTCGCCAGAATACCAAGAAGCCAAAACCCACCGCAAAACCGCTGCCTTGGCAGACATTATGATCGTTGAGGGAATGGCGTAAGCTCCCCTACCCCAAATACTGCCGCAATGCTTGCGGTGGGTTGTTGAGCAGTTGTTGGGTTTCAGCAGGTGGGTGCGCTGATCCGTCGGCGACGAGGATTGCTTTGTTCGTGATGCGGCGGGCATCTTGTGGATCATGACTGACCATGAGAAGCGTCGTGCCAGTTTCTGCAACGAGGTCTGCGACCAGGTCCAGCATCTCGACCTTGAGTGCAGGGCCAAGAGCGGCGAAGGGTTCGTCGAGTAACAACAGATCACGGTGCTGAACCAAAACGCGAGCAAGGGCGACGCGGCTTTGTTGACCACCAGATAATTCAGCTGGCCTACGCATTCCCATATCAGCCAGTCCAACTCGTGAAAGAGCGGCTTTGACTTGCTCTTGCTCTGCCATTGAGAGCTTTCCGTCAGGCCGCAAACCGAGGGCTGCGTTTTGAGTAGCGGTTAAGTGCGGAAACAGATTACCATCCTGAAACAGCATGGCGATTGGGCGTTTTCCCGGAGCCTGCCTGGTGAGCTCTTGTTCCTTCCAGAAAATGCGTCCTTGCGATAATTCACGGAACCCGGCAATAGCCTCAAGCAGGGTTGATTTTCCTGCGCCTGATGGGCCAATAACGGCAACGCTGCTGCCAGCTTCAACATGCAAGTTGGCCTGCAATTGGAAACGGCCATTTGCAATGAGACAAGAGCTAAGCTTCAGCATGCCAGCGACCTCCCCGGTCTAAAATCCAGAACAGTGCCATTGAAAGCACAAGCAGTAAAAGAGCTCCGCCGGCTGCTGCCTGCATTTTGTATGCCCCCATCAAGCGGTAAATCTGTAAAGGCAGCGTTGCAATTTCCGGATCTGCAAACAAGGCAATCACGCCAAGGTCTCCCATGGAAAGTGCCGCAGCAAGCCCCGCAGCAAACCCAATCTGTGGCCGCATACGTGGAATGAGGACACGTGAGAAGAACACCCAGCCTTCCATATTCAGCGACAAGGCCAACCGTCCATGACGTGAAACCGTATCTCGCGCAGCTGGCACAAGAATGCGAAGTGCAAACGGCAATGCCATCGCCGCATTAACGAGTGCCGTCACAGGAAGAGCAAGGTCTGACGGGTTTGCCCATGGACGTATAATGATAAACATGCCCGTTCCAATCACCAGCGGGGATGCCGCTAATCCCAGAATTCCAGCAAGTTCAACCACACTATGCCGGCGAACGGCGATTGCAGCTGCCATAGGCAACGCGAACAGCAACAAGATTACCGTGCTGGCTACGGCGACAGCAACAGAAACGAGTGCCGCCTTCAACACAATAAACGGTACCAGAAACAGACCACTTAGCCCTGACAGAACAACGGCACTGAGCGGCAAAAGCAAAAACAGTGTTGCAAGTGAAATCCAGAGGATGTCTGCAACAGGTGCACCGCCATCCCAGCGCTGGATCGCTCTGTCCAGTCCTGCACCAAACCCTTCACCGCGTGAAAGCTTCAGTGCCGCAAAGGCAGCAGCAGCGGTAAGCGTGAGTTGCAATGCAGAAAGCAGCGCGGCACGGCCAAGATCAAAATCGTATGTAAAAGCCTGGTAGATCGCCAGCTCAATAGTTGTCGCCCGTGGCCCACCACCAAGTGTCAGAGCAACAGCAAAGCTTGTCAGGCAGATTGCAAAGATCACAGCCAATGCACCGGGCAAGATGCGCGCAAGCATGGGGAGTTCAATCAGCCGAAACAGGGCTTTTCCATCACACCCAAGTTGCGCTGCAAGGCGAAAGCGCTCTGAGGGAACCTCTTGCCACCCCTGCAAGATCAATCGGGTTGCCAGCGGAAGGTTGAAGAAAACATGAGCCAGCACAACACCGTGGAGGCCATAGATGCGAATGGGTGAAGCACCAAAATAAACAAGCACATCAGATATCCAGCCCGCACGGCCAAACACCTGTAGCAACCCAAGAATGGCAACGATAACTGGTAGAATGAAGGGGGCACCAAGCAGGGCAATAAGCAAACTGCGGCCCGGAAACCGCCGTCGCGCCAGCGCGCGCGCAACCGGCACAGCCAGTGCAACACTGATCACGGCAGAAAGCACAGCCTGCGTAAGCGTAAACTTGAGAGCGGCCCAATCGGAAGAGGAAAAGCCGTGACCCGCTTCGGTTCGCAGAGCAACCGCGGCCAACGTGCCAAGTATGAGTGCCGCGACAAGAAATGCCGCGGCAACACCGGGAAGCGAACTTACTGGCTGAGCGCTTCTAGCCATTCCGGCAGAGCCTCACGTCTTGCAGCAGCAGCTTCTTCAGGCTTAAAGAACAAAGCTTTTTCAGGCACCTGCAGTGTGTCAAAGCCCGCAGGCAAGCCACCTTTTGGGGTCACAGCTGGATACATCCAGTTGGTTGTTGGAATGATTGTCTGGAAAGCATCTGAAACCATGAAGTTCAGGAACTTGTCTGCCAACTCTGGCTGATCAGTCCCGGCAAGCTTTGCCGCTACTTCAACCTGCATGTAATGGCCTTCTTCAAACGCGGCAGTGGTCTTGCTGTTATCTTCCTCGGCAATCAGGTGGTAAGCCGGAGACGTGGTGTAACTGAGCACCATGTCCGCTTCCCCATCAAGGAAAAGACCGTAGGCTTCAGACCAGCCTTTTGTAACCGTCACGATGTTATCGGAAAGATCCGCCCAAACATCAGCAGCTTCGTCTCCGTAAGCCGCTTTCACCCAAAGCAACAGCCCGAGGCCGGGGGTAGAGGAGCGTGGATCCTGAATAAGGATCTTGGCATCACTCTTCGCAAGCTCGCGGAAGTTGGTTGGTACGGTTTCGCCAGCCTTGTGTACGAAGGCAAAGTAGCCCCAATCGTACGGCACAAAGGTTTCGTCAGCCCACTCCACTGGCAGTGTATATTGGGCTTCAACAGCGTGTGGTGCAAACAAGCCAGTTTTCTTGGCGGTCTCTACCAGATTGGTGTCCAGACCCAGCACCACATCGGCATCTGAGTTTTTACCTTCAAGACGAATGCGGGAAAGCAGTGCTGCGCCATCTTCGACGCCAACAAGTTTTAGGTCACAGTCACATACAGCCTCAAACGCTTCTTCCACTTTTGGGCCTGGGCCCCAGTCAGAAACGAAGCTGTCGTATGTGTAAACTGTCAGTTGAGGCTTCTCAGCAGCCATCGCTGATGTTGCAGTGAGTAATCCCGCAGCAATTAACAGATGTTTCAAGTCATCCTCCATTGCGGCGAGAGGGCAAGGATGGGTGAAACCGGTACCCTTCCCTCCGCCGGTTCTAGCCGGTTCAGGTTCAACGGGTTCGCCACTAAAGCATCTCAGCACGACAAATACGCGCACCCCGAGGTCAAGCGGTTCTTAACCGGAAAAACACAGAAGCGCAACTGGATATAGCTGGGATGGAGAGGGCACCTGTAGGGAGTTGCAAGAAGAAGCCCGGGCAGTTCCCTGCCCGGACTGGTCGCATTTATTAGGCTGTCAGGTCGAAGCGGTCGGCGTTCATGACCTTGGTCCATGTTGCCACGAAGTCGCGAACGAACTTTTCGTGGTTGTCATCCTGAGCATACACTTCAGCATAAGCGCGCAGGACTGAATTGGAGCCAAACACAAGGTCAGCACTGGTTGCAGTCCACTTAGGCTTGCCAGATTTGCGGTCGCGGATCTCATAGGTGCCATCTTTGAGTGGATGCCAGCTGTTGTCCATATCGGTCAGGTTGACGAAGAAGTCCGTTGTCAGCTGACCTTCGCGGTCCGTGAAGACACCATGCTTTGAACCGCCATAATTGGCACCAAGAACGCGCAGGCCACCAACAAGTGCAGTCATTTCCCAGCCAGTGAGACGGAGGAGCTGAGCACGATCCAGCATCATCTCTTCCGGGCTAACAGCGTACTCTTGCTTCTGCCAGTTACGGAAGCCATCAGAAATAGGCTCCAATACAGAGAAGGATGTCGCGTCTGTCATCGCATCTGTTGCATCACCGCGACCAGAAGCAAATGGAACTTCCACGTTGAAACCAGCTGCCTTGATGGCATTTTCTACACCAACGTTGCCTGCCAGCACGATCACATCTGCGACTGAGGCTCCTGTCTGCGCTGCAATTGGTTCAAGCACAGCCAGAACTTTGGCAAGCCGGTCTGGCTCATTGCCAACCCAATCCTTTTGGGGAGCAAGGCGGATGCGAGCACCGTTGGCACCACCGCGCATATCAGAACCGCGATAGGTACGTGCGCTGTCCCAGGCGGTTTTGATCAGATCTTCATTGCTCAAACCACTTGCTGAGATTTTTGCTTTCACAGCAGCAACATCATAGTTGGTGCTGCCTGCTGGAACAGGATCCTGCCAGATGAGCTCTTCTTTCGGTACATCCGGGCCAAGATAGTTTGCCTTCGGTCCCATGTCGCGGTGGGTCAACTTGAACCACGCACGTGCAAAGGTATCTCTGAAATATTCAGGATCTGCGATGAACTTCTGACAGTATTCGTTGTAGATCGGATCAACCTTCATTGCCATATCCGCATCAGTCATGATTGGATTATGACGAACGGACGGGTCGGTTGGATCGATAGGCTTGTCTTCTTCCTTGATGGAGACGGGTTCCCATTGCCACGCGCCAGCGGGAGATTTTACCTGCTCCCATTCATGGCCGAACAGCATATCGAAAAAGCCCATATCGAACGTGGTTGGGTGTGTGGTCCACGCCCCCTCGATGCCAGAGGTGAAGGCATTCGTTGCCTTGCCATCCTGTCCGGGGTTAGACCAGCCAAAGCCCTGCTCTTCAAGACCAGCGGCTTCCGGTGCGACACCGATGTTATCGACGGCACCGCGTCCATGGGTTTTACCAACGGTGTGACCACCGCACGTCAGCGCAGCAGTTTCCTCGTCATTCATTGCCATACGAGCAAAGGTTTCGCGGATCTGATCAGCTGTTTTTTGCGGACCGGGAACGCCATTCACGCCTTCCGGGTTCACGTAGATCAAACCCATATGGGTTGCTGCAAGCGGGTTTTCGAGCGTTGAAGGGTCATCCAGATCGTCATAGCGCTCTTCACTGCGCGCAAGCCATTCTTTCTCAGATCCCCAATAGGTGTCGATCTCCGGACCCCAGATATCCTCACGGCCAAACCCGAAGCCAAAGGTTTTCAAGCCCATGGAGTCATAGGCAATAGTACCTGCTAGAATAATCAGATCAGCCCAGGAGAGAGCGTTGCCGTACTTTTTCTTGATAGGCCAAAGCAAACGGCGGGCTTTATCTAGGCTTGCGTTATCAGGCCAGGAGTTAAGCGGAGCGAAACGAATGTTGCCGGAACCGCCGCCACCGCGACCATCTGCCAGACGATAAGAGCCAGCTGTGTGCCACGAAAGGCGGATCATCAGGCCACCATAATGACCCCAATCCGCTGGCCACCAGTCCTGACTGTCGGTCATGAGCGCATGAACGTCTGCCTTCACCGCTTCAAAGTCGAGTGATTTGACAGCATCATGATATTTGAATCCTGGGTCCATCGGGTTGGTACGCGCACCATGTTGATGGAGGATGTCGAGATTCAAAGCATCAGGCCACCATCGGGTAACCGGCTTATCCATCGATGTATTCGCGCCATGTACCACCGGACAAACACCGGCTGTCTTGACATCGTTACCGTGCATTGCTGTCTCCACTATCTCATTTGGCTCTTGCTGGTTTTGACGTAGCGTTTACCTTAAGCGGTGAGACGAAACGATGCATCCAGCAAATTCTAGACTGAATATAGGTCGCCAAACACATTAAGTGAAATTGCATCTTCTGCGCATATCGATAAGTTTTTCTTATCGTATAAATTTGAAGGTAAACGAAGGTGCTTAGATTGCTCCTCTGAGCTCTCCTCATCACACACGGAGATGCTTTTCGCGAGGTGAGGAAAGCATCAGTTCTGCCCTTCAATGCAGTAGCAATTCGTGTAAAATATCACATTGATTTTCGCGGAGAAATTTGCATGAGCACTATCAGTCTTCTCAATTCCATAATTGGTCCGGTGATGAGAGGACCCTCGAGCTCTCACTCTGCAGCGCCATACTTCATAGGAAAGACTGTCCGCCAACTTTCCCTTTGTGATGGCGATAAAATTGTGAATGTTGAAATTGCGTTCGATCCAGAGGGCTCGTTTGCCCAAGTCTATACCAACCAAGGCAGTGACGAAGGCTTTGCAGCAGGCTTGATGGGAGAAGAGGTCACCTCGCCTAAGTATCGACAAGCTCTATTTGATCTGATGAACGGCAAGCCATTTACGCTAGAGATCAACATTAGAAATTTAGACACCAACGATCATCCAAACCGAGTGGAAATTGCAGTCACGGTTGAAGACAGCGAAGGCGCACTTCGGGAAGATCACTTCAAAGGCCTTTCAATAGGCGGCGGGATGTTCAAGCTCGATAGCTTTAACTCTTTCGCAATTGATGTGACTGGGAGCGATTTTATAATTCTGCTGGAAAGTGGAGACAATTCATCTCTTCAGCAGCTTCCCTCAAATGCAAAGGTACAAGCTCGTGTCTGTGCAAGTTCAAAGAATAGCCACCAACTTATTGAGATCAAATCCAGTTCGCCACTATCACCTCAACAACCAGAGTTGAAAGACATGATCGAACAGAGCTGGAAGGTCAGGTCCTGCACACCTGTCCAATTCTCTGTCCACGACGAGGCCCCTCTTTTTGCCAGCCCAAAGGCTTTGGTCCAACAAACCAGCAGAGGACACGGTCTTGCAGATCTTGCTTTGTCTCTGGAAGCCAAACGGTTAGGCTTGACTGAACCCCAAACACGAAAAGCCTTTGCAGACCGGTATGATGTGATGATGGACGCAGTTCAGGCAGGCCTAGCGCTTACCAAACAATCATCCACTATGAAGTTCCTGAAACCGAGCGCAAAGCAGGTTGGTGCAGCAAATCCCGTGGAGATTATCGGCTCACCATTCTTGCAGGATGCGCTTAGCGCTTCTCTTGCAGTTATGGATGCAAACGCAAATCGGGGAGTGGTTGTTGCTGCTCCAACAGCTGGAAGTTCTGGCATCGTACCGGGCACGCTATATTCCTTGAAACAACAAGGTATTGATCGTGAAAAGATTATCGACGCCCTTCAAGTCACAGCACTTGTGGGAGCCGTCTTTGCTGAGCATGGAAGTTTTGCCGCTGAAACTGGAGGATGCTCAGTGGAGACTGGTGCCTCAGCCGCGATGGTCTCAGCTGGATTGGTCCATCTATTTGGAGGAACAGCACTACAAGCCTTTAATGCGGCATCACTTTGTCTGATGAATACGCTTGGTTTGGTTTGCGACCCAGTTGGTGGGGAAGTGGAAATTCCCTGTCATGCCCGCAATATCGCTGGGATCGCGCATGCGCAATCGTCTGCGGTTGCTAGCCTTTCTGGTTTTGACGCTGTTTTGCCATTTGATGAGATGGTCATCAGCACACAAAAAGTAGGCAAACAGATGCACTCTGACTTGCGCTGTACCGCTCGCGGTGGATGTGCGGCAACACCGACTGCCTGTGCAATGTGCGGATGAGGTCGCCCCATAGATCTCAATGCCTTAACCGCCATATTCCCTACAATCGTCTCCTTACAGCTGTTCAGGAGCTTTATCATCTCGGAGGTGTCTGGGTTACAATCTGAGGCGGCTAGCGCATCAACCACCATCTGCCGGACGGCGCGTTAATCCGCGTCATTGACCTGCCAGCTCCACGCTCAACCGTGCCACCTTCGATAGCAAGAAGCTGGACACCCTCTACATCACCAGCGCCTGCCTCCCAGCCTACTCAGGGCTCCCCTCTTCGCCTGTAAGTCGGGTGAGAAGGACATTCATAGATCGGATTTTGAGGTGAAGAGGGAGCTCCTCTCACCCCTCTCAAACAAACCAGATCAGGCCAAGCCAGATCCAGAGGGGGGCTGGGACTATGGCCCAGATGAAGATGGCGGGGAGGTACTCGTAGACTTTCATGGGGCTCTTCCGATTTCTGTCAGATCAATTCAAATGCTTCTGCCAGGGTCACAACGCAGGCGACTGATATGCCGAGTGTTACGAAGACACGAATGTGTTTGAAGAAGGCTAGCTCTGCCTTGGGTTTCACACCGGAGCCATATCCTCTGCCATCCAGGTAGATGTTTGTGATCATGGTCAAAAACAGTAGGAACCAGAGAGCAACCAATCCTTCTGCGATCAAGACGATGGCGGGCAACATTACAGGTCTCCGTAGTTTAAAAGTTTCAGAGCAGGCGGTGGCACATCAATGCAATCAGAGTTCTTTACGAGGAAGAAATTGACAGCTTAATTCAATGCCAAACACTGGTGAGACAGCCCCTGCCCTCTATCGTGACAACTTTTCGATTCATAATATCTATTTCATATATATCTTTATCATCGCACACGACAAAAGACATATATAATTTTGCATCTTTTCTTAGAAAGAGCAGAATTGACACTAAATAATGTTTTATTTCATACACTTAAAATATACACAGCACCACATCGTTTTCGGTGTTCAGCACTCTCTGATTTTATGATATATGCACGATATATCTTTGGAGCATCACTATGCGTTTAAATCAGGCAAGCGATTTTGCTTTGCGGCTCGTTATGCAGTGCGCCATGCAACCAGACATTCTTCAACGCATCGATCAGGTCGTTTTGCAGCAAGGTTTCTCACGGGGCCATGTAATGAAACTCGTCAACCAACTCTCCCGTGCCGGTATTCTTGAGACCATGCGTGGTCGTGGTGGAGGGTTTAAACTGGGCCGTCTCGCACAAGACATCAGCGTTGGAGATGTTGTTCGCGCGGTAGAGAATGATTTTGCCGTGGTCGAGTGCCTGCGACAGAGCGAATGTGGAGAAATCCAATGCTGCTTCCTCCCCTCTTGTCGCCTCAAACCGTTGATGCAAAGAGCATCCAGCGCCTTCCTGAGCGTGCTCGATGAAATGACAATTGAGAGTGCAGTTATCGATTTGCCCGTACCAGCGGCTTTGGCAGCACAAGAAAGCTAGCAGGAAGAATACTTCTGAAACTCTATTGATCTTCTCATATGTATTTTTGACCAATTCTATATTGAGTTCACAATTAAATCTAATTTAACAAATAAAAACTCTATTAATGACTATATTCGATTCAGTTAATCTATAGCTCATGAGAATAGTATTGCGTATCACTTCATAGCTCCTCAGTCGAATACAGCATAATTGTGTAGCGCGAAGAAATCTTAACGGATTACTAATGTGATTACTCACACTGAAGCTGCGTTTTGCTCTGCGCAGCCTTCGGTAACGGCTGTGCTCGACTGAACAACTGTCTCAGAACTGCTGTAACTGGCAAATGTGTGAGGGTTGAAATGTGGTATAGTGAGCGTCTTCTGGGAACAACTGCACTTGCAGGCCTCGCGTTTGCCTGTCTGTTCAGCCTTCAGGTGGAACGGGCAGATGCACAGACGGTTATTACCGGTACCATTAACAACCCTCCCTTCACAATCAATGGCTCAAATGGTTTACGCATTGGCCAAAACGGTTCTGATGGAACATTGAATGTATTCGCTGGAACCACAGTCCCCATCGGGCAACTTGTAGAGATTGGCGTTGTGAACGCGAACGGCACATTGAATGTTTTTGATAGTGCGGTGGTTTTCCAATCAGGCTCGTTCGCGTTCATAGAGGTTGCAAACGGCGTCAACGAGGGCACCATAAACCTTTACAATAACGGCCAAATTTTTGCTCCCACATCTGACATGGTTTTAGAAGGTAAAGGCACCATCAATATAGGTGGACAGGAAGGCGCTGGTGCTCTTGCCACCGGCTTTCTGGAAGTCGATGACCTTTACATGCTGAACGGCTCAAAAATTGTGATCAACACCACGAGCACGGGAGGCGATCATCTAGTCGCAGATCTAACCTCAGTCACTTCGGGCGCTGGCGAAGTCCTTTTTGAAAATGGCTCCACTCGCCTGATTGGAAACAACAGCCAGTTTTCAGGAAAAATGTTCTTTGATGAAGGTGCAACCGTCACGTTCACAAGCACCAATGCAGTTGGAAATGCACAGCTCGACTTTGTCGGCGGCACTTTTGTTTCAAATAGCAGCCTAACCGTAGAAGGCGACATTGAAGTCACCAATGTGGGCGCTACAAACGATGCAACCTTTGCAACCTCGTCAGGCAACCTCACCCTTGCAGGAGATATGTTTGGTAACGGCAAAGTCAGGTTTGAAGGCAATGGCGTAACCATTCTGTCGGGCAACAATTCCTGGACCGGCGGAACGGACATTAATGGCACAGAAGTTCAGTTTTCAAACGCGTCCAATCTGGGCAACAGCGCGATTGAACTGAACAGCGGCCACCTCACATTTACCGGCTCTACAGCAACAATCAACAACCTCATCGATCTGGATGGAACCTCCTCAATTGAGGTTGGCACGAACGACACCCTCACTGTCAGCAATGATATCAGCGGGTCTGGTCGCTTAAAGAAACTGGGCAACGGAAAGCTCGTTCTTGATGGAGCGGGTAGCAACTTCAGTGGTGGGCTGGATCTGGCAGACGGCACCGTAGAGTTTGGAGCAGCTGCCAACATCGGCAGCGGAAACATCATCTATTACGGTGGTGATCTAAGCTATATTTCTGGCTCGGATGCAACCATATCAAACACGTTTGAGATGCATAATGACGGCAATCTTGACGTGCAATCCGGACGTACTCTGACGATTACAGGTGACATCGTTGATGGCGGCGGTTCACCCGGCAAACTGACCATCGGCTCCGGCGGCACAGTTGACCTGCAAGGCACCAACACATTCTCAGCCGGTCTGGTCGTTCACGAAAACAGCACAGTTGGCTTCTCTGACTCTGACGATCTTGGCAGTGGCACTGTTGAGCTCGACAACGGCAACCTCACCTTTAACGGAACCACTGCAACAATTACCAACCTGATTGATCTGGACGGCACATCATCCATGACAGTCGGGTCCGGTGACACGCTCACCGTCAGCAATGATATCAGCGGGTCTGGGCGGCTGAAAAAGTTTGGTGATGGAACGCTGGTTCTTGGTGGAGTGGGCAGCAACTTCAGTGGTGGGCTGGATCTGGCAGATGGAACTGTGCAGTTTGGAGCAGCTGCCAACATCGGCAGCGGAAACATCATCTATTACGGTGGTGATCTGAGCTACGTGTCCGGCTCGGATGCAACCGTCTCAAATACGTTTGAAATGCACAATGACGGTACCCTTGACGTGCAATCAGGCCGCACCCTCTCAATCACCGGCAACATCGTTGACGGCGGCGGCTCACCCGGCACGCTGACCATCGGTTCCGGTGGGACAGTCAATCTGCAAGGGACCAACACATTCTCGGCAGGCCTTGTCATTCAGGAAAACAGCACTGTCGGTTTCTCAGATTCCAATGATCTGGGCACTGGCACAGTTGGACTCGACAACGGTAACCTCAACTTCACCGGAACCTCCGCAACAATCGCAAATACGATTGAACTGTATGATGATAGTAGTCTTGACCTGCAATCCGGGCGTACTCTGACAATCACAGGCAACATCGTTGACGGTGATGGCACACCGGGCTCCTTCACCATCGGCTCCGGCGGCACAGCCAATCTGCGAGGAACCAACACGTTCTCAGGCGGTCTGATCGTTCAGGAAAACAGCACAGTTGGCTTTGCAGACTCCGATGATCTGGGCACAGGCGCGATTGAACTCGACAGCGGTAACCTCAATTTCACCGGAACAACCACGACGATTGCCAATCTGATTGATCTGGATGGAACATCATCCGTGACAGTGGGCTCTGGTGATACCCTCACTGCAAGCAATGACATCAGTGGTACTGGGGTGCTGAAAAAACTCGGGGCAGGAACGCTGGTGCTGGGTGGAGCGGGCAGCAGCTTCAGCGGCGGTTTGGATCTGGCAGCCGGTACTGTGGAGTTTGGAGCAGCAGCCAACATCGGCACAGGTGACGTTCTCTTTTACGGTGGTGATCTGAGTTATATTTCTGGTGCAGATGCGACCATCGCCAACGATTTCAAGATGCACGATGACGGTACGCTTGATGTGCAATCCGGACGCACCCTGACACTGACTGGTGACATCACAGATGGCGGCGGCACACCGGGGTCTCTCACCATTGGGTCTGGCGGTACGGTCAACCTGCAGGGCGACAACAGTTTTTCCGGTGGCCTCATTGTTCAGGAAAACAGTTCCGTCGAGTTTACCGACCCAGACCGCCTTGGGCTTGGCACAACCACCCTCAACAATGGTAACCTGCTCTATCAGGGTACTACAGACGTCAATCTCTCAAGGATTGCTATCGCCAGTGGCACAAGCAACACAATCGATATTGATGACAATACGGTCAATCTGGAAATCTCCTCCAACCTTTCCGGCTCTGGCAGCTTGTCCATCGATGGTGGCCAAACAACCACCCTAACCGGCACCAACAGCTCATGGACTGGTGATCTTGGCATAACCGATACCGAGTTGATCTTCAGTGACGGCACCAACATCGGCAACGGCAATGTCGGCATCACGCTGAACTCCTCAACTCTGACCTACACCGGCGGCAGCACGGTCACCATCAATGAACTGGCGTTTTCCGGCGCCGGGAACGTGGTTGGAACGACCGACATCGTTGGCCAGATCAACATCATGTCCGGGCTGACCGGTTCGGATCAGGTTACCTTCACCGGCCCGGGTGAAGTCAATCTGCTTGGCGACAACTCAGGTTACACAGCAGATATTGAAATCGACACCGGCACGCTTGGTCTGGAAGGCTTTTCTACCTCGGCCATTGGGTCTGGCAACGTGATCGTAAATGGTGGAACTCTTTTCTATCTGGGCACAGGCAGCGAAACTGTTGATACGACCAAGCTGCAAGTGAACAGCAATGATAATACCATCGACATGGCAAACGCAGGTGCAACCCTCACCTGGACCGGAGATGCCACTCCCGGTGGAGGTACCTTCCTAAAGAACGGTGCAGGTACGCTTATCCTATCAGACGGCACCAAATCTCTGGTCAGCTCCACCATTAACGGCGGCACCATGCGGATTGGTACGTCCTTAACGGATAGTTCTACTCTTTCAGGTGATCTGACCGTGAACGCCGATGGTCGGCTCGAGGGGTACGGCACAGCCAGCGGCAGTGTGACACTTAACGGGGGCATCATCGCACCCGGAGCGTCCTTCGGTACAATTACGCTCGGCAGTCTGGATGCGACGGGCACTGGTGGCACGCTGGAAATGGAAATCGGCTCTGATCCGGTTTCTGGAATGGCAAACGCGGATCAGATCCAGATCCTCGCAGGTGGTAGCGTGGACCTGAACGACGTTGCGCTTGATCTCGTCAACGTTATGGGTCCAACACCGGTCAAAATCGGCGATGAGTTCGTCATTATCGACAATCTCTCCGCACCGGGGTCAGAGCCACCGACAGGCACGTTCAGTTCAGTCAGCCACGATATGTTCATGTTAGATGTAAACGTGCTCTACGGTATTCCCGGAGACGGTAACGATGTCGCGATCCAGTTCATCCGAAGCTCCAACAATTTCAATGGCCTGGCAGATACACGCAACGAACATTCAGTCACTCTGGCGCTTGATACTATCAATGAAAGCGGCGATCTCTTCACACAGCTTGCTCCCATGAACAACGCTCAAATTAAAGCTCTTCTCGATCCCCTCGCCGGTGAAATCAACGCTTCAACCCGTGCAATCCTTCTCGCCGACAGCCGCTTCCTGAGACAAGCGGTGAATGACCGCCTTTACAAGGCCCACAGCGCTTTTGCTGCAGACGTGGATGACAACACCGTTTCCCGCACGGTCAGCAACTTTGCGATGTGGGGACAGGTCTACGGCAGCTGGGGTCAATTCTTCTCCGATGGCAATGCCCGCACCACAGGCAGAAGCGTTGGCGGCGTTCTGGTTGGTGTTGATGCGACTTACTTTGACATGGTGCAGCTGGGTGTGGTTGCAGGCTTCGGCAGAACATCCATCGACATCAGCTCCATCGACGCCTCATCTGACAGTGACAGCTACAGTGTCGGCGGCTACGCCAGCGCCAATCCAATTGACAACGTCAAGCTGCGCGGAGGTGTTGCCGGTACATGGTACAACATTGCAACTGATCGCGATGTAAGCCTCTTCCCGGAAGAAACGCTGTCATCTGACCAGTTCGCCGGTTCTGTGCAAGTGTTTGGTGAGCTTGGATATACGCTGGAAAGCACCTACGGTAATCTGGAGCCTTTCGCAGGAGTTGCCTATGCTTATCTCTCCGGTCCCGGCTTCAATGAAACCGGCGGTGCAGCAGCACTCAAAGCAGATGGACAATCCAACTCCCTCACCTTCCTGACACTGGGAACACGCGGCGAGTTTGACCTTTCCAACTACCTTTATGGGGACACAAGCTTTGTTGGCTTGGCAGCCTGGCAATACTCTTCCGCCGATACGCTCGACTACACCCAAAGCTTCATCGACAGCGGCAACCCCTTCACCGTCGCCAGCGTCCCAATCGCCCGCAACGTGGCCCTGATCGAAACCGGCCTTGAATCCCGACTGGCCGAGCACATCCAACTCAACATCAACTACTACGGCCTCCTCGCCGACCAAACCCTAGACCACGGTGCCAACGCAAGACTATTCGTGCAGTATTGAGGGAAGCAGTAGTGACATGGACCTGAGTAAGCAAAAAATTCAGGTCCATGTATGAACGTATTACCCAATCAACTCCTCACTCTCCCCGTCAAATAAACACACCCTTCCCATGTCTACAGAGAAGGTCATGCTCTCTCCCGGGTCACACGCAAATAAGGGGGAGACCCGGGCTTTGGCGGGGTGGTTGGCTAGGCGGATGAGGCAGAGAGTGTCGGCGCCAGTGGGTTCCAGGAGGTCGACGTCGCATTCGATTTCCGGGTTTGTGGAGCCTACGAAAGCGTTGTGGGTGATCATTTCGGGGCGCAGGCCGAGGATGATTTTTGTGTTCTCGCGTGTTTCGAGTTGTTTTGAGTTTGGCAGCGGGAGGAAGTAGTTTTTTGGCTCGCCCTTCAGAACGGCTGGCAGGATGACGCCGAACTGGTCTTCTTGCTTCACCAGATCCACTTCCACAAAGTTCATTGGTGGTGCGCCGACGAAGCCGGCGACGTACATGTTTGCCGGTTTGCTGTAGATCTCTTGCGGAGTGCCGATTTGCTGGATCACGCCGTCTTTCATGATGGCGATGCGGTCTGCCAGCGTCATGGCCTCGATCTGGTCATGGGTCACATAAACCATGGTGGCCTTGAGAGACTGGTGGAGCTTCTTGATCTCTGTGCGCATTTCGCCGCGCAGTTTGGCGTCCAGATTGGAGAGCGGCTCGTCGAACAGAAAGATCTTGGGGCGACGCACGAGGGCACGACCCATGGCCTGTCGCTGGCGCTGTCCGCCGGAGAGTTGCGCTGGTTTGCGGGCAAGCAGGTGCTCAATTTGCAGCATGCTGGCGACTTCGCGGACGGTGGCTTTGCGCTCTTCCTTGCTGATCCTTCGCATTTCCAACCCAAACGCGATGTTGCGCTCCACCGTCATGTTTGGGTAGAGCGCGTAGCTCTGGAATACCATGGCGATATCGCGGTTCTTGGGATGGACATCGTTGACCACTTCCCCATCCAGCCGGATGGTGCCATCTGCGATGGGTTCCAGTCCCGCAATGATGTTGAGCAGCGTTGATTTTCCGCAGCCGGAGGCGCCGAGCAGGACGAGGAATTCGCCATCTTTTACATCAAGCGAAATGTCCTTCAAAACTTCGGTTGAGCCAAAGGATTTTGAGGCATGTTCGATGGATATGGTCGCCATAAATGAGCCTTTAGCCTTTGACTGCGCCGGCGGTGAGCCCGCGTACGAAGAACCTGCCTGCGATGATGTAGACAACGAGGGTTGGCGCGGCGGCTATGAGCGCGGCTGCCATGTCCACATTGTACTGTTTTACGCTGGTGGTGGAGTTGATGAGATTGTTGAGCGCTACTGTTACCGGCTGAGACCCGCCTGAGGTGAAGCTGGCGCCAAAGAGGAACTCGTTCCACACCTGCGTGAACTGCCAGATGACCGAGACCACGATGATGGGAACAGAGAGCGGCAGCATGATGTGCCAGAAGATGCGGAAGAACCCTGCCCCGTCCATTGTGGCTGCCCGCACCAGCTCTTGCGGAACAGAGACGTAGTAATTGCGGAAGAATAGTGTGGTGAAGCTGATGCCGTAGATGGTGTGCACGACGATCAAGCCAGTGATGGAGTTGGCGATGCCCAGATAGCCAAGGGTTTGGGCCATGGGCAGAATGACGATCTGGAACGGGATGAAACAGCCGAACAGCATCAGGGCGAAGATGATGTTGGCTCCGCGGAAGCGGAAGAGCGACAGCGCGTAGCCGCTTAAGGCGCCGATCAGGGTTGAGATCACCACCGATGGCACGGACATGATCACTGAGTTTAGGAAGTACGGGCGCAGGCCCTCGCAGCGTACGCCGATGCAGGCGCTGGACCATGCCTCGCGCCAGGCGGTGAAGTTGAGCTCGTGTGGCAAATCCAGCAGGGCTCCGGCGCGGATCTCGGCTAGATCCTTCAGCGATGTAGAGAGCACCACGTAGATTGGGCCCAGATAGAGCACGGCGGCGGAGAGCAGCAAGGTCCAGATGAAGATGCGGCCAAGCAGGTGGCGTTTGCCGTTGGCTCCGGGGAGTGTTTTGGGCTCAGCCATGTCGCTTTGCCCTTAACTCTGAATAAAGATAGGGCACGATGATTGCGGCAACGGTGGCCAGCATCATCATGGCGGAGGCGGCACCAAGGCCGATCTGGTTACGGCGGAAGGCCATCTCATACATGAAATTGGCAGGCAAAGTGGAAGAATAGCCCGGGCCGCCGTTTGTCAGCGCCACCACAAGGTCGAAGCTCTTGATGGATAGGTGCGCGAGAATGACGAAGGCGGAGAGGAACACAGGTCTCAGCGAGGGCAGGATGATGCCGAAGTAGATGCGTGTGGTGCTGGCCCCGTCCAGATGAGCGGCGCGGATGATATCCTCATCGACAGTGCGTAGGGCGGAGAGGAACAGGGCCATCACAAAGCCTGATGCCTGCCAGACCGCGGCGAGGACCACTACATAAATTGCCATGTCGCGGTTGACGATCCAGTCGAACTGGAAACTCTCCCACCCCAGTTTTTGCATGTAGCTTTCAATGCCGAGGGACGGGTTCAGGATCCATTTCCACGCTGTGCCCGTCACGATGAAGCTGATCGCCATGGGGTACAGATAGATCGTGCGCAGCGCCCCTTCTGCGCGGATACGCTGGTCCAGCAGAACGGCCAGCACGCAGCCAATGGTGATTGAGAACAGGATGTAAAGACTGCCGAAAATCAGCAGGTTATCGAAAGCCACATTCCAGCGATCCATAGCCAGCAAGCGCACATATTGCTGGATGCCCTGAACATCAAAAGTGGGCAGCATGCGAGAGTTGGTGAGCGAGATGATGCCCGTCCACGCGATGAAGCCGTACACAAAAAACACGAGGAGGAGGAACGGCGGAGCGACCACCAGTTGCGGCAAATATCGCTGCAATCTGTCTAAAACAGACATCTGCTGCTTGCGCTGCTGGGGGTTGGACATAAGGTTCTCTTTGCTCACTGGGTGCTGCGGTCTTATCAGGATCTACGCTTTACTCTGACTGCCCTAGGGAAATCAATCTGCTAGGATTACGGTCTCGGCAAGTTGATTGACAGCCTCTTGCGAAGACATATCCGTATTGAAATGCTCTGTGACCACATCCAGAAAAGCCCCACGCACGGCGCCGGACTGTACAAGCTCGTGAGCGATGGAGCCAACCACGGTGCCCCGGGCCTCATTGAGAAGAAGGTCTTCGCTGGATTTCATGGCGCATTCATCAAAGCCATCAAGGCTCACGCCTAGTCGGGCAGGAATGGAGCCTTTCAGCAGGTTGAAGTCCTTCTGCACCTGTTCATCCAGTAGCGTAGAGGCCATCAGCTGCTGTCCGGCTTTCTGATCTGGGTCTGAGACTTTGAACATGGCGAAGCTGTCGGAGTTGATGATGTAACCACCCTTGGAGGGGGACGAGACGCAGATGAAGTCTTCACCGTACTTAAGACCTGCTGTCAGAAATTCGGCCTTGGCCCAATCGCCCATGATCTGCATGGCCGCCTCACCGCGCATCACCATGGCGGTGGCAAGGTTCCATTCGCGGCCCGGAGCGCCGGGGTCCACATAGGTGCTGAGCTTGCGCATCTGGTCGAACACCTTGATCATGGTGTCGGAGTGCAAGGCCTCCTGATCCAGATCCAGATAGACCTTCTTGTAAAAATCCGCGCCGCCGATCCCCAGCAACACCACTTCAAACAGGGTAACGTCCTGCCAGGGCTGTCCACCATGGGCGAGTGGGATAATGCCAGCGGCCTTGATCTTTTCTGCGACCTCGTTGAACTCTTCCCATGTTTGCGGAGGTGTGACGCCGACCTGATCCAGCACTTTCGGATTGGCCCAGATCCAATCCACACGGTGGATGTTCAAAGGCACGGCAACATATTTACCCTGATACTGGACGGTTTCTTTCAAAAGGTCTGGCAGCAGCTCATCCCAATTTTGCTGCTGTGCAATAGCATCAAGCCCTTCAAGCGCGCCCACTTCGGCCCATTCCTGAATGTTCTGGCCTTTGATCTGGGCAACGGAAGGCGGCACTCTGGCCAGTGCGCGGGCACGCAAGACGGCTGCCATGGCGTCTCCGCCTCCGCCAGCAACGGGCGCATCATCCCACACACCGCCACGGGCCTCAAACGCTTGCTTGAGCGAAAGGGCTGCACGTGCTTCTCCGCCTGATGTCCAGAAATGCAGAACTTCAGCGGTTGGTGCGGCTTGTGCCGTTATGCTACCGAATAAAACAGCAAGTGCGACCAAGCTGAGACGCGGGCTGCCCATTACATTCTCCCGATGGGTATTCTCAAGGACGCTTCTAGCAAACTCTTTCTTCAATTTATCGCGTATAAACACACAATCCAATGAACTTGCACGTGCAAGACAACCTGACGCATACACATTCCTCTCGCGACGGCCAAATGTTTTGTTATACAGCACTGGGCCAGAGTGAGCTGGTTGGGACTGAAATGGGTACACCGAGGTATGATGCTCTCGAATAAAACACTGCTGATTGTTGACGATGATGAGGAAATCGCCAGCCTGACGGCAGACTTCCTGAAAGATCGTGGGTACACCGTGTTCACCGCCAACTCTGCGGAGGAAGCGATTGAGCTTCTGGACACCAACCACATTGATCTGATGGTTCTGGACATCATGCTGCCGGGAGAAAACGGGCTGACGTTATGCCAGCGCGTGCGCCAGACCTCCAAGATGCCGATCATCATCATATCCGCTATTACGGGTGATACAGAACGCATTGTCGGGCTGGAACTGGGCGCTGATGATTATCTGGAAAAGCCGTTCAATCCGAGAGAGTTACAAGCCCGTATCTTCGCCATTTTCCGCCGTACAGAGGATGTTGAAACAGCAGCCGCGCCCAAGGCGCAGCGCTTTGAATTCGCCGGTTGGAAACTGGATGAAGCAACGCGTCATTTAACAGCACCAGATGGTGTGCTGGTGCATTTGAGCTCTTCCGAGTTTGACGCTCTGCTGACCTTTGTGAAGGCGCCGCAAAAGCCGATCTCTCGTGACACGTTGGGGCGTGTACTGCGCGGGGCTAAGGTGGATTCTCACGATCGCAGCATCGATATTCTGATCAGCCGCCTGCGCAAAAAGCTGGCACAGACGGACCCAAGCACGGACTTCATCACAACAGTGCGCCATCAGGGCTATCTGTTTTCTCAAAGCGTAACGCGGGTGTAGGTCCATGGCACTGAAAAGAGCGTGGCCATGTCAGGACTGATCCTGAGCCTTCTGCCCAGATCCCTTGAACGCCGTATGGTTGTGGTTCTCATCACCGCCGTGCTCTCGGTCTTCGTGGTTTTAGGGCTAACGCTCAACGCCTACAACACGCGCGAATTGGCACTGGCGAACTCTTTTGAGGCCGGTGCGGAACTGAGCCAATACATTCGGGGCACTGCACCTGCTCCTTTTGCGGGCAAGTTTCTGCAGGTTGTTGAAGCTGCCCCGTCAATACCATCAGACGGTGTCTCGACCCTTCCGATCCGTATTGGTGATGAAGGCTCATCCCTAACCGCAACTCTGGTGTTTGAAGGTGCATTGCCTCGGGTTGATCTGATCACCCGGGATCAACGAAACCCGATTTATCAGGTTGATAATCTTGGTGCCTTCGCTCTGGCTGTAACACGGCAGGATAAATCTGCTCGGCTCTATCTGACGCTTCCAAACCAGCAAGGCAATCGTCTGATCACGTTCCCGAAACTGTGGCAGGACCGGATGACAGAGCCGGTGCTCTTCATCATCGCCGCGCTTTGCATCACTCTGGTGTTTGTGCTGGCCCGCAGCCTCATTCACTACACCGCCGCTCCGTTCCGGTCCCTGGCAAAGTATGAGCGTGCCGAGCTGAAACCTTGGGACACCGAGGAAGCCGTTGCCCTGCAGGATACGCTGGTGCGAGAACAGGAAGCCCGCGCGCAATTGCTGGAAGAGCAAAAGCGGATGCTAGCCTCCATCAGTCATGATCTGCGTACACCTGCCACCCGTCTACGCCTGCGGCTGGAGCAGATCGAATCCACGACCCTGCGCAATCGCATGCTGCATGATGTGGAAGAGATGACCCGCCTCATCGCAGCCTCCCTTGATTTCCTCCGCTTCAACGCCTTGCTGGAAGAGCCTCAACACCTCTCCCTTGCAGCGCTGCTTCAGTCTCTTTGTGATGACTACATGGACACGGGCAATGATGTTGTGTTCGTGCCTCAACGCCATAAGCTGACGGACCAAAGCCGCAATATCTTTGGTGGTGGCGGTGAAGTTGAGCTGGAAGTTGAAGGCCGCGCTGTCATGAATGGCCAACCGACGGCCCTTCGCCGAGCCTTTAGCAATCTCATTGATAATGCGCTCAAATATGGTGGCGCAGCCACTGTGGAGATGCAAAATCTTGAGAATGATCAGCTGCTTGTTTCCATCAGCGATCCCGGCCCCGGCATTCCCGACCATCTGCATGAGAAAGTGTTTGAACCCTTCTTCCGCAATGACAGTGTAGAACGCACCCGCTCTTCCAGCGTGGGCCTTGGCCTGTCCATCGTCAAACAGATCATCAACGCCCATGGCGGCGAGATCAGCCTTGGCGAAACGCCAGAAGGCAAGTTTTGTATTTTTGTGAAACTGCCGCGTGAGTTGTAGGCGCAGCCGCGCTCTGCGTAGTTTTCCTCATACCACCTGCCATTTTGGGGAAAGACCCGCAAAAACAACCTGTAATGTAACAAGTTGATACATCAGGTTTGCGAGCAAGGCACTTTCATGATTTCCCTAGGACATCATTTAGAAATCCGTCGTTAAAAGCGGAAGGTACCATCGCTGCACTTGGCAGTGTGACCCGGACTTTAATGGAGTACAGGATGAAAGCGTTATTCATTGGTCAGTCTTATATTGACGTGACCTTTTTGTCAGAGATCATGCCAGAGGGTGATGAGAAGGCAATTGCACAGGATTACGCTGTTAGTTTTGGTGGCAACGCTGTCACCGCGGCTTTCGTCTGCGCAAAGCTGGGCATTTCACCTGACCTGCTGTGCTCCATGGCAGACGATTGGCTATCTCGCATGTTCCGCGATATGGCCGCGAAATACTCCATTCCGATCCACAGCTGCAAAGTGAAGGAAAGTTCTCTCTCCTTCATCATGCCAAAAGACGGCAAACGCGCCATCGTGCGCTGCCGCGACAATGACTTCCTGCATCCGGTTCCTGAACTCAACCTGGCAGGTTGTCAGGCGCTGCACGTAGACGGTCACATTCCTCATGCCGCTTTGCACTACGCCAAACTTTGCCGCAAACACGGCATCCTGACATCTCTGGATGGTGGTGCCGTTCGTGAGAACACCGAGGAACTGCTCGACTACATTGATGTGGCGATCGTTTCTGAGTTGTTTTGTGAGCAGCTTGGCAAATCACCGGAAGACACACTGGAATATTTGCGTGCTAAAGGCGTGAAGGTCGGTGGTGTCACTCAGGGTGAAAAAGGCCTGCTGTGGTACGAAGACAAGTGCCCGATCAAGCGCCAAGCCGCTTTGAAGGTGCCAAAAGAACGGGTCATCGACACCAACGGTGCAGGTGATACTTTCCACGGTGCCTATGTCTATGCATATCTGGCAGACCCAAAAGGTTCTTGGGAAGATCACTTCAAAACAGCGCGCGCGGCTTCTGCCCACGCCATTCAATTCCTCGGCAACGAGGCCTCCCTGCCGACCGTTCTTGACCTCGACAACGTGCAGAAGAATTTTCCAGCGAGTGATGCGTAATATGAATTCTGTTCAGCCTGTTAAAACGGCTCTTGTGGGCTTTGGTGTTTCTGGCCAAAGCTTCCACGCACCTCTGCTGACCTTTGTTGAAGGCATTGACCTTGCCGCGGTGGTTTCCAGCAAGCCGGACCTTGTCAAAAGCAAGTTGCCCGACTGCACGCCATACACTTCCTTTGAAGATGTGTTGGCACAGACGGACATCGAGCTGGTCGTTCTCAGCCTGCCCAACACGCTGCATTACGATCACGCTAAAAAGGCTCTGCAAGCTGGCAAGCATGTGGTGGTTGAAAAGCCCTTCACCATCACCAGTGCGGAAGCGGAAGAGCTGATCGACATTGCAGAGCAGAAAGACCTGAAACTTTCCGTCTATCACAACCGACGGTTCGACTGTGATTTCCTGACGGTTCAGGACCTGATGGAAACAGGTCGTCTCGGCAAAGTGCACTCGTACCTGTGCAACTACAATCGCTATCGCCCGGACATCAAAGGCCGCTGGCGGGAACAGGATATCCCCGGTGCGGGCATCCTGTATGATCTGGGTGCCCACGGCATCGATCAGGCGCTGAGTTTGTTTGGTACGCCAAAATCCGTTCAGGCAAAACTTCGCGTTCAGCGTAAAGAAGCGGCAGCGGTGGATCACTTCCACCTCGTACTCGGCTATGACGACTGTGATGTCATCCTGCACGGCAACTGCCTCAGCACAGAGCAAGGTCCACGCTTTCAGGTGAGCGGAGATAAAGCCACCTACATCACCTATGGCATGGACCCGCAAGAGGACATGCTGAAGGCTGGCGACGGACCTGCAAGCCCAACCTGGGGTATTGAAGCTGAAGACGACTGGGGCACGCTTTATGACGAGACGGGTGAAGGTACGCCGGTACCAAGCCAGAAAGGTGGATACGAACGGTTCTACGCTGGTATGCGGGACGCCATTCGCAATGACACCGCAGTCCCAGTCTCCCCACGTGACGCGATGCAGACCATCCGGATTATTGAGGCTGCTTATCTGAGCGAAAAAGAAACCAGAACTGTCTTGCTCTGAAGATCAAAATTAGACCTGCGGCGGCTCTTTGCTGGCGCAGGTTCCTCTATCCGCAGCTCAGCACATAAGCGCGCACCAAAACACGCTTTGAACGCAAAATTCACAAAACGACGCAAATAAAAACGCAAGGCTGAAATCCGGTCCCCCGCTCTCTTCAGGCATGGGTGCTTTTGGGATTTCGGGGGGCGAGAGCGTGTGCAGATCGTCATTACAGGTGAAACAGCCCGGATTGGCGGTTCTGTAATGTATCAAGCTGTTGTTACAGCATTGTTGCAAATGTATGGGAGGGTGCCGCCGACTGCATGTAATTGCATGATGTATATTAGTATATAATTCGAGTTAATCTTATCTATACATCAAGTCGATTAGCACTGATTTCCATCAGTAAGTCATTCTCTATGTAATGAGAAACATTTCCCTTTGTAACAATTCGTAACACCCCGTAACACTAGTCTTTTTACGTATTGTTGTGCGGCCTTACGCAAATGATCCTCGCGTAAAAATCGCCTCTTGTCTCTTCAAGACTTAGCCGAAGCTTAAGAAGGCGCGCATTCACCTAATATAATCGGGAGATAAAACGGTGAAGGATCCAAAAAACAAATTTTCCATCAATTTGCCTTTGAAGGGCATTGTTCAGGCTGTCACCGACCTGCCCGATCCGGTGTTTGCCGAAAAGATGATGGGTGATGGTGTTTCCATCGACCCGACAGACAATGTTCTTTACGCCCCATTCGCTGGCAAGATAACTCAAATTCATAATTCACATCATGCAGTTACGCTACAACAAGGCGACGTTGAACTGTTGATGCATATCGGCCTCGACACCGTCGCCCTGAAAGGCCGCGGCTTCGAATTGCACGTCGCTGAGGGAGATCAGGTCGAGCAAGGTCAACCCCTTATCACCTTCGACGTCGACCTCATCGCCCGCGAATGTGTTTCCGTTCAATCCGCAATCGTCATCACCAGCGGTCAGGAAATCACGACCCTCGCTCCTCTCGGCACCGTTCAGACAGACCTCAATCAGGTCGTCTTCACTGTCCCAAGCAGCAATGATCCTCAAGGTACCACCGCTCCGGCGCAGGAAACCGCCACTGAGCCAACCGGCCCAGCCATCACCGGCTCCATCAAGATCCCCAACGCCACCGGCCTCCACGCCCGTCCAGCCGCCCGTTTGGCTGTTGAAGTGCGCAAAGCGGATGCGAAAGTCACCTTTACCGTCAACGGCAAAACCTGCAGCGGCTCTTCCGTAACCGGCATTATGTCTTTGAAAACAAAGCTGGGTGACGAGCTGGAGATTGAAGCTGTTGGTCCAGACGCACAGCAAGTTGTGGCAGATGTTATCGCTGCTGTGAAAGCTGGTCTTGGCGAAGAAATCACCAGCTTCTCCGAGGCTCCGCAGGAAGACGTGATCGAGGAAGCGCCTCTGCTTCAGGTCAAATCCGGCGAAGATGGTGTTCTTATCGGCTTCACCGCCTCTCCGGGCCGCGCTATCGGTAAATTGGTCAAGCACAACAAGGCTCTACCAGAGGTCACTCGCGAAAGCATCGGCCCTGCTGAAGAGCGTGCCGCGTTCAAAGCCTCCGTCAAATCCTCCATCGCAGACCTGCAAAGCATCATCGACCGCCTGAACAACAACAGTCAGGAAGAACTGGCCGAGGTCTTCAACGCCCACATCGAGCTGCTCTCCGATCCGGAACTCTCCGAAAAGCCACTGGCAGATATCGCCAAGGGCCAAGGCGCAGCCTGGAGCTGGAAGCTGGCTTACGAAGCACAGGCTGAAACCCTCGCCAAAATGGACGACCCGCTGCTCGCTGGCCGCGCCGTTGACGTCCGCGACATCGGCCTGCGCGTACTGAAAAAGCTGCTTGGCGTTGATGACGGCGGTGAGATTTTAGAGGAAGGCACCATCCTTCTTCAGGAAGACGTCACACCTTCCGAGATCGTTGCTCTGGACCTCACCAGGATCGTCGGTCTGTGTACCACCCATGGCGGATCTTCTTCTCACGCGGCCATCATCGCTCGCTCTAACGACTTGCCTTACCTCGTCAATGTTGAAGACGCCATGAAGGATCTGGAAGACGGCACTGTCCTTCTTCTGGATGCAAAGCGCGGCAAAATCAAAGTTTCTCCGACTGACGCCGAGCAAGCTGCCTTCACCAAGAAGATCGAAAACGCAGCCAAACAAGCCGAAGAATACCAGCGCGATGCTCATAAACCAGCCATCACCAAAGACGGTTTTCGGGTGGAAATTGCAGCCAACATCGGCAGCGTAGAAGATGCTGAAAAGGCTGTTGCAGCTGGTGCTGAAGCTGTTGGTCTGCTGCGGTCCGAGTTCCTCTACATGGAGCGCCTCAGTGAGCCAACCGAAGAAGAGCAAGCCGAAAAAGTTGGCGCAATTCTTGAGGTTATGGGCAAGGAACGCCCTGTCATCATCCGCACACTGGATGTCGGCGGCGACAAGCCTTTGCCTTACATGCCTATGCCGCATGAAGAAAACCCATTCCTCGGCGTTCGCGGTGTGCGCATCGGCATCGAGCGTCCAAGCATCCTGCGCCGTCAGGTCCGCGCCATTCTCTCTCAGGCGCACAAAGGCCATGCACGCATCATGTACCCAATGATCAGTGCATTAGACGAGCTGCGTGCTGTCAACGCGCTGGTGCGTGAAGAGCAGAAGAACCTTGGTGTTGAGCACGTTGAAGTCGGCATCATGATCGAGGTGCCGTCCGCTGCTCTTATGGCCGACAAGCTTGCACCCGAAGTGGATTTCTTCTCCATCGGCACCAATGACCTCACCCAGTACGTCATGGCGATCGATCGCGGCCATCCGGGCCTCGCATCCCGTGCGGATGCGCTGCACCCAGCCGTTCTGCGCATGATCGAACTCACCGTTCGCGCTGTAGAAGATGCAGGCAAATGGGTTGGCGTTTGCGGTGGTCTTGCCAGTCAGATTGAAGCCGTGCCGATCCTTATTGGCCTCGGCATCAAAGAACTCTCCGTCAGCGTACCTGCTCTGCCGGAAGTGAAACATACAGTTCGCACTGTATCCATGGAGGAGTCCCGCAAGCTCGCGCAAGCAGCTTTGGACTGCGCGGATACCAGTGACGTGAAAGATCTCCTCAAATCACAGCAGTGATGCAGGAGTAAATGTGGGAGTTGGTGTTCCAGTCGGGAATACCTAACAAAATCAGGGGGCATGGCGTGCTCGCACACCATGCAACTCTGGGGGAAAAACAATGAGTACATTCTCAAACGCATTTGGAGCCTTACAGAAGGTTGGTAAGTCCCTGATGCTGCCAGTATCGGTTCTTCCAGCTGCTGGTATCCTTCTCGGCGTCGGCGCAGCTGACCTGCCGTTCATTCCGGAATTCATCAACCACCTGATGGCTCAGGCTGGTGGCTCGATCTTCGGTAACCTGCCAATCATCTTCGCAGTTGCCGTTGCACTCGGCTTCGCCAAAAACGATGGTGTTGCCGGCCTTGCAGCCGTGGTTGGTTACGGTGTTCTTCTTGCAACAATGGGCGTTGTTGCTGAGACACTTGCGATCGAAACCAAGCCGATCCTCGGGATCACCTCCATTGATACCGGCGTGTTCGGTGGCATCCTCGTGGGCGCGCTGGCTGCGTTCATGTTCAACAAGTTCTACCGCATCAAGTTACCGGATTATCTCGGTTTCTTCGCGGGTAAGCGCTTTGTGCCGATCATCACCGCGTTTGCCTGTATTTTCCTCGGTGTTATCCTGTCGTTCGTGTGGCCTCCAATCGGTGGTGCCATCAACGCGTTCTCCCGTTGGGCAGCAGAAGAAAACCCAGAAGTTGCGTTCTTCATCTACGGTGTGATTGAGCGTGCGCTGATCCCATTTGGCCTGCACCACATCTGGAACGTTCCATTCTTCTTTGAAGCTGGTTCCTACATTGATCCGGCAACTGGTCAGGCTGTGACTGGTGAAATCCAGCGCTACCTTGCTGGTGACCCGACTGCTGGTAACATGGCTGGTGGCTACCTCTTCAAAATGTGGGGTCTGCCTGCTGCTGCTCTGGCAATCTGGCACTGCGCGAAGCCTGAAAACCGCACTATGGTTGGCGGTATCATGATCTCCGCAGCGCTGACCTCTTTCCTGACCGGTATCACCGAGCCAATTGAATTTGCGTTCCTGTTCGTTGCGCCAGTTCTTTACATCGCACACGCCATTCTGGCAGGTGTTGGCTACTCCCTGATGATCATGCTCGGCATCAAGCACGGCATGACCTTCTCACACGGTTTCATCGATTACGTTCTGCTTTACCCACTGTCTTCCAACGGCTGGATGTTGGTCGTGTTTGGTCTGGGTTACGCAGCTCTGTACTACGCTGTATTCCGTGTTCTCATTGTAGCCCTGAACCTGAAAACTCCAGGCCGCGAAGCTGCAACTGAAGCCTCCGCAGCTGTTGCCAGCGGCGATGAAGATGCAATGTCCGCAGCGCTTGTGAAAGCCTTCGGCGGTGCAGACAACATCACCAATCTGGATGCATGTATCACCCGTCTGCGTGTCAGCACCGCTGATGTCTCCAAGGTTGATGATGCTGCGTTGAAAGCCCTCGGCGCGCGCGGTGTGATCCGCGTTGGTAATGGTGCTCAGGCCATCTTCGGAACGGCTTCTGAGAACCTGAAGACCGATATGGAGATCTACCTGCAAGGTGGCGGTGCCTCTGCGCAACCTGCTGCCGAGCAAAGTCTCGATGCTGCAGCCATCTTTGGTCAGCTTGGCGGCAAGGATAACGTGGTAGCTGTTGAAGCTGTTGCAAATACCCGCGTACGCGTGGAACTGCGCGATATCGCCGGCGTGTCCATGCCAGAGCTGTCACAGGCTGGTATTCAGGTCATGAAAGCGGGAGACAAAGCGCTCCACCTCATCGTTGGCGACAAGTACACCAAACTCGCCAAGGATCTCTCTGCTCAGATTTAACTGACAGAGACATAAGGTGCCTTTGAAGGTTTACCCTCCTCCCGAACCTTCAGGGGCACCCACCACCAAAAGCAGCACTCCCCGCCCGGCGAGTGCTGCTTTTTTACATTGCCGATCTTTTCTAATCTTCTTTGATAATCAGGCGGTAGGAGAGATGATTAGACATAACTCTTTCAGTAATTCATCAATCGGAATAGATGAGACGAAACAACCTTTTATTTGAGAAAGCACGCAATAAAGTCGCAGGAAGGAACTCGAACCTCAAGAGCCACAATCCGCCCCCAGAACAGCTGTCAGTAGTATGAAATGCAAGATATCCCTCATCGTCAGGACACACTTGATGAGTTGATTTGAAGCGCTTCACTAGGGCGGACATTATCCCTAGGATTGCCAGCCCCTACCAAAATTCTCCGAACACTACATCCAAGATCGCATGGTCTGAGTGTCTTCAAGGAAAGCCAGCGGTAGCCACAGCGAGAACCGTTTTAGTTCGATGGATTGAATCCGGACAACCCTGACCTCACATGGCAAAACTAACGCATTAATTAACACAGATGCACCTGGATAATATTGCGAGTATGTCCATTGCACGCCGGAATACATTCATTTCATCAGTCGATCGCCTCCCTGCTTCTCATTCTGGAGGAAGGAAACAGGGAGGTTGGGTGGGAACTGGTTGTGGCTGATAGTTAGGCGTTAGCTGGGAGTTGGTCTTTTACGAGTTCGGTCCAGAAGCGGGCGCCGGTCATGAGGATGTTGTCGTTGAAGTCGTAGAAGGGTTTGTGGAGGGCTGTGCCGCCTTTTTCGCCTACTTTTCCATTGCCGACGAGAATGTAGCAACTTGGGACTTTGCGTTGCATGTACGAAAAATCCTCTGAGATGGTGAAGGGAGGAGCTTCGCCGTCTACGTTTTCTTCTCCGGCGATTGCTTTGGCAACCCGAACGGCAACGGCTGTTTCCTTTGGCGTGTTGATCGTGGAGAGGAATGTGTTGGTGAACTTATATTTGTATTCAACGCCGGCTGAAACACACTGACCAGCAGCCACTCTTTCGATGGCAGCTTCAATCTTTGCCAGCGCTTCATCAGTAAAGCAGCGGGTGTCGCCTTTGATAGTTGCGGACGATGGAATAACGTTGGTTGTGCCGTTGGTGGTGAACTCCGTCACCGAGATCACGGCAGGTTCATGAATTGAACTCAAATTACGGCTGGTGACCGTTTGCAGGGCCAATATGATCTGCGCGCCAACCACGATTGGGTCAGTGCCCATGTGAGGCATTGCAGCGTGACCGCCTGTCGCGAGGATCTCGATTTCAAAGCCACTTTCCGATGCCATGATCGAGCCCGGATTGGTTACAAAATGGCCTTCCGGAACGCCCGGCAAGTTATGCATGGCGTAGATGGCATCCATCTTGAAGCGGTCAAACAGGCCATCTTCGATCATTGCTTTTGCGCCGACGCCGTGCTCTTCACCCGGCTGAAAGATGAAATAGACCGTGCCATCGAAATTCTTATGCCTGGCAAGCTCATGAGCTGCACCCAATAGCATGGTGGTGTGTCCGTCATGACCACACGCATGCATCATCCCATCGTTTTGGGATTTATAGGCGAAGTCATTTTCCTCGGTGATTTTGAGGGCGTCCATGTCTGCACGCAGGCCAATTGTGCGATCGCTATCACCACATTTAAGCACGCCAACCAAGCCGGTGCGACCGATATTGCGGTGAACTTCAATGCCGAATTCTTCCAGCTTCTGGGCGATGAACTCGGATGTTTTCACTTCTTCAAAGCCAAATTCTGGCATTTGATGCAAGTGCTGGCGCCACGCAATGACTTGTTCTTCGATTTTGCTCATTGAAGTTCCCTTACCTCCTTTAAGAAACTTACAAGGAGGCAGCCCTGGAGCGGCTGCCTCTTCGCTTTATTTGTTTTTATTCGGCAGCTTGTTTGATTGCTGGCACGTCTTCTTCCGCTTGCTTTTCATCAGCAAATTCTGCGCGGAACATCTTGAATGTACTAATCATTGCCACGAAGAGCACAAACATCAATGGCAGAGCGAAAATCAAGCTGATGGACTGCAACAAATCGATACCAGATTTTGTTGCCAGCATCAGTGTCAAAGCCATAGCGCCCTGTGCAATGGTCCACATAACCTTCTGCTTATTGCTTGGGTTCAGGGAGCCATCTTCACTCATGGAGCTGAGTGTGAAGGTTGAGCTGTTCATGGATGTGATGAAGCAGGTGAACAGAGCAATCACAACACCAATGGAGATGACGGTACCGAGCGGGAAGTCTTCCAGCACGATGAAGGTTGCAGCTTTAGAAGACGCTGCTGCAGCTTCCAATGCTTCCGGAGACGCTTCAAGGCCGATTGTGCCGAAGAACGCAACCCAGAGGAAGATACCGAGGCATGGCAGGATCATGGATCCAAGGATGAACTCACGGACTGTGCGGCCTTTGGAGACACGCGCGATAAACGGACCAACAAACGGTGCCCAGGCGATTGCCCATGCATAGTAGTAAATTGGCCAGCCACCGATCCACGAGGTTTCTTTATCCGCAGCGAAGGTTGGCAACATTAACGCATCAGTAAAGAAGTCGTTCATGTAGTTACCCATTGTATCAAAGTAAACATTGATCATCTGGGTGGTTGGGCCAAGCGCTCCGACGAGTACAATCAAACCAACAAGAAGGTAGGCGTTGTAATCGGAAAGGATCTTGATGCCTTTTTCAAGGCCTGTGGTGGTGCACAGAATGGTGATTACTGTGATCGCAGCAACAAGGATGATTTTTGTCAGCGGGCCGTCCGGCGTGCCGATCAGGTAAGAGGAGCTGATGGACAGGGAAAGGCCAGTTTGACCAAGAGAGGTAGAGATACCTGCGATGGCGCCAAACACACAAACCAGATTGATCAGTTTGCCCCAGCCACCATTTGCTTTATCACGGCCCCATGGGAGCAAAATGTTACTGATCAGGCCGCTTTCGCCTTTACGGTACATCAGATAACCGAGGATCAGACCAACCACGGAGAATGCAGCCCAGGCCTGAATGCCCTGGTGAATGAAGCTCTGCTTCATCGCAAACTCAGCTGCTGCAGGTGTTTGTGCAGCAATACCGGTTGTCTCTAACGGGTTCATGTAGTGGTAAACTGGCTCTGCAACACCCCAATAGAGCATTACGGTACCCATACCAGCGGAGAACAGCATCGCAATCCATGAGAAGGTGCTGAATTCTGGTCTGGAGTCATCCGACCCAAAGCGGATGTTACCGTATTTACTGAAGGCGAAGAAGAACATCACCATGACATAGGCAAAGGAGCCCGCCATGTAGATCCAACCGAATTTATCGGTCAGATAGTTCATGGTGCTTACACCGACATTAAACAGTTGATCCGGGAACAGGATGCCTGACAAAACCACGACAACAATGAATGTCATCGTGCTGGCAAAGAGCATCTTACCTTGTTTTAGTTGTTGTACAGCTTGGTTACTCATAACTCTCCCCTGAGTTAACCGCTACAGCGCTAAGGATAAACAATGCCGAAGCAATTTATCCTGACTGCATAGGAGGGAAGCCGTCTCCCTGCCCCGAGGGGACGGCTCATGCTTGTTATTTAATGATGATCATTTCCGGTGCTGCGCGCTCAGTGAGCCACTCTGCACCGTCTTCTGTGATGACGATGTTTTCTTCATGAACCATCTGCTTACCTGGCGCGTAGTTCATGCCCGGTTCCAAAGTCAGAACCATACCTGGCACTAGCAAAGTATTGTCGGTTGCTGTGTGAGATGGGCGCTCTGTCAGCTCCATGCCAAGGCCGTGGCCAATGCGGCCTACATCATTGCCAAGAGCACCGGCAGCTTCCAGGACACTCCACATTGCATTGTAGATGTCTGTAGTCGTGTTGCCCGGCTTGGCAGCTTCAAAGCCCTTGGTCGTTGCTTCCCATGTTGCGCGATAGGCAGCAAGTGTCTCTTCACTTGCAGAGCCAAACGCCCAGTTGCGGTCAAAGTCTGAGAAGTAGCCATCTCTGACTGCGCCTGTGTCAATGATGAGAACATCACCGTCATTCAATGCGCGGTCAGTTGGGCCCATGATGATGCTGTCATATCCATCAGGGCCGGACCCTGCGATAATGTAAGGACATTCATCCGCACCTGCACTCAGCATATCAATTCTGAACTGTTTGCAGATTTCCCGCTCGGTCATTCCAGTTTTTGCGTAGTTTGGAATGAGGTCGAAGGCTTGATTGGTGATACGGCAGATTTGGCGGGTCTTGCTGATTTCAGCTGCGGATTTGATCTGGCGAAGATTGTGAATTGCAAGCGCAACGTCAACAAATTCTGATTCAACCTTGTCACGTAGTTCCAGGAAGTTGTTTGTTGGCATACGCAGGTAGGATTCAATCCCAAGCGTTGCACCCACACGACCGTACTTTTTAGGCAGGTCATTCATGGCCTTGGCAACCAGAGAAATGCCATCGTCCTCAGGGCATGGTGATGCCCAGGTACGGATATCATCGATCCATGTTGCCGCCATTCCAGTGGCGCCAATCTCTGGAATAACCGCGATTGGCTTGCCTTCAAGAGGCACAATCAGAAACCATGGACGTGTTGGACTGTGCCAAAACTGAGTGAAGAAACCAGAGAAGTAGCGGACATTGGGTTCTGTCGTGAAAAGGACAGCGTCCACTTTTTGCTCATGCATCACCTTTTGCAGGCGTGCTGTCCGGCTTTCAAATTCTGAAACTTCAAAGCCCCTCAAAGAAAACTCTGACATGATGTGCTCCCGTTTTATGACAGAGTGGCCGGACCCGAAATTGCAAATTTGTGAACGCAAATGGGTTCAACCAACCTTTGAGTTACATATTTAATACAATATCATTTCAGTCAACAATATTAGACTGTAATAGGCATTCATACATATATATTTCTAGATTTCCGTCCTCTTTAGTGGATAAAATATCAGTACCATTACGCATTTCGGCTCAAAATTAGCATTTACAGTTAAATGAAGTGAACTTTTCATTGCAAACACCGGGAAACGTGGTTACCAACACAAGGAACCTATTACGTATTCAGGCGAGCTTTGAGAAAACAGCTATGATCAACCTCAATGACTTCACAAATGTAGAATGTCTCTTTGAAGATGATGATGATCGTCTTGCAAACTACTTTCGCATTGCAGAAACAGTCGCGGATTTGATCGGGCCACACTGTGAGGTTGTGGTGCATTCTCTCAAAAACCTGGAAACATCTGTTGCCAAGATCGTCAACGGACACATGACGGGTCGGACGATCGGGTCTCCCATAACAGACCTCGGTTTGAAGATGCTGCGGGTTTATCAGGAGACAGGCAATCTGACACCGAAAGCCTACTTCACGCATAATGCTGAGGGACAGCTGCTAAAATCAGCAACGACGATTATCCTTGGCGCTTCAGGCAAACCGATTGGTTTGTTCTGCCTGAACATCAATCTATCCCTGCCCTTCTCAGAGATCATCAGCACGTTCACTCCAGATGCTGCTGAGGTTGCAGAGAAAACAACACCAGAGCGCTTCAGCACCAACTCAACTGAGGTCATTTTGGGTGCCTTGGAACAGGCGATCAGAGATGTGGAGGCAGACCCATCGGTGACACAAAAAGCCAGCAACAAGGCTGTCACCAAACTGCTTCTTGAACGCGACATTTTCGAGTTCAAAGAAGCAACCGTGCTTGTGGCGGAAAAACTCGGGATCACGCGACATGCCATCTACAAGTACATCCGAGAATCAAAAACTCAGATCACTAGCAAAGAGTAAGTAAAATGAAAAAGTTAGTTGCTACAGAAAACGCTCCAGCTGCAATCGGACCGTATTCTCAGGGAACTGTTTTAGAGAACCTCGTTTTCACCTCTGGCCAATTGCCGCTTGATCCAAAAACAATGGCATTCCCTGAAGGTGGCATCACCGAGCAGGCCAGAATGTCACTGGCCAACTTGAAGGCTGTGTTGGAAGAGGCTGGTGCTGGTATCGACAGCGTGGTGAAAACCACATGTTTCCTCGCTAAAATGGAAGACTTTGCAGCGTTCAACGAAGTTTACACGGAAGTCTTTGGCACTGAAGGTGCACCTGCGCGCTCTTGCATCCAGGCAGGCCGCCTGCCGAAAGACGCGCTGGTTGAAGTCGAAGCAATCGCGTACGTCAAGTAAGCTGCACGACACTCCTGTTGCTGCGCTCTGAGATAGAGTTCCCCACTCTCTTCGAGCGCAGCTCTCCTCCCCTTGCCCAAGCTGTTGAAGAGACCAAGATGCTTAAGATACGCAGCAATCGTTTCCGCACAGGTGAAACCAGTCCACTGTTCACGACTGAAGTTGCAGAGAAAACGCGTGAGTTTCATAGTCAGATCCAAGGTTATGAACCAACTCCCCTCACCAGCCTTCCCGCCTTAGCAAAGGTGCTGGGCGTCAAGGCGATTTACGTGAAGGATGAGTCTCATCGTTTCGGACTAAATGCCTTTAAGGTGCTTGGTGGCTCCTATGCCCTTGGTCGCTTGCTTGCGAAGAAGCTTGATCTCGATATTTCGGAAATCGACCTACAGACTGTTTCTCAAAAGTTTGAGCGCCCTATGGTCTTTACAACAGCAACTGCTGGCAACCATGGGACCGGTGTCGCATGGGCTGCGCGCGCTATGGGACAAAAGGCTGTTGTTTACATGCCCAAAGGTTCACCTCAGTCAGCTGTCGAGCGCATCCGGGGTTTGGGTGCAGACTGCATTGTGACCGATGTGAACTACGATGACACCGTTCGACTAGCGAATAAAACAGCGGAAGAGAACGGCTGGGAGCTTGTTCAGGACACTGCCTGGGATGGCTACGAAGAGATACCAACCTGGATCTCCCAGGGTTACATGACGATGGCTGGAGAAGCAGCTGACCAACTCGCCAAGCTGGACGATGCTCAACCAACTCACGTTATGCTTCAGGCTGGTGTCGGAGCTATGGCAGGCGGTGTTCTGGGCTATCTTGCTGATGCGTACGGACCTGAGAACTTCACGTCTGTGATCAGCGAGCCGCGCGCTGCAGATTGCCTTTATCAATCTGTTTCCAGCGAAAATGGTGAGATGACTGCGGTTGAGGGTGACCTGACTTCCATTATGGCTGGTCTTGCCTGCGGCGAACCAAATCCGATCACATGGCTAATCCTAAGAGACTGCGGCGATCACTTCATCTCAGCCACAGATAACATTGCCGCCACCGGCATGCGCATTCTTGGTAACCCACTCAAAGGGGACCCTGCGATCACAGGCGGCGAGTCCGGTGCTTTGAACATCGGCCTGCTTTACGCGATGAAGTCAAAAGCAGAGTACGCCGAACTGGCACAAAAAGCTGGTATCAACGAAGAGAGTGTTGTGTTGATCTTCAACACCGAGGGCGACACCAATCCTGAACGTTACAGAAAAATCGTCTGGGAAGGCGCCTTACCTCTTTAACCGCTTATGAACCCAAACAGGGCCGTTGCTCTGTTTGGGTCTTCCCTTAAAGCGCCGCGAGCACCAGAACCTCGATTTTGTAGTGAGGTTTCGCCATACGGGCTTCGACGCAAACTCGTGTTGGGGCTGCGTTGAGATCAGCGACCCACTCATCCCAGACGTTATTCATCCCATCATATTCACGCATGTCTGCCAGCCAGATCTGGACGGAAAATACGTTTTCACGAGTTGTCCCTGCCTCAGCAAGCAAGCTGTCGACTTTTGCGAAAACGTCTTTTGACTGTTCGGCGATGTCACCTTCAACCAGCTGAGACACCTGACCTGCCAAGTGAACGACATCATTGTGAATTGCGATTGCAGAAAAGCGCTTTGAACCGCCTAGTTTTTTGAGTTCTGAGCTCATTTTTACTCCAGTTTTTATCAGTCAGCGTGTTCATCAAACACCTGATCTCTTGCATTGGATTTCGTGATTTTGAGATTTAGGAGCAACGGCTGGTTAGTCGTTGTCTGTCAAACCAGCTCCAGCTCCACGTAGGCGGGATGCTTCTGTCGCCGGAGCAAAGGTTCGCTGTGCAAATGCTCCAAGCCGCATCCAACATGCATCCCCAACAACCGCTCTATGGATAGGTTTGCTTTGCGAGAGCATTTGTGCTGGCGCTGAGCATTCAACTCGTTTGGCGTGAGAAGATAAAATTGCCTCAGAATTGCCCTGAACGCAGAGTTCCTTGCCGTTGGTAACCATGCGCGTACCTTCCCACTCCACAGCAACTGGCTGACCAAGACGAAGGGCTGCACCGGACGCGAAAGGAACAACCAGCAACGGGTAGTCAACTTCCAGCATTGTTATGATATTGCCCAGCTCCATTTTGATCGCACAGTCACTCATCGCTGCGCCTGCAATGAGTGGGCTTAGCCTGCCCGCTGGAGCACGCCAGATGCCTTGAAGTGCCACTGGAGACAGATCAACCGCTGGCAGCCTGTCATTCAAATCTAAGAGTGAGACCAGCAAATCCGGTCCAGGAAATCCAAAGGACGCGAGCCAGCGCGTTCCTTTGGCGGCCTCCTCACATAAGCCCCATGGCAACCCTGCACCGCGAGAAGCACGCTTGCACATCGCTTCGATTTCATTGAGAGAATAACTCATCTAGTTGCCTCTGCTCAGTGCTGGATAGACCCAGAAATCATCAGATTGTGACGCCAACTCCTCCGGATAAGGCGCGTTTGCATACATGTTGATGCGTACCCAACGATCAGAGCGCGGATCGAATTGCACTGCGCCGAAAAAGGCGAGTTTACATCTCAGCATATCGATCGGCAGAACATCGCTTGCAATCGTATTGTCGCGGATTTCAGCATAGGGTGCCTGATTGACAATCTGAGCGCGGCGAACGATGTGACGGTATTCAGGATGCCTCAGCAGAAACTGAGCGATGTTTTTGTCTTCTGGCCAGTGGCCCAGAGCATGATAAAGCGCAGCTGCATCTCGTCCGGGCGCTAAAGGTTGCTCGTATTCTTCAATCGGCTCTTCAAAGCGTTCACCCAGACGTGGCTCCAGCTTCTCCTCTGAGACATACCAGGCCTTTGCTTTGTTCTGCTGATCACTCCAATCAATTTCCAATGCCCAACCATAGACCCGTTCAAGAACTTCTCGCAGATCCTGCAGTGTCATCGCTCCAGCAATGCGGAATGTTGGCGTGTTGTCAGCGGCCATGGTGTTTGCAAGATCATCAACAAGTGCCCCATAAGGCTCCAGCATCAAGGAAGTCAGGCACTCCTGCCCTTCCAGAGATAGTTCCTTTTCTGCCCAGGTATTTAGCTGTTTCCAAGGGTGATCACTTGCATCAGAGATGTTTTCGGCCTGCTGCTGCAACGATACAAGGTCACGCTTGAGCCCTTCAGTCTTTTCAGATTGGATCTGATGGTCCGTTGTCCAGGACGCAGTCAATAAAATGCTGCGCGCCAACAACTCACGAAAGAGTTCAATCTCTTGTTCACTTGCCCGAGGGAGTGCACGTACGCGTGCAGCCGCTTGTTCCCGCGCAGCAATCCAGTTGTTAAACAGTACAGGGTGATTGAGCAGAAATGGCGCCATTCCGAGGCCAGTTGAATTCCCAATGCCCATAGAACGGGCGATAGCAGGATCCAACTTTACAGCTTTTTCTCCCCCCTTCATTCGCGCCATATACTCGACAAGGTCGCGCACAAAAGCGCGTGTCAGAAAGACGGAAAGCATCTCCACCTGGAACGGACTTTGAAACTCAGGACGGTCCGCGATCATTTCGCGATCCGCCGCCCCAAACTTGCCTGACCCATAAACAGCGGTGGTGCGCATGAGATAGCCGACGGCTTCGATCTTTTGGAGATCCGGCTGCTCTCCCTTTGCCAGAGCCGTTACAATGTGCTCCCACAATCGCGCCGAACGGTTGGCGCGTGACAGTGATAGTTCTGTCTCACAAATGCGCCCAGCCTCTTGCAAAGGTACGTTGCGAGAAAGACGTTCAATATCCTCAGAGGTTGGAATACCGTCAAAAAGAGTGAACGTAGCGTCCCAGGCATCGGCAATCACACGATCTGACCGTTTCTCAGCTGGAAGATCATGCGAGAAGGCAACAAGAGAGTAGGTTCGGTCCGGACCATGAGCGCAATAGACAGCGTGCCTAACACCGCATTCATCCATTTCAAAGACAGGTCGGTCAAATCGCCAATTTTCATTCTGCATGCGTCTTAGAAGAATACGCATGAAGGATAGGCGCGATTGATGGATTGAACCGAGCCGGCTCAACTTCATCACCTTATCAGGTGAACGCAGTTGGATTGCATCGGTTTCGCAAACACTCATAATCATCTCATCCTCTGGACAATCCGAAGCTTAAATTGCCCGAGCCATATTGGATATATGTGCTCGGGCAATATGCTTAGCTGTCTCTTCCTTTCGCTATTGTGATGCGCAATGCATCCCAAAGTGACGGAATGAGTAGCAAGGATACTGGTACTGCGGTGATGACGATAAAGCTTTGCAACTTTGAGACGCCGCCAGACCCTACTGAAATCAGGATTATTGCCATCATGCCCATTGCAATGCCCCAGAACACACGAACTGCCATAGATGGTGTTCCGCTCTTGGACATGGTGACAGAGATGACGTAGGTCATAGAGTCACCTGTTGTCGCTACGAAAATCGTTGTCAAAACCAAGAAGAGGAGAGAGACAAAGAAGCCGAGCGGCAGCTGCTGTGTAATCGCCAAGAGTGCAGCTGGAAGGTTGAAACCTTCAAAAGCAGTCGCAATAGAGCCAGCCTGCTGAAGTTCAAATGCAATCCCAGAACCACCAACAATGGTGAACCAGAAGTTTGTGACAATTGGCGCGACAATGGACAGCATGATCACGATAGAGCGAATGGATCTACCACGAGATACACGCGCGATGAACATTGCCATCAACGGGCCATATCCCATGAACCAGCCCCAGAAGAACACAGTCCACCAGCCAAGCCAACCCGGCTCACCAAAGACACCAGCTTCACCGCGGTAAAGCGCCATGCCGAAGAAGTTGCCAAGATATGTTGCAAAGCCTGAGAAGAAGCTGTTGAAGATGAAGGCTGTTGGGCCAGCGAGCAAGACGAAAAGCAGCAGACCGGCAGCCAGAATGACATTCAGGCGGCTCAGAAGCTGGATACCTCTGGAAAGACCGGAGATGGCTGAAATCGTATAGAGCGCGACCAGGCCAGCAATCACAACAGCTTGTGTTGTAAACCCATCTGGAATGCCAAACAGATCACTCAGACCGTAACTGACTTGCAACCCTAGGAAGCCAATCGGACCCACGGTTCCAGCAACCACAGCAATGATACTTGACGCATCTGCTATGAGGCCAATTGGACCGTTGATCGCTTTGTCACCGAATACCGGGTAAAGCAATGTCCGCGGGGCGAGTGGTAATCCCTTTTCATAGTGATAATGCATCAGCATGACGGTGCTCAATGAGCCAAGGATCGCCCAGGCCAAAAAGCCCCAATGCATAAAGCTTTGTGCCATGGCTGCATCCACGGCAGCATCCGTGCCGGCTTCTGCGCCAAACAGTGGAGGCGATGACAGGAAGTGTGCCATTGGCTCACCCGCAGCCCAAAAGACGCCACCACCTGCCAACAGGGTGCACATGATCATTGCGCCCCACTGGAAGACAGTAAACTCGGGCTTTGCAAGGTTGCCCATGATCGCCTTACCGCCCGGCAATACACAAAGGATCAAGCCCAGAAGAAACGTTGACAGAAGCAGTACCTGCCAAAACAAGCCGAAGTATGTTGCTGAAATATTGAAGCCCCAATCAACAAATGCCGATAATACATCGAGATTGATGAGTGCGACTAAGCAGAAGAGCACGATAAAGCCACCTGTAATCGCAAGCAGCGGCATATTGGTATCGTTCGTATCCTCTACAGATTGCTTGGTAATGTCCGTCATGTTTCCCTCCCTGGTGACGGCAATGCAGCATGTTCAGTTAAGCTGAACAGTTCTTCTTCAACTCCAATGGGGGTGAGTTAAGCAGCCTCTTTTCGGCTGGTGCTGCGTGAAAACTGCTTTCGTAAAAGCAGTACCAATTTCGGCCCATGATCCCTGCAGTTTCCTCCTCATTGAAACCGACAGTTCGCAAACCTCTTTCAAGGTTGCCAAAATCTTTGTTGTTCTCGAACCATTTAGGCATTGGCGGGAAACCCGGTGCACTCGCCGAGCCCTCGCCATAGTCCGTCTCTTTTGTCCAACGCCCCATGCGCATCCATTCCACGATGCTATCTGGCTGGTCCTGGCAAAGGTCAGAGCCTACTCCCAAATGCTGCGCACCAAACTTTTCTGCGGTCCGCGCAATCATCGTGCAGAAGCTTTCAAGCGTGCACGCCGATTTGTCTTTGAGGTGATGCGGATAAAGCGAGAAGCCCAGCATTCCGCCATTTTCTACGACAGCCCGAATGACATCATCTTTTTTGTTGCGCAGCGCAGGCGCCCAATCAAACGGATTGGCATGCGTGATTGCGATTGGCCTTTCAGAGTAATCCGCAGCCTCAATCGTTGACCGATCGGCAGAATGGCTCATATCCACAACAAGCCCGACCCGGTTCATCTCCCTGACAACCTGTTTGCCCATCCGGGTGAGGCCGGTATCTTCAGCTTCATAGCAACCTGTGGCAAGCAACGACTGGTTGTTGTATGTCAGCTGCATGAACCGTGCACCAAGGCGGTGCACAATCTCAACGAGGCCGATATCGTCTTCAATCGGGCTTGGGTTCTGGAACCCAAAGAGGATTGCTGTGCGATTGGTTTCGCGTGCAACATCAATATCAGCGGCCACATAAGCGGGCATAATGAGGTCAGAGTATTGCTCAAACCAGCGGTTCCACTGCTCAAAATTGAGCACTGTCTCGCGAAAATTCTCATGATACGCGATCGTTACATGAACAGCGTCTAATCCCCCCGCCCGCATTTGCCGAAAGATTTTCTCAGACCAGTTGGCATATTGAAGATTGTCGATCCACATCACACAGGAACTCCGGATGAGATGTAGGAGGTTTTGACGATGGTGTAGAAGTCCTTCGCGTGGGAGCCCTGCTCTCGTGGGCCGTATGAGCTGTCTCCACGACCACCAAATGGAACGTGATAGTCGGTGCCAGCTGTCGGTAGATTAACCATCACACACCCAGTACGCGCGTTTCTACGGAAATGGGTTGCCCTTGCGAGGTTTTGCGTCACGATGCCCGAAGTCAGTCCGAAGTTGGTGTCATTGACTATCGCGAGAGCTTCATCATAACTGCCAACCTTAATGACTGCCGCCAATGGAGCAAACATCTCTTCACGGTTGATTTTCATGGAGTTGGTCGAGTTCAGGAAGACACCGGGAGACATATAGAAGCCCTGTGTTGGCATCTCCAGACGTTGTCCACCACATGCGAGCTCTGCACCTTCGGATTTACCAAGCTCCACATAGGCCAGATTTTCGTTGAGCTGCTGCTCAGAGACAACCGGACCAATCTGAGTACCCGCCTGCAATGCATGACCAACCTTCATGGCTTTTGTGCCAGCAATGAACTTCTCAACAAACGCGTCATGAATGGCTTCGTGGACAACCAGACGGGAAGACGCTGTACACTTCTGACCAGTTCCGCCAAACGCACCACCGATTGCTAAAGTTGCAGCCAGATCAAGGTCAGCATCATCCATAACAGCAAGAGCGTTTTTGGAGCCCATTTCCATCTGAACTCGCGTGAAGTTCTGAACAGCAGCAGATGCAATGCCCCGGCCTACCGGAACAGACCCTGTGAAGGAAATTGCATCAACTTTCGGGCTCTCAACCAAACGTTGGCCGATGTCACGGCCAGATCCCATAACCAATGAGAAGAGGCCTTTGGGTATGTCTTGTCGCTCAATAATCTCTGTCAGTGCAACCGCAGAGGCTGGTGTCAGGTTTGCTGGTTTCCAGACAACTGCGTTTCCAAATGCGAGCGCTGGTGCAATCTTCCAGGACGCTGTTGCTGTTGGGAAGTTCCACGGAGAGATAACTGCAACAACACCGACCGCTTCTCGGCGAACATCAACCTCAATTCGGTCCCGCACAGAATCTGCGTTTTCGCCAATCTGACGTAATGTTTCAGCTGCATAGTAGGTGAAGAACTGACCCGCTCGGTAAACCTCTCCTTTACCCTCCGCGAAAGGTTTGCCCTCTTCACGAGAAAGCAGCGTACCGAGTTCCTCCGCACGCGCCATCATCTCAGTCCCAATCGCATTCAGCACGTTGTATTTGCGCTCAATGCCATAAGCAGCCCATTCCGCCTGAGCAATGCGTGCCTGGTCCAAGGTCGCTTCCAGCTGACCAGCGGATGCCTGCGCAAACAGACCAACAAGATCACTCAGATCCGATGGGTTCCGGTTCTCAACTTCGCTTGTGCCAGCGGTCCAGTTTCCTGCAATGAGATTCAGTTGTGTGTCGACCATGTGATCTGCTGCCTATTCGCCCGTAGAATTACTGAGCAGACTATGGACACATGATGCAATTTCAGTCAAAATCAAACTTCTGTAATTTGTTTCAGGAAAATTGAAATGCAGATCAAGATTGAGATGCTTCGTTGCTTCGTTGCAGTTGCGCGAACCGGCAACCTTAGTGATGCAGCCGAGGTTCTTGGGCGCACACCTTCAGCGCTCTCCATGATGCTGAAACAACTGGAAGAAAATCTAGGACAATCTTTGTTTGAGACCGATCGTAAGAACCGGCTCTCAGCGCTTGGATCTTTCGTTCTGGAGCAGGCAGAGCGGGAGCTTTATCAATTTGACGGCATGGTGCAGGATATTGTGAACTTCGCAAAAGCAAAAAGCGGAAAAGTGCGATTGGCTGCTGTGCCATCCGTTGCAAACACAATCATGCCTGAAGTCATCGCCCAATATCTCTCTGCGCGCCCAGACGTTCACATCGAGCTCCGAGACATGGATTCTGCGTCCATCCTGCGCGAGCTGGCAAAAGACCGGATTGATTTGGGCATTGCCTCTACACAGGGGCACGCCACTTCATTCCACACTCAAACTCTCTTCTCAGATCGCTTTGGTATTCTTTGCCACAAGTCGAGTAAGCTCTTAAAGTTAGGAGACAAGCTGCGTTGGGCTGACCTTCAACACGAACGTCTGATTGCCAACAATCTCTCTCAATCTATCCATATCCCCGACTGCCAACAACTCCACGCAAACGCGGGCCTAAAAGTACACAACATCACATCTTTGATGGCTATGATCCGCAATAAAGTCGGCATCACGATCCTCCCCGAAACCACCGTACAAATGCCCAACTCAGAAGAAATCAGCTTCATCCCCCTTCCCGAAACCAACATCCAACGCGAGATCCAACTCATCCGAAAATCCGACACCCCACCATCTCCGGCAGCACAAGAACTGGAGCGGGCGATTTTGATGTTTGTGAAGGAAAGAGGATGACTGATCTTGGTAATTAGAGTTCATCGCTCAAATTATCCAAGTTCGCTCATTAGCAGCCGCAACACACTGCAAAAGCTTAAACTTCGGCTTTGAGACTCGTGTGCCGGGAGCTGCACTGCAGATACTCAAGCAAACATCCAAGTTCATCTCAGTATAAGATCTTGCTCTCAAAACATGAGTGAGAGACAACCGTTGGCTCTTGAAGGAAGAGTTACAAAAGGAATGCAATGGTCAGAGTGTACCCAAGCATTTCCCCATCACTGAAGAGCCTTCAGACTGTCCGTCGTCAAAGATAGTTGGACAAAATTGGCTTTCGATTAGTGGAGTGTCTGGCCCAATTGCGTGTTGATGTTAAGCGGCTTGTGCGTGGTAGCGCAAGCGTCGGTTTTGAATAGTTCTGCGTT